>CAMDEX010000172.1 GCA_945897075.1 Litorilinea aerophila
GCGGGCGCAGCAAGCAGCGCCCCTACCGAGCAGACATCACCCCCCACTATCTACAGAGCAAAAGGTTTCTATGTCGATCCAATCCAGGCTGGGAAGAGTTGGCCCTCACTTTGTTGAGCGGCTGACGGGCGCGCTGCCCGAAACGGTGCGCCGCAATATGTATGTGGAACTGTGGGTCTCCATCGCCTACGGCGCTTTCTTTGCCGCCTCCATCTCTTTCATCCCGGTCGTCCTGCGCCGTATCGGTGCGTCGCCGGATATGCTGGCGATCTACACCTCGCAGCAATTTCTGGGATCGGCCCTGGCCTCGCTCAGTATCATCGTCATGCGTCGGCGGCGCACGATGAATGTGGTGGTGGTCTGCTGGCTCTTTGGGCGCGCTATGCTGCTCTTTTGGGCTTTTGTCACCCAGACCTCCTGGATGCTTTTCCTCAGCGCCATCTTCTGGCTGTTGGAAGCCTTCCCCTCGCCAGGCTACACCCGCATTCTGATGAAAATCTATCCACCCGAAGCCCGGGGCAAAATTATGGGGCTGGTGCGGTTGGGGCGGGTGGGCGCGATTCTGCTCGTCACGCCCCTGGCCGGGTGGGCGCTCGATCACTGGGGCTATCAGATTCTCTTCCCCGCGGCCGGGGTGATCGGTATTCTGTCGGCGTTGCTCTTTCGCCGTCTGCAGGTGGACGAGGGCCATCTGCCCGCCCGCCAAACAAAGGCCCTGCGCGAACTGCTCGGCATCCCGCGCAGTGACCCCCGCTTCGCCCGCTTTCTGCTCAGCTTCAGCGTCTACGGCGCGGGCACGCTGCTCTCCTGGACGCTCTATCCGCTTGTGCAAGTGGACCGGCTGCATCTGAGCTATTCGCAGATCGGGCTTTTGGGCGTGGCCCAGTCGCTTATGTGGCTGCTCGGTTTTGTCTATTGGGGGCGACAGGTGGACAAGCGGGGCGGGCTGTGGGTGTTGCGCGCCAATACTGTTGTCAATCTGGCCATGCCGCTTACTTACTTTTTCGCCACGTCGCCCTGGATGTTGCTGCCTGCTTTTGTGGCTGGGGGGATTGTGATGGCCGGCTGGGATATGGGCGCAATTACCGCCACCATCCAACTGGCCGACAAGGAACGGGTGACTGAGTACGCCGCTGTCCAGTCAACGGTCGTCGGTCTGCGCGGGATGATTATGCCCTTCGTCGCCGCCGGCCTGCTGCACCTGGGCGTGCCCATCAACGGCATCTTCCTCATCAGCGTTGTGCTGATCGCCATCGCCTGGTATCTCTTTGGCACAGTGGCCGCGCCCGGTCTCTCGCCGGAGGAAGCAGCCGAGCAGCAGCGCCTCCACTACCAGTGGCCGCTGCGTTGGCGTTTTCCGCGTATGTAGGCAATGCCCACGCTCGCCTCACTGGCTGATGCGGTTCTGCCGTCTGGGGATATTTTGCTACATCTGTTGGGGAAGTGGGGGAGATGTCGAAGGCTACGCGATAACCGGCAGGTCGAGATGCTCGTCAATCCATTCGCGCAGCAACGCGCTCATACTGATCCCGCGCTGATTGGCAATGCGATAGATCGTCGCTTTCATCGGCCAAGTCAAACCGACGGTGATATCGGTTGTGAGGTCGGTCAGATTTTTCACCGGCTCAAACAACTCTATCTCGAACAGGTAATCTTCGCCACTGTCATCAATCACCCGAATCATCCCATTCACCTCGGCTGGATCGGGCAGCACTTCATAAATCTGACGCGGTGTCAGCGACAATTCGTAGCCACTGTTCTTTTTGCATTGCACATAGCGAGTTTCTGTCGTGTTCATTGTGGGAAATTACGCTACCGCGTCAACCGCCCATACGATTGAGCCGATGACGTTCACGAACTGAGTCGTATTTTATGTCTGATCAAAATCCTTACGATCAATCTCTAGTTCCCGCAGAATGCGCGAAAGCAAATTCGGGCCAATGTCTTTGGTGCGGTGGTAAGGAATCGGCACTTGCTTACCCGTATTGGGATTGCGCCAGATTTCATGGCTGCCAGCTCCATAGCGTGTGAACTGGCAACCTAACCGACGCAACTTACGCGTCAATTCCACATATTTCATGCGGTCACCAATAAACGGGAAGAAAACGGTAAGGCAGAAATCTTGCGTAAGGCTTCCGGTAACGGATCGCCTGCTGCGTTCATCGAGGCAATCAACGCAGTAGCAACCTGGGGCGCAAGCGATAACACTTCATCGACTGTATCACCGACCACAATGAGATTCGGCAAATCAGGACTACCACCCACATACCGATAGTCGCTGCCATCATCCAGTTCTTCAATCAGCAGTTGCAAGTCGTAAAGTTCCATCGCACTCCCTCCCATCGGAATCCATCATAGCGGGCTATCGGCCACGAAGTCATCTGCTCTGGATAAATTTTACCACAGAAAAGCTTTGCATAGCTCATTCCTCCCCCCGCGTCAACCGGTACGACAGCACAATCGGCACGGCCGTAATCAGAATCACGAAAAAGGCCACCACATTCGTCACCGGCCTGTCGCGCGGGCGGGTGAGCTGGCTGAGAATCCAGATGGGCAGGGTGGACTGCTGGCCGGCGGTGAAGGTGGTGACGATCACCTCGTCGAAGGAGAGGGCAAAGGCCAGCATCCCGCCCGCCAGGAGCGCGGTGGCGATGCCGGGCAGGATGACGTAGCGGAAGGTCTGCAAACCGTTAGCCCCCAAATCCATCGAGGCTTCGATCAGCGAACCGGCGGTGCGCCGAAAACGGGCCAGGACGTTATTGTAGACCACCACAATACAGAAGGTGGCGTGGCCCACAACAATCGTCCAGAAGGAGAAGGGGATGTCGGCCAGCCCCATCGCCGAGCGCAGGGCAATGCCCGTGACGATGCCGGGCAGGGCCAGAGGCAGGATGAGCAGAAAAGAGAGAGCTTCTCGCCCGAAGAATTTGCTGCGCCAGACCGCGGCCGCGGCCAGCGTCCCCAGCAGCAGCGCCAACAGCGTAGCGATAGAGGCCACGCGCAAGGAAAGCCCCAGCGCCTCCCACAGATCGGCCCGCTGCCAGGCCACCGCAAACCAGCGCGCGGTCACCCCCGGCAGGGGAAAGCTGTAGGTCGTCTCGTCGGTGGTGAAGGCGTAGAGCGCGATAATCGCCAGGGGAAAGTGTAAAAAGAGCAACACCGCGCCCGCACTGGCTGTTAATAACCAGGGCGGGCGTTTTTCGTGGATAGCGACCGGTTTAGAGGGCATCGAAGGCTCCCATCCACCGCGCCAGGAGCAGATAGACACCCATAATCAGCATCGGCACCGTCGTCATCGCCGCGGCCATCGGGATATTGCCCGACGTGCCCTGGTGGGAAAGCACGGCCTGGCCGATGAAAAAGCTGGAATTGCCCAGCACCGTCGGCACAATAAAATCCCCCATTGTCAGGGAAAAGGTGAAGATGGAGCCGGCCACCACACCGGGCAACACCAGCGGCAGCGTCACCGTGCGGAAAGTCTTGGCGGGTCGCGCCCCCAAATCCCCCGACGCTTCCAGCAGGGAGGTGGGAAGCCGCTCCAGCGCAGCCTGGATGGGCAGAATCATATAGGGCAGCCAGATGTAGACAAAGACCAGAAAGACGCCGATGGACGAAAAGGAGAGCGACGTGCCGCCGATGCCGGGCAGGGCCAGCAGCGCATCCAACGCACCGCTCAGCCCCAGTTGGGCCAGAAACCAGCTCAGAATCCCCTCTTTTGCCAAAATCAACTTCCAAGCGTAGACTCGAACCAGATAGCTGGACCAGAGGGGCAGAATCACCGCCAAGTAGAGATATGCTTTGATGCGGGGCGCGGCGTGGCGGGCGATGTAGTAGGCCAGGGGAAAGGCCAGCAATACGTCGGCCAGTGTCACCGCGGCCGCCATGCCCGCTGTGCGCTGGAAGATATCCAGATTGGAAGGGGTGAACAGTTGGGCGTAAGTCGCCAGCGTAAAACTGCGCACTATCCGCCCCGTAAAGCCGTCCAGATAGAAGAAACTCTGCGCAAGCAGTGTCAACAGGGAACCCAAATAGATGACGCCCAGCCAGAGCAGCGGCGGCCCCAGCAGCAGGAGCAGCATCAGCTTCGGGCGCAGATAGAGAAAGGTGGAGAGGTTGCGGGCCATAGCTCAATTCGGCGTCATGAGGGAGTCTTCATCGAATTCGAGGTCTGCCAGACGGATGCCTTCGCCCTTTTCTAAACTTCGGCGCGCCTGGGCAATACGGGCCAGGAAACGCGGATCGCGTTCGAACTCGTAATCGAACCAATCATCTTCGTCCTCCAAACCGATCAGCACCCCTATCGGCTTGCCGAGATGGGTAATGACAACTTCTTCCTCCGCAGCTTCGTGGAGATAATCGAATAACCTTTCCTTGACCTGAGAGAGAGTTGCGTGTCTCATTCGGACTTTCCCCAATCATCCAGCCATCGGGCTGCACGGGATTTTGGCACAATCGCGAAGACGTAAACGGTGTCTTCAACTATATCGTAGAAGACGCGATATTCGTCAATTCGCAATCGGTATTGCGGTTGGACAAGCTGGCGTAAACGCTTAATGCGGCTTTTGCTTTCTCTGTCCGGCTCAAATTGTAAGTGATTCTCAATAACATCTCGAATCAGCGCACGCTCGCGCGCCGAAAGCCTGCGTAGGTCATCCACAGCTTGAGGAGAAAGAATGACATCGTAAGGCATTGGCGTTTCTGTGCTTATAAGCACGACTCCACTGAAAAAAGTCCAATGGCGCGGGTCATAGGGCTAGGCAACCGCAAATTCTGTATGGACTCGTAGCTGCGGGGGACGGAAACCCAAGACTATATCGTGGGCAGGGACGCCTGCTTCAAGCAGATCAGTGGCAAATCCTTCTTCGGTATCGTCATACTGAATCCAGATTTTGTTGTTGATGATATCCACATGAATTGGCGTATGATGCACGTACTCGCTGCCAATCCAATTGGTGTCGAGCAATAAAAAACTTTGATTGGTATCATCAAACAACGGTCGCAGGGGGTTTTCGCCCTCTATAGAATAATAATCGGCGTACTCTTGCAGCAACTTTTTCACAATTGTAGGGTAGTTCATGCGGTTATCCATTCGACCCTAGCGATAGATGACCCGATTGTGTACCCGCTCCCACGCCAGGCAGACCCGTTTGCCGCGCACACCCAACAAATCCATTGACGTCGTTTGCAGATTCTGCTGGGCCACAATCATCTCCCCGCCCCCGTCCAGCGCCACCCGGTAGCGTGTGTACATCCCCAGATAGACGACCTCCTCCACCACCCCCTGCGCGCTGTACATTCCCTCGGCCACCGGCGCACCGACCGCGGCCAGATGGATCTTCTCTGGGCGCACGGCAAACAGCGCGGGCGAACCGGTGATGGCCCGCGCCGCGTCCCCGCTGATCAGATTGGAGACGCCCACAAAACCAGCCACAAAGGCCGTCGTCGGGCTTTCGTAGACCTCGGCAGGGCTGCCCACCTGCTCGATCCGGCCCTGATTGAAGACAGCCAGCCGGTCGCTCATCGTCAGCGCCTCTTCCTGATCGTGGGTCACGTAGACAAATGTGATGCCCACCTGCTGCTGGAGCGCCTTCAGTTCGGTCTGCATCTGCTGGCGCAATTTCAGGTCCAGCGCGCCCAGGGGTTCGTCCAGCAGCAGCACCCGGGGGCGGTTGATGAGGGCCCGGGCCAGGGCCACCCGTTGCCGCTGTCCGCCCGATAGCTGAGAGGGTCGGCGTTGGCCCAGACCGGGCAGCCGCACCAGTTCCAGCATCTCCTCCACCTGGCGCGCCCGCTCTGCTTTGGCCACGCAGCGCACCATCAGCCCGTAGCCCACATTGTCGGCTACCGTCATGTGGGGAAAGAGCGCGTAGTCCTGAAAGACGGTATTCACGTCCCGCTCGTAGGGGGGCAGGTTGGAAACGTCCTGGCCGTGCAGGAAAATCTGTCCGGCGCTGGGCCGCTCAAAACCGGCCACCATCCGCAAGCAGGTCGTCTTGCCCGACCCGGAAGGGCCGAGAAGCGAGAAAAATTCGCCGTCCAGAATGTCAAGCGATACGCCGTCCACAGCCTTCACATCGCCGAAGTGACGGCTGACGCTAACAAAACGGATGGCAGGTTCGATGTTTGGCAACGCGGGAACTCCGGGTGTTCAACCACCAAGACACAAAGCCACAAAGGGGGAATTTACCGTCTTTCTTTGTGTCTTCGTGTCTTTGTGGTTGGCGTCTGCTTACTGCGCTCGAATCGCGCTGAGTTGTTGTTCCAGCCACATCGCGCTTTCTTCATCCAGCGACGGCGCGGGGGGCGGCGTGGAATAGTCAATCGTCAGGTCATAGCCGGCTTCGTCGTAGATGGCGGCCAGAATCCCGTTCAAATCCAGCGGCACATCCGCGTCCGGTGGACGCAGGGGAACAGCCACCACCGGCAACGGCTCTTGCAGACGGATGGGCCAGGCTTGCATCCGGTAGTCCATCCCGCGCAGCAGTGTGACCAGATAATCGGCCTGGGCAAGCCTCCTACTCTCCGTTGATGGTGTAGAAGGCAATGCCCGTTGACCGCGACGAATGAGATCAATCGTGAGTAGATTCACCCCGGCATTGCGCAAACGTTCGCGTTTGGCGACAAATTTTTCCAGCCCCGGCGAGCGTTTGTTGACCGGCGACAGAATTTCAATGCTCGTCACCAGTTGATTGTGTTCCAAGTCGAAGATTTCTATCGTCACAATTCGATCTTGGCTGTCAATTTCAGGCGTCGAACTGTCATCCTCCACAGCAGCAACCGCCAGTCTCGTCACATATTTGGGTCTGAGCGCCCGCGACAAACGCCGACTGATTTCCCCAGCTACCGTCTGGTGTACATCCGGCCACAGATGACCCTCCAGATAGGGATCCATACCGGGAAATGGGGAAGGCATTTCTCTACTCCTTTCGCTCGAAAGCCGCTCTCCTCCCAATTATACTCCAGTTTGAGATGAGATGGTGACAAGGGCGGGCGCAATTCACCCTGTCACCCTGTCATCTTCACCCATGCGCGATCATCACATGCTTCGTAATTTTGTAGTCAGCCACCGCCTCTGCCGACAAATCCTTGCCAAAGCCCGACTGTTTGAAGCCGCCGTGCGGCGTCTCGGATGTCAGCGGGATGTGGTCGTTGACCCAGACTGTGCCGAACTCCAGTTGGCTGGAGATGCGCATCGCCCGCCCCACGTCTTTGGTAAAGAGCGCGGCGGCCAGGCCGTAGGGCACATCGTTGCCCAGCGCCACGGCCTCGTCGTCGCTGTCAAAGGGCAGTATCGTCACCACCGGGCCAAAGACTTCGGCCTGGATGATCTCATCCTTTTGCCCCATCCCGCTGATGACCGTCGGCGCGTAGTAGTAGCCCTGATCCAGACCCGCGGGCACGCCGCCGCCGGTGAGAATTGTCGCGCCGGCCGCTTTGGCCCTGTCCACAAAACCGGCCACCCGTTCGCGTTGGCGGCCAGAGACCAGCGGACCCACTTCCGTGCCATCGGCAAAGGGATCGCCGACCGTCACACCGCGCATAGACTCGACCAGCGCTTCCTGCATCTGGGCGTAGCGGTTGCGCGCCACGTAGACGCGGGTGGCTGCTGTGCAATCCTGGCCGCTGTTGACCGTCGCGCCGAAAGCCGTCTTCTGCGCCACGACATCCAAATCCGCATCGTCAAAGACCAGAATCGGCGCTTTGCCGCCCAGCTCCAGATGAACCCGTTTGAGCGTCTTGGCCGCGGTCTCCATCACCCGTCGGCCCGTGCCGGTCGAGCCAGTCAGACTGACCATCCGTACGTCGGGATGTTCTACAATCGCCTGTCCGGTCTCGTTGCCGCCGGTGACGATATTCACCACCCCGTCGGGGATACCTGCTTCCGCGAAAAGTTCGGCAAAGAGCAGCGTTGTCAGGGGTGTGGCGGGGGCGGGTTTGAGGACGATTGTACAACCAGCGGCCAGGGCCGGGCCGAGCTTCCAGACCGCCATCAGCAGAGGGTAGTTCCAGGGCGCAATCTGCCCCACAACGCCCACCGGTTCCCGGCGGGTCATAGACGTATAGCCAGGCATAAACTCCCCCGCGTGGCTGCCGTGGGTGTCGCGAGCAGCCGCGGCAAAGAAGCGCAGATTGTCCACGGCAAAAGGGATATCCCCGGCCAGACTGACCGCTGCATAGGGTTTGCCTGTATTTTGTGATTCCAGACGGGCGAACTCTTCCGCCCGATTTTCCAGCAGGTCGCCCAGACGGAAGAGAGCCAGCGAGCGCGCGCCCGGCGCAAGCCGCGACCAGCGCCCGTCGTAGAAAGCCGTCTTGGCCGCCTGCACCGCCGCGTCCACATCAGCCCGTCCCGCGTCCACCACCTGGGCAATCACCTGTCCAGTAGCCGGGTTTTCCACCGCCATCCGCCCGCCGTCGCGGCTCTCGGCCCAACGGCCATCAATCCAGAGTTTGTGATCCATTCGAGTCTCCAATGGGATTGGAGATCGGGGATCGGGGATTGGGGACTGGGGATCGGATTATTCGATCCCCAGTCCCCAATCCCCGTTCGCCAATCCCTGCTCTACCGCCCGCCGATGACCGCGATATAATTCGTCACCCACTCGTGATAGGGGACACACTCCAGACTGCCGTTGCCGCAGTCGGCCACGGGCGTCTTCCAGAAGGAAATCTGGTCGAAGTTGCCCAGACCGTTGGTGTCGCAGCCGCCGTCGCCCAGCAGCGCGTTGCCCGTGCAGGCGGCCAACACAGAGGGAACCGAGCCGAACCAGGCGGCCAGATCGCCCTGCAATTTGGGGTTGATCGAATGTTCCAGCCACTTGTAGGCGCAGTTGGGATGGGGCGCATCCGTGTGCAGCATTGTGGTGTCAGCCCAGCCGGTGGCCCCCTCAACGGGGATGACGCTGGCAATCGGCGCGCCCCCGGCCTGCAGCAGATTGACCTGGAAGGGCCAGGAGCCGGAAGCTACGACACCCTCATTCTTGAAATCATCCATCTGCACAAAGGCGTCGTGCCAGTAGCGGCCCACCAGTGTACGCTGCACCCGCAGCAAATCCAGCGCGGCGTTGAACTGGTCGCGGGTCAGCGCGTAGGGGTCGCCGATACCCAACTCTGGTTGGTTGTGTTTCAGGTAGAGCGCGGCATCGGCGATGTGAATGGGGCCGTCGAACGCCTGCACCCGGCCTTTGTTGGATTGGCCGTCGGCCAGAGTCATCTCTTCAAAGACGACATTCCAACTGGTGGGGGCTGCCCCGCCAAAAGCGTCGGTGTTGTACATCAGCACATTCGATCCCCACTGGTAGGGCACGCCGTAATGCTTGGCGTCCACTGTGTGCCAGGGCGCGTTCTGCAAGCGCTCGTCTACTGTACTCCAGCTGGGCACCAGCGCCGTATTGATCTCCTGCACAGTGCCGCCAGAGATCAGACGCAGGCTGGCATCGCCGGAGGCTGTGACCAGATCGAAGCCGCCCTCGTTCATCAGCGCCACCATCTCGTCGGAGGTGGCTGCGGTCTTCACACTCACTTTGCAGCCGGTGGCTGCTTCGTAATCGGTCACCCAGTCGAAGTTGGGGTCGGTCTCGCCCCGCTCGATGTAACCGGCCCAGGCCACGATACTGAGAGCGCCCTCGCCGTCACCGATGTTTTGCAAGGGTCCGCCACTTTCGGCGGCAGGGGCGGTCGTGCTGGCCGGGGGGGGCGGCGCGACACAGGCGGATAGCAGCAGGGATAATACGAGCAGACTGGTGAGCAGAGACTTCATCCGTCGTTTGTACATTTTTCTCTCCTTTGAAAGTCTTTGTGGGATCGATTCTGTTGGATCGGAACAGTATACCAATTCAAACGTGGCGTAGAGCCGTCTGCTTTTACACAACATCGGGGAATATGTCAGGATAGCAGGATAGAAAGTATAGACATTTCTTAGAAAAAGTAAAACACCAAAAATGTCCGATAGAACTTTTTTATCCGCACACTCTTTTCAATTTGACCCGCGCCTGACGCCTGTGCTACAATCCTTCTTCGTGGGTCTGTGGGCCGCCAAGCGAGTTTACCTTGTCCCTCTTGTGGGCGAGTAGGCGCTGACAGCTTCAATCCAAATTCGAGACTTTTGAGCCATTCAGGCTCTGAACAATCAAACGAAATTATTGCCTGACCGTAGGTTCAAAGACGGAGGATTCCTTTGCCGACAATCAATCAATTGGTCCGTAAGGGCCGCAAAGACAAGCCCAAGAAAGAGACAGCACCTGCTCTGCGGTTTAACCAGAACACGTTGACAGGCCGTGCCCAACGGATTAAGACGGGCAATCCCCAAAAACGGGGTGTCTGTACCCAAGTGCGCACCACTACACCCAAAAAGCCCAATTCGGCCTTACGCAAGGTGGCGCGTGTACGTCTGACCAATGGCATTGAGGTGACTGCCTATATTCCCGGCGAAGGGCACAACCTGCAGGAACACAGTGTTGTTCTGGTGCGTGGTGGTCGTGTCAAGGACTTGCCCGGTGTGCGCTATCATATTGTGCGTGGCGCGCTAGATAGCACCGGTGTCAACAACCGCAAGCGCGGCCGCAGCAAGTATGGAACCAAACGCCCCAAAGCGAAAAAGTAATTAGATAGTAGGTATTGATTATTAGATATTGGATTCTACAACGATACTTGATATCCAAATAACCCAATATCTTTATCTTTGCATCTGGACATAGTTCGCCAGTTTATCTTACGGAGAAAGCACGAGATGTCCCGAAGAAATCGGCCCGTACGACGTGTTGTCCTGCCGGACCCGCGTTTCAACAGCAAAGTGGTCACCAAATTTGTCAACAACCTGATGGAGCGGGGCAAGAAGAGCTTGGCTACCGGAATTGTTTATGACGCCATGGATTTGATCGCCGAGCGCACAAAACGGCCTCCGCTGGAAGTTTTTGAAGAGGCACTCAAGAATGCCACACCGATGGTCGAGGTAAAGCCACGCCGGGTGGGTGGCGCGACCTATCAAGTGCCCATTGAAATTCGTTCGGATCGGCGGATGGCTCTGGCCATGCGTTGGCTGATTGCCCATTCGCGCGCGCGCAGTGGTCGCACAATGGCAATCCGGCTGGCAAATGAATTGATGGATACCTCCCGGGGCGAGGGTACAACTGTCCGCCGTCGGGAAGAAGTTCATCGTATGGCAGAGGCCAACCAGGCTTTCGCCCACTTCCGCTAGAATGGGATTGCCACTTAACCCGTAGTTGGGTCAAGCCTGGGAACAATTGTTTGGCAGTTCCCGTTCAAACCAAATCGTATTTGCGGCGCATTCTAGCCACAGGAAGATGTCGCTCTGCACTCGTTTGCGAACGAGTCGCATTCGACACCGCCAGGGAAGATTTGACATCCTCGGCGTCTGTGGGGCGGTTGTGCCGCCTGTTTGTGTCTGGCGCTGGTCTGTCCGCTCGATCCAAACCTGCCAGGTGCGCAGATTGAAGTTCTCGTGAATTTCCAGACTGTTTTACCTGCGTACCTGACAGGTCTGGCTTGCCGGACGAATGTAGTATTGGAATGTTGCGGTTGGGCGACTCTTGCCCACCCAGAACAGGAATAGGGTATTTTTGATGGCTATGCCTTTGGAACAAATTCGCAATATCGGCATCATCGCCCATATTGATGCGGGCAAGACCACGACGACCGAGCGTATTCTCTTTTACTCGGGCCGTATCCACCGTATGGGCGAGGTACATGACGGCACCGCGGTGACAGATTGGATGGTTCAAGAGCGGGAGCGGGGCATCACCATTACCGCTGCGGCGATCACCACCAGTTGGAAAGACAGTGTCACCGGCGAAGAAGTGCAGATCAATATCATTGACACGCCAGGACACATTGACTTCACCGCAGAGGTGCAACGCAGCTTGCGCGTGTTGGATGGCGGTGTGGTGGTTTTTGACGCGGTAGCTGGTGTGGAACCCCAATCCGAAACTGTATGGCGGCAGGCTGACGAATATCAGGTTCCCCGCATCTGCTTTATTAACAAAATGGACCGGCTCGGGGCCAATTTCCAGCGCACGATCGATATGATCGTCGAACGGCTGCGCGCCAAGCCTGTGCCCATTCAATTGCCCTGGGGTATGGAAGACAATTTTCAGGGAATCCTCGATCTCTTTGAAATGCAGGCTCTGCGCTATTCTGACGAGTTGGGGGCCAAACCCGAGATTGTCGCAATTCCCGCGGAACTGCTGGAAACCGCCAGAGAAGCTCGTCAAACAATGATCGAGCGCATCGCAGAGACGGATGATGAACTCACTCTTCTTTATTTGGAGGGCGAGGAGATTTCCAATGCGCAGTTGAGCGCGGCCCTGCGTCGGGCGACTATCGCCAACAAGCTGGTGCCCGTTCTATGTGGCACGGCCCTGCGCAACAAAGGCGTGCAACCCCTGTTGGATGCCACCATCCGCTATCTCCCCAGCCCACTGGATGTGCCGCCGGTTGTTGGGGTTGACCCCATCAGCGGCGAGGAAGTTGTGCGCCATGCAGACCCCAACGAACCCTTCAGCGCGCTGGTCTTCAAGATTGTGACTGATCCCTTTGTGGGTCGTCTGGCCTACGTGCGGGTCTACTCGGGTACGCTGGATGCGGGTACACAGGTCTACAACGCCAACCGCAACAGCAAAGAGCGCATCGGGCGTCTGCTCCAGATGCACGCTGACAAACGGGAAGAGATTAAGCAGTGCCGGGCGGGTGATATCGCGGCTGTTGTCGGTCTGAAGCAGACTTTTACGGGCGAGACATTGTGCGATCCCAACGAAGATGTCCTTTTGGAGACTATCAACTTCCCAGAGCCGGTGATCAAAGTGGCTGTGGAGCCGAAATCAAAGGCGGATCAGGACAAGATGACCGACGGCCTGCTCAAATTGGCCGAAGAAGACCCGACTTTCCGGGTGCAGTACGACGACCAGACCGGCCAGACAGTCATCAGCGGTATGGGTGAACTGCATCTGGATATTATTGTGGATCGGTTGAAACGGGAATTCCGGGTACAGTGCAATGTGGGCCGCCCGCAGGTTGCCTATCGCGAAACAATTACCCGCACCGTGCGCGCCGAAGGTCGCTTTGTGCGCCAGTCCGGTGGCCGCGGTCAATTTGGTCATGTCTGGCTGGTACTGGAACCCAACGCCCCGGGTGCAGGCTTTGTCTATGAAGACAAAATTGTCGGTGGTGTTGTGCCGAAAGAATATATCCCCGCGGTGGGCAAGGGTATTGCAGAAGCATTGGACAGCGGTATTCTGGCCGGCTACCCGGTGGTGGACATCAAGGCTTCGTTGGTAGACGGTAGTTATCACGAGGTGGACTCCAGCGAAATGGCCTTTAAGATTGCCGGCAGTATGGCCTTCAAGGAAGGTATGGCAAAGGCTGGACCTGTTCTGCTGGAGCCAATGATGGCCGTCGAATCAGTCGCTCCTGACGAGTATGTGGGCGATGTGGTTGGTAACTTCTCCAGTCGGCGCGGTCAGATCGAGGGCATGGATTCCCGCTCCAATGGCGTCACTGCCATCCGCGCGATGGTGCCTCTGTCCGAGATGTTTGGCTATGCCACCGAATTGCGCTCGATGACCAGTGGGCGCGGAACTTTTACGATGCAGTTCCACAGTTACCAGCAGGTGAGCCAATCTGTGGCCGAGAAGGTACTCAAGCGCGAGCACGCGTAAACAGTCCCAAACGAAGATTCCGGAATGGTGTGTGTTTGAGCCAATCGGAAACTTGTGAAAATAGACGTTCTGACGTATACTTGCAAGGTTTGCAGAATGACCTGCAAAGATGTCGGGGTGGTATCTACAATCCATAGCGCCAGGTTAAATGGAATTCGCAAATTGGTGCTACGGTTATCGAATTGCAAATGAAACCGGGGGTGCAACCGAAGTTCGGTTGTTCTCCCGGTTCGTGTGAGATGAAACAGGATCGATTTGCCCGGTGACAGCGGCTTTCCATCTCGGCAAATGGTCGTCTCGATGATTAAGGGAGAAAACTTCAATGGCAAAGGCAGTATTTCAGCGGACAAAACCGCACGTAAACGTGGGGACAATCGGACATGTGGACCACGGGAAGACGACGTTGACCGCGGCGATCACGAAAGTATTGGCCCTGAAGGGGTGGGCGGATTTTTCGCGGTTTGATCAGATCGACAATGCGCCGGAAGAGAAGGCGCGCGGGATCACGATAGCGATTTCGCATGTGGAATACCAGACCGAGGCGCGGCACTATGCGCATGTGGATTGTCCGGGACATGCGGACTACATCAAGAACATGATAACGGGTGCGGCGCAGATGGACGGGGCGATTCTGGTGGTGGCAGCGCCGGATGGTCCGATGCCGCAAACGCGGGAGCACATCTTGCTGGCGCGCCAAGTGGAAGTGCCAGCGATGGTGGTTTTCCTGAACAAAGTGGACATGATGGAAGACGAGGAGTTGCTGGAACTGGTGGAGATGGAGTTGAGGGAGTTGTTGGACCTATACAACTTCCCCGGAGACGACATTCCGATAGTACGGGGGAGTGCGTTGAAGGCGCTGGAATCGGAGAGCAAGGATGCGAATGCGCCGGAATATGCGTGCATCTGGGAGTTGATGCGGATGGTGGACGAGTACATCCCGACACCGGTGCGGGATGTGGACAAGCCCTTCCTGATGCCGATTGAAGATGT
>CAMDEX010000173.1 GCA_945897075.1 Litorilinea aerophila
ATGTACTCACGTTTCACGTTTCTGGAGGAAAGATCAATTCGCAGGTCTGCGCACTGTATGCCCTACGCGGTCGCCAACGCCTGCAAATCAGCGTCAATCGCTTCCAACTTCTCCTTCGTCACGCCGGCAGCCGCGGCCTCCGGGTAGTACATCACTTCGCGCAGGCTCATATAGAGCGCCTGGGGCAGGTCTGGGTGGCGCGACGCGCCGGGCAGGTGCTTTTCCAGAATAGACTTGGCTTGCGGGTTGGCGATCAGATCGCGAATGGTGGATTTGGTGCTGAGAGGCATTGCAAAACTCCTTTGGTTTGTTGGTAATACACAAGATCAGCCATTCATACCTGCGATGGCAGCGGCAGCGACAAAGCCGATACAAAGAGCGACCCCCAACACGATAATCAGCGGAATCAGGATGACAACAATAGCCCGACCCGAAGTAAGCGAATAGGCTACTTTGATGGCAAAGTAGTTGAGGATCAGACTGTAGATGGAGAGAAGCGCCACGACACAACCGCCCACCACCGGAATGAAACCCAGAAAGGCATTGACGATACTGATGGGCGCGCCGATGGCCGCGGAGAGATAGGCGTAACGCCCGAAATCACCCTTGCCGCCCAGCACAGTGGCGATCAGATGAACGATACCTACCACAACCAGAAAGATGATAGGTGAAATGATAATCCCCAGAAAGGCCCCGACCCCGCTCATCCCCGCAAAGAGACCGCCGGCCATCATCTGGTCGATCATCGCTGCGCTTTCGGGCGGCAAGTCCATTTGCTCGATCAACCCCATCACTCCCTGGGCCGAGGAGGCAAAGAGCAGGCTCTGCATAAAGCCCAGCACGGCCGTCACCACCGCGGCCAAGACTGTCCAAATCAGGGCCGTCTGCAGGGTTGCGTTGGGACTTCCCTGTTCACGCGCAAAGGTCTCCTCACTCGGCCCAGTCACTACACGAATCCAGGTTTGAATCATGCCTGCAAAGTCCATCGGTCGCATCCTTTCTGTGCTACAAAGCGGAAACAATAAACAACAAGAACAATTGAACCACAAAGACACGAAGACACAAAGAAGAAAAAAAGGGGAGAAGAAAAGAGGGACACGGCTTGACACGGATTCCAGTCCGCAAATTCTGTCATCCGTGTTCTATTTTTTCAGGGCTAGCAAATCTGCGTCCGCTTGCTTCTTTTCGGCTGTGCGCACACGCTCATAGACGGCGCGCAGCTTTTCCAATTCCTCACCGCTCACCGCCTGCTCGCCGTAATAGACGCGCATATAGGCTTCGGTGATCTGGGCCAGGCTTTCGTCGTGGCCGGGAAAGGCCAGGGCCAGCCGGGGCAGATAGTCGTCCGGCGGCTGGGCGGGCAGACGGGGCTGGCCGCGCTGCCGGGCCAGACGGCAGAGATTGGCGTAGAAATTCTCCACAGAGATGGCGTCGAGCAGTTCCCGCCCCAGCCCATAGCGGCGCAGCAGAGCGGCCAGATTGCGGAGCCGTCGCCAGCCCCGGCGCAACGCTTCCCCGCCAAAGCTCAGAGACTCGGCCGCGGCGCTCTCCGCCTCGTCGGGCCGGGAGCGGGCACGCTGGCGTTCCAGCAGCACATAGACGATCCCCACCAGCACAGCCAGCACAAACAGGGCAAAAGCTGCGCGCAGCAGCAACAGAAGAGTCTCGTTGATCGGGCCGCTGGCAGAGACGGGTTTCTCCTGCGCCTCCTCAAACAGGCTGAATTGCCAGAAAATTTCTTCAAAAGTCTGGGCGGCATCGCTGTCAGCCAGAAGGAGCTGCACCCAGGCAAAAACCCAGCGCACGACCTTTTCCAGCACAAAACCCAGCGCCAGCAAAAGCAGCAAGAAGAGTTCGCCCAGTAGATTCCACAAGGGATTGAAAAAGGCCAGAATCAGTCGCACCCGCTCCGGCGAGAAGAAAGCGGCCAGGGCCAGGGAGAGACCGACGGTAACGGCCACGACCAGCGCCAGTTGCAGCAGCCGGTCCCAGGGCAGGGCAGCGCCTGTACTGCCGGCCGCGCCCATCGCCTTCTCATCGCTGCGCGCCAGCGAGACGGCCAGCAGACCCAACCCAACAAAAAGTGCGGCAAGCAGTGTAGCCGCAGCAATCTGCCCCGGAAAACGCACGGCCAGAATGCCCCCGCCCAGCAGGATCAACAGCACGCCCATCCGGAAGCTGACGCCGACACTGAAAAAGGTGAGCAGCCGCCCGGAGGCAGACGAGGCGCGCAGCCAGAGAAAACCGGTGAAAAAGAGCAGAAAGGCCGCGGGGCGCAGCCCGCGCTGGAAGTTGACAATGCCATCCACCGTCTCGACCAACCAGCCCAAGCTGACAACACCCACGCCCCGGTAGACCAGCAGGCGCACACCCAGCAGCCCGGTCAGCAGCACCAGTGCCACAATCACCAGCCGGTAGCGCTGGTCGGAAAGGGTGCTGCGGCCCAGGAGATCGATGACGGCAATCATCCCCAGCAGCCCCAGCCAGACAAAGACGACCAGCGGGACGGGGGGGATGGCAAGCAGCGCCTCCCCACCGCGCCAGAGCCACTCAACGCGGAAAAGCAGCAGCAGGAAAGGGGCCAGCACCGCGGCTTCCATCCCGGCCAGGGCGATAAAGATCAGACGGATACGCCGGTTGGTGAAGATCATCAGCCCTGACCTGACAGGAACGCATCGGGTTCACTATCTGTTGTCCAAGTTTCCATTAATCCGTACCAGTGCATGATCGACGGTATATGCGTTAGTCGTTCGCCACTACACGTAGTGCGTGCTGCGTGGATCAATCGTCACTACTGCTTGACGCACTACGTACTACGCACCACGCCGTCTTTTAACTTGTGGCTATGCCACCTGATGTATTTCCCGGCATTTTCGTTGCGTTGAGGGCCAGCACCGCGCCAATCACCAATGCGCAATAAACTGCGCACAGAGCAAATCCCCAGCCAATGCCCACGCCGTTGCTCACCACCCCAATCGCCCAGGGACCCAGCGCACCGCCCACACCGCCCGCGGCAAAGAGCAGACCCAGAATCGTGTTGGTCTTCTCCCGGTTGACATCCGAGACGACCGCCGTGATGGTGGGGAAAATGATGGAGAAGAAGAGACCGCAGAGCGGGATGAAAAAGGCCAGGCCGGGCGGGCCAAAAATGCCGATAAGCAGACAGAGCAGCCCAGCGCTGGCCGCGCCCAGCACCGAACGCAGATAGCCGATGCGCTCCACCACCAGACTGCCCGCCACCCGGCCCAGCATAATCATCCCAAAAAAGAGCGAGAGAAAACCCGTAGCCCCGGTCAGGCGGAAACCTTTGCTCTGCTGCAGAAACTCCACGACCCAGGCAGCGAGGCCCAGTTCCGCGCCGACGTAGAAAGCAATGATCAGATAGAACCAGATCATCCGCCGTGTAAAGCCGAGTTTGCCCACGGCCTGCCAATCGAAAGCGGCCGGTTGCGCGGGTTTTGACGCGTTTTGTGCGGGCAGGCGTGCCAGCACAAAGACGAGGGTAAGCAGAACGGCCAGGGGCAAACTGTACTGGAAGACCTGCCGCCAGGAGACGCCCCCATCCAGCAGGCGGCCGGCGTAGAGCGGCACAAGCAGCGCGCCGATGCCGTGGAAGGTCGCCAGCAGGTTGAGATAGCGCCCCCGGTTGAACGGGTGCAGTTGGATGATCAGCCCGTTGCCGCTGACTTCGATACAGCCCATGCCCAGGCCAATGAGCAGCATCGCCGCAAAGAGCAACCAGAAGCCGGTGGCCGCGGCAAAGGCGAGGATACCCGCGCTGATCAGCCCGCCCGCCAGGATCAGAATCACCCGGTTGCCCACAGAATCGGCCAGGACGCCGGCCACGAGCGTGGCGATGAAGAAGCCCAGATAGGCCGCAAAGAGAATCGAGCCGCCCTGGGCATAGCTGAAATGCAGATCAGCCAGCAGACTGGAGAGGGTAGCGCCTTTCAGGTTGTCGACAAACCCGAAGATAAAAAAGGAGAAGAAGCCCGCCGCTGTCAACAGCCAGACGGTCTTTGTCGCTGAAACGGCGGGTGCGGGTGCGGTGGAGTGCATAGACAGGTGTCCGGTTGGGATGGCTGGGCCAAATGTGCCCTGCTCCCATTGTCGCTGAATGGAGTATTCCGCGCAAACCGGATGGAGGACGGCAGACGGCGGACGGCAGACCGCAGACGGCGGACCGCAGACAGCGGATAACAGACCGGGGACAAGAGACGGCAGACAACAGACCGCGGACGCTATGTCTCATTCCGTCCGCGGTCTGCCGTCTACCGTCCGCGGTCTCTACTCCTGCACCACCACCGCCGTCACCATCCCAAACATCCCGTGGGCAGATTCGGCGTGGGAAAGGATGTGGCAGTGGAAGGCCCACGCGCCGGCCGTGTGACAATCCACAACCACATCGTAACGTTCGCCGGGGGCTACATTGAGCGTGTCGCAATAGTAGGGCTGGGGCAGGGGCCAGCCATCTTTGGTGATGACCAACTGTTCCAGCCCGTGCAGGTGCATCGGGTGGATCATCACCCCTTCGTTCATATAGCGAATGCGAATTTTGTCGTCCAGTTTGGCGATAATGGGCTGGGTGTAGGGGAAGGATTTGCCGTTGAGGGTCAGCCCGATGCCCACGTCGTTGAGGACGAGGGTGTAATCCCCACTGACTTCCGGTTCGTTGCTCTTGTCCGCGGGTTCGATGATAAAGGCACCGATCAGCCCTCTGGAGACCTGCTCCAGCGCGTTGTGGTGGGAGTGGTACATGTGGGAGCCGGAGTTGCGCGTGGTGAATTCGTAGGTGAAGCTCTCGCCAGGGCGAATGGGCGGCTGGGTGATGAAGGGCACGCCGTCCATACTGTTGGGGACGATCACCCCGTGCCAATGGACGCTGGTACTCTGGCCCATCTCGTTGTGGACAATCACCCGCACAGTGTCGCCCTCGGTCACGCGAATCTCCGGGCCAGGGACGATGCCGTTGTAGGTCATCGCCGCCACCGGCTTGCCCGGCTCCACTTCCCACTGCACTTCCTGACAGGTCAATTCAAAGACTTTGACGCCGTTCTCTTCGCGGAATTCCAGGGGCGTGCCCCAGAAACCGTTGTTGGGGTCAATGCCGTCCAGGAAAATTTTGACCCCCTCCTCATGCATACGGTCCATCTCTTCCCAGGCGGTCTCGGTCTGCGCGGCGGGGGCAGGCGCGGTGTGGCTCTCGGCCATCGCCACCGGCGCGGGTGTGGCCGCAGGCTCGACGGTGGGCGCTGGGGGTGCCGGTGTAGCGGTGGATGTGGCCGTGGGTTCTGCAGTAGGTGTGGGCGGCGCGGCGGCACGGGTGGCTTCCGCGGGCACAGCCGAAGGGTTGCGACAGGCAGCGACGGTCAAGCTGGCCCCGGCTGCCCCGGCCACTTTGAGAAAATGACGACGGGAAAGAGGCGAACGATTCATAGCAAAAGCTCCTCGCAGATGAATGGGTCAGGCTACAAGCGACGCGTCAACTCCTCCATTGACACGCAAACTGCCCGCGTACGAGCAGTATGCCACAGTATACCAGCCTACCCCACCCTCTCTGCTGTAAGCACGAACGGTTTTCCACCTGTCCAGTTGGCGGGGAGGGGGAGGGATTGGGGATTGGAGATTGGAGATTGGAGATTGGGAGATTGGGAGATTGGGAGATTGGGAGATTGGGAGATTGGGGGATTGGGTGATTGGGGTGGCGTTGCCGTTTTGCTCGTTCCCATCGCTCCTGCGTGGGAACGCTCCCCGGACGCTCTGCGTCCCGTCCATTCCCAGAATCGGGTACACAACCCTGCCCTTCTGCCCGCATTGACACACCTGACGGCAGGAATTACAATGCGGGGGACGTTCTACGCCAGAGCTGCCCGGTTTTCCGAAACCTGGCAGCTCTTCCACACCCAAGGCAGCGGCGCATGGCAGACAACGAATCCATCCACATCGGCGACATCGAAACGCGCTACCGGGCACAGGTGATCGAGCGCTACAACCGGCTGGGCTTTGCCGGGCTGGGCGTGGGCGATCTGCGCCTCTCGGACGTGGCTCTGGACGACGTTTTCGTGCGCCTGACGCTGACCGTCGAGAAGATTGTGCGCGAGCCGATCCCGTCGGAAGAATGGGAACGGGAAGAGCGCAGCCGCAACCCCTTTCATCGCGGCGGGAAGAAAGAGGACGACCGCCCCCGCGAGCGCACCGTCACCGTCCAGCAACCCATCAGCCTGAGCGACGCCCTGGCCCAGCACGCGCTGATCGTCGGCGAACCGGGCGCGGGCAAGAGTACACTGCTACGCTGGCTGGCCGTCACGTTCGCGAATCGCAAACAACAGGAAGCGGATCGTCTCGGCCCCCAGGCCGAGGCCGACCGCCTGCCCCTGCTGGTGGAGTTGGGCCGTCTGCCCGAAGCCTACCTCAAAGCCGAGAGCCGGGAGACGCCCAACTGGAAACTCTTTCTGCCTGAACATTTGACAAAACAGCCGCCCTTCGACGATATCCCCGCGGCCTTTCTGGCCCAGGCATTGGCAGAAGGGCGCTGTCTACTCCTCTGCGACGGGCTGGACGAGATCGCCGATCTCTCCGCCCGGCGGCGCATAGCGGATTCCCTGGCCGACTACGCCCGCAGCAGCGCCAACCGCCTCGTCCTCAGCAGTCGGCCCGCGGGTGTCAGCGGCAGCGAAGGCAGCCTGGGTGCCCGCTTCCAGCGGCTGACTATCCAGCGCTTTACACCGGAAGATGTGCGGCGCTTCTTCGGCTTTTTGTACGCCCAAAACCCGGAGCTTACCCCGGAGGAGCAGAAGAAGGAAGCGGACGCCCTCTACGGCGCAGTGCAAGCGGCACCCAAAACCCTGGAACTGGCGACAACCCCGTTGTTGGCGGCCCTTCTGCTCCTCCTCTGGAACGAGAACGGCTACCTGCCCGAACGTCGGGTGGAACTCTACGAACGCTGCTGCCGGATGCTCATTGAGAGTTGGGAAGCCCAGCACGATGTAGCCTACACCGGCGTTCTGGCCGAGATCGGCTGGGAGCGCCATCTGCGCCTGCTCGCGCCCCTGGCCTACGCTATCCACAATACGGGCCAGCGCACGGACGCACCAGCCAGCGAACTGATCCCCGTCCTGGCCCAGGCCATGCAGGACGAGGGACTGGCCCCACCTGCCTCCGCCACCCTGGAAGCCGAGAAGTTTCTGCGTACCCTCAGCCTGCGTTCCGGTCTTCTTCAATTCCTGGGCGGCGACCGTTACGGCTTCCCCCATCTGACCTTCCAGGAATACCTGACCGCCCGCCACATCGCAGCCCAGCCCGACCCGGATTACATCGATCTGGTCATGCCCCATCTGCACAAGGCCTGGTGGCGGGAGGTGCATTTACTGGTGATTGGGCATTTGGGGTCGGGGAGTGAGGGGGCGGAGAAGATGTCGCGGCTGCTCCAGCAGATTCTTGAGGTATACCCAGCGCCTTGGCGTTTGCTGCGTTCGATGCGTTTTAATCCGTGGGTTCCCGATTGGCTCAGATATCTCATGAATACATATGAGGACAGCCGCATTCTGAAATGGCCCATTCACGGATTTGCCTATGTGATCGTACTTCCACCTGCCCTACCAGGGCTGATGAGAAATTCCCTGGCGGCGCAGGCTCGCTGGCAGTGGGAACGAAGGCTGGCCTGGGTTTTGGCGCGAGAGTTTTGTGTGGTCGCGACTGACTTCCGTGATTGCGTTAGTTTGCGTGCTAGGACCGAACTGGCATATGTCCTGAAGACCCGCGCAAAAATAATTCTGCAAGCGTTTCCTACAAAACATAGCCGTTTTGGAGATGGTGATGAGAATCCGGTGAAAATGGCGTCTTGGGTACTGAGATGCTTGGATAATCTACCAGATAAGGATACAAACGAGTCCGATATACTTAATAAACTTAAGGCTTTTCGTGTCCCTAGCTTCGATACAAATTCATTGGAGCGCATTACGGCAAAGACTGTATGTCAGTTACTGAAGGCAACGTGCGATGCTGATCCTGATTATTCTTATTATGCATGGGAACGGCTAGTTATGTCTAGGCCAGAGTCACGAGAGGCAATGGATGTCGTGGTAAATGCACTGCTTGACGAAAGTTGGCGGATACGGGCGACGGCAGCCGATCTCCACGGTGAATGGCAGATTAAATCGAGCGAAGCGTTACTTGGGTTAGAACAGGCCCTTGACGATTCTGATATCGAGGTACAACGTGCGGCTGCCAGAAGCCTGGTTACGTTGGGTCAGGTGTCAGATACTCTTGTAAGTATGGCGAACAGAAATTTTGATGATACTGGATGGAGTGGACGGTTCGAGATACTGGTAGACATGATTCGATTACGACCAGACTTAACTGGGCTTTTAGCGGCTCTGGTCTATTCTTTAGATGATTTTGATGAGTCTGTGTATTGGAGCGCATTTTCTGCTCTGATCAGGCTTCCACTGGAAGTGTCCGAGGTCCGAGCAACACTCTTGGAGAGTTTGGATGGCCCTTTGGGATTCTCAAAAGTAATAGTGGCAAGAAGTCTGGCGCAACGGGGTCTGGCTTCGTGCGAGGTTGTGAGAACCCTGCTGTCAACGCTGGGCGATTCTGATGGGCGAGTGAGACAGGTAGCGGCGAGCAGTCTAGGGGAGTTGGGAGAGGCCATTTCGACAGGCTTAGGACAAGCATTGGAAGAGGTGGTCTCGGCGCTCGTGACTGCATTGAGCGATTCTGATTTTGATGTGAGGAAGGCGGCGGCCATCAGTCTGGGACAGTTGGGAGAGGCATCGGGGGTGGCGGCGCAGATAGCGGCGGCGCTGCTGAGGGCGTTGGGCGATTCTGAGGTGAGCGTGCGGGAGGCGGCGGCGGGCAGTCTGGGCCAGCTAGGGAATGCGACGGAGCAGGTTGTATCGGCGCTGGTGGGAGCATTGTCTGATTCTGAGAGGGAAGTGCGTTCTGCAGCGACGGTGAGTCTGAGCCAACTGAAGATCGAAGACGAAACCCAACTGTGCCAAGTCCTCATCGCCCTCAACCGCCGCTTGCACGATCGGGACGACAACGTGCGCCGGGCCGCGCTGACCGCCATCCGCCGTCTGCTGGACGGGCGTCAAATCCCCGGCTATCACTGGGTGCCCATTCGGGAAAGGCGGGAACGGGCGAAAAGAAGAAGGATATTGGGTTATTGGGTATTGGGGATTTCGATGGCGGTGCTAGTGGCGTGGGTGGCTGCTGGGGTGACGACCTATCTGAGCCTGGACGAGTTCTGGGTGCGTTTTGTCGGTGTACTGGCTGCGCTGGTGGCCCTGGCCGCGGGTGGGGTGCAGGTGTTGGGCTATTTCCGTCGCCCACCCTGGGATCGGTAACGCAAGCTGTCAGCTTGCGGCATACTCCTGCAACTTCTCCTGCACCCACGTATTGATCAGCGCGGTCAGCGGGATTCCTTCCCGTTCCGTCGCCCTTTGCAGCAGATCGTCTTGCGTATCCGACAGGGTAATCACATACTCCGTGACGGGATGCTCGGCGATGCTCATCTCGACCGGCGTCAAGAATTCGGCGTAGTCTGTGACGTCGTGGATGTCCCAGAAGTCAGCCATCGCCTCGAAGGAGTCGAATGTTTCGGGGAGAGGGTCAATAGCAGTTTTATCGTTTTCCATAGCGTCGTCTTTCTTTCTGCGTCATCTCGCGTGCAGTCACAATCAGCGCCCGTCCGTCCTGCTTATAAACGAAGAAAACCGTCAGATAGCGTCCGGCGTCAGATTGTCCCAACGCCATATACAGGTCTTCACCAGGGCGGTGTCCCCGTTCCATGCGTTCGATGCGGGGTCTGTTCTCGAATAGTTCAGTGACCTCACGCGCCCGCACGGCGTGTTTCCAGGCCAGCTTATCAACCACATCGTCGCGCCAGATAAAGCCAGTGATGTTCATTCTGCGTTCTTGCGCTCTGCTGGAAGTGATGGCACTATTGTATAGCTTGCGTTGTCAAATTGCAAGATCATTCAAACAATAAATCCTCTATGCAACAGAAACTGACACTGCCGTACTTTGCCGACGAAGACGCAGAACGCGAGTTCTGGGCCAATGTGGATGTGGGCGACTATTGGGAAGCGGAGGATTTCGAGTCGGTTGCCTTTCCCAACTTGAAGCCGACCACCCGGCCTGTCTCCATCCGCTTTCCTGAATATGTGATCGACGCGGTGAAAGAGAGGGCCAACGAAATGGGCGTGCCCTATCAGGCCCTCATCAAAGAGACGATTGCCAGGATTTTTGTCCCGCAAGACCCGGCTTGACCTGCTGCCTCTTTCCCTGACCGCAAAAGGAGACAGAAAAGGGCGCGGTCATGTCTGTGCGGCGTTTCTTACAAGAGGCAGGCTTCGCGCAATGATGGAATACAAAGGCTATATCGGCAAAGTCGAGTTCGACGACGAGACGGGCGTTCTGTGCGGCGAAGTGCTTAACCTGCGCGACGTCATCACATTTCAGGGTGAATCCGTGCAGGAGGTGCGTGCGGCCTTCCAGGAATCGGTGGACGACTACCTGGCCTTCTGCGCCGAGCGGGGCGAGGAGCCAGAGAAACCCTATTCCGGGACGTTCACCGTGCGCATCCCGCCGGAGTTGCATCGGGAGATCACTACCCAGGCGCGCTTCGCCAACAAAAGCCTCAACAGTTGGATGACCGAACTCCTCGAACGGAACGTCGCCGGCTCTGTGGGTGTGTAACGCAACAAGTTGATGGTCTACCTTCCGGGAAGCGGCCACAACCACTTTGCTACATCCTCAATTTCGTGGCCGCTTCCCGGAAGGTTGCGGCCTGCGCAAACCAGACGCCTACCGCCCCCAGCGCCAGCACCCCCAGCAGCCCGGCGTAGGCGGCCCAGGTCAGCCCGTCCGGCGCGATGACGGATTGTCCGCGCAGCGCCTGCCAGGTCAGCAGGCCGGTCAGCCCCAGATAGCCGATCCCGGCCAGATGGAGCAGCGCCAGCCGTTGGCCTTCGCTCAGCCGGGCGCGCAACCGTCGGCGCGAGAGCAGCCAGGCGGCCAGGGGAATGATCTGCATCCCGTGCAGCCCCACGAAGTGCGCGGCGCGCAGATCGCCCCCCTGCGTACTCCAACCGAGAAGAGGCAGCCCCGGCCCGCCGTCCGCCACGCCCACGCTGTGCGCGCCCATCGCAGGCACCACTTCCCCCGCCTCCAGCCGGGCCATCTGATCCGCTGTCGGCGCGGGCATCAGACTGCCCACCCCCATCCCCGCAAAGGCGATAATCGCACCCCAGCGCAGCGCCCAGGCAAAGGTCCGCTCCGGCAACTTCTGGAAGATCAGCCAGATCGCCAGGAGCAGATTGATGAGCATCAGGAAAAAGATGAACAGACCCATCACCGAAAAGACCGCGGCGTCAAAAGGGGTTGTGCTGTTGAAGTGGCTGGGCACGCCGCGCACCACCTGCAGCGTAATCAGCGCGATCTCCACCAGCAGGGCCACACCCACACCCGTGGCCGCAAAGCCAGTCCAGCGCCGTCCCCGCTGCACGTGGGAGAGAAACCAGCCGAAGGTCGCCAGATAGATGGCCCCGGAGATGGCAAATTTGGTCGGTTTGATCCAGGCAGTCATACCGGTGATGATTTTGGGATCGAGAAAGATCAGAGCCAGGGCCAGCGGCAGCAGCGCCAGATGGAGCAGAAGGGCCAGCGTCAGTGTACGGTTAAAGGCCCAGCTACGCGCCAGCAGAGAGCGCAGATGGGAAAACAGATTCTTCATTGGGAAATCTCCTGTCGCATAGAATAGGCACGCAGCAGCAAATAGAGCAGCAGCCCGAAGGGGCCGAACATCAACACGAAAAAGAGCGCAGGCGACACCAGCCACGGGGAAATGCCCCGTTCCTGGCTGTCCAGATAGACCCAGCGCCCCACGAAGAGATCGAAGGCCAGAAAGTGAATCCAGCCGATGACCGCGCCGCTGGGCAGACCGAGCAGCGTGGCGATCCCCGCCAGCGACGGGTTCGCCAGCGCGGGCAGCAGTTGCCCCATCCCCGGCAGCACCAGCGCGGCGTAGAGCAGCGCGGGCGGCACGACAATCCACAACGAGCCGACGATGCGCCGCGTCCAGCGCCAGCGGGGGGTCAGAATCATCAGCGCCCAAAAGGGCATGACCAGCAGATTACTGATTTGAAAAAGTTGTTCCATACGAAGCTCCTCCCCTGAAAATAGTTTGTAAACACGGATACAATGGAATACGGATACGGTTCAGTCCAAAAAATCTGTGTTCCCTCCCATCTGTGTATACAGGATTTTCATACCGCGTGGCGCAACCCGCCGCATGGGAAACTCCCCTGAAAAAAGGAGACGGATAAAAAATCTGCGAAAATCTGCTGTTTCTGCCGGGTGCCCTCTGGGCGCTGCGTTCCGCTTTTCATCCCCTGTGGTACTTGATACAAACAGCAGTCATTTTCTGAACACTGTTCAGATATGAGCAAAAAAAGTCCTTTGCGTGGCCGCCAATCAGTGCGCGGCCATCAATCCCCGTCCAAAATTCGCCAACGCACCCAGATCGCCTGTCTCAAAGTCCATCGGATAGCCCTGCAAATGGGTCACCCGCAGCATCGCCAGCCCGTGAACCATCGCCCAGGCCGCGTAGGTCATTGTCAGCACATCGAAACCGGCCCGCTGCTGAAAGACGCCTTCTGCCACCCCCCGGCGTATGGCGTCGAGCAGAATGCCAAATGCCGAACCTTCTCCGCTCTGCACAGCCATCTCTTCCGCGCTTTGAAGCGGTGCGGGGCTGGTGAACATCAGCAGAAAATAATCGGGCTGTTCGGTGGCAAAGCGAATGTAGGCATGGCCGAGCGCCTGCAAATAGTCGGCAATCGGTTGGCCTTTGTCTACCGCGTTCATATAAGCGAAAAGTTGCTGCCCACCTTCGGCGCAGATGGCGCCAATGATTTCATCTTTGCCGTCGAAGTATTCGTACAGACCCGCCGGGCTGTAGTCTATGCGCTGGGCGATGGCACGCATGGAAAGCGCACCCGCGCCTGCCTCGCTCACAATTTCGCGGGCGGCTTCCAATATGGCTTCCCGTGTGCGGGCCTGGCGACGTTCTTTGGGGGAAATATTTTCCACAGATGTAAACTCCATTTGATTCCCGAACAATGTTCATAATTGTAACACTGTTTTGGATGGCCGTCAAGAAACCAAACCGACGAAAATTCTTAGCTATACAGATGACCAGCGCCGGTTGAGGATGAACCGTAGGTGCGGTTTCAAACCGCACGTCTACCGGTGAAGTGCGGTTTCAAACCGCACCTACAGATTTCATGATGTCATTGACCAATACAATAGTCACGAAAATTCATACGGGACGGGCCGTTATTCCAGGGGCAGCAAAAGATAGGTTTGCCCCAACGGTGCGGGGTTCGTCGGGAGAGAAGGGGTCTGGGTGATCGGCAGTTGGCGGCCACCGACTGGCTCGTACAGCCCGACGCGCAACAGATGCTCGTCCAGGACCAGAGCGGGCGGCAGATCGAGAGTGAGACGGGTGCGGGTTGTCTCGCCGGGCAGCCACATCGTTGTTGGATTCTCTACACCGCCCGGCGGCTGATCGCGCTGCGCGATGATCGCGCCGTTCCGGTCAAGCAGATGGACAAATAGCGTATAATCGGTCGCCACCCGCTTGTGAGCCTGCCAGCCCAGTTCGACCAGCAACTGCTGGCGATTGTCGGGGTCAAGCGCGGCCCGCCAACCCCGCAATTCCAGGCGGTCAACAAACCAGACGCCCAGGGGCTGCAAGTCGCTCAGCTCTGCCTGTGGCGGATCGTCGCCGATGGCAACCACGCCAAAGGTGATCTGAGTGGAAGCAGGCTTGCCCGCATCATCCAAAATATCAATCCGCTGACCGGCTTGGACACCGTCGGGAACGTACAGCCCCATCTCGAAATAGGCTTTGCCTGGCTGGGTAGTTGCAGGGAGAGGGAACAGCCGTTGATCGGTCACAATCTCACCGGGTTGCCAAAGTCCCAAAGGATAATTGCCTGCGATGGGGCCGTTTTTCTGCGCTTGTCCATTGACGGTTTGCAGATGGGCGAAGATGTCCAATCCGTTGGCATCGGGCGGCGGGTAGGCCGGGTCGAGACGCCAGAATGTCCGCAGAAGAAACGCCGGATCGGTCGCGTCCAGAGGCAGCCTATCCGGGGCGAGTTCGTAGCCGAGCAGAAGCATCCCATTGGCAAATCGTATGTGCAGCGGGTTGGGGTTGTCTGCGGCAAAGAGGGTGTCAGTCAGGGGTGACAGCGCTATTTGCGGCCACAACGGCTGGGCGCTGGGTGATGAAAACAATTGGCCCCCCGTTGTGCCGGCGATGGGTGACAGCCAGGTGGCAACAATCTGCCCGTCTACGCTGCGCAACAAAAATGCCGAGTCGGTTGGGTCGGTTGGCTCTGCGCGCAACAGGGAAAGCTGCACTGCCGCTTCTTCTGTAATGGCTGCGCCAGGCGGCAGGTCCTGCCGCGGGATGGGGCCGATGGCAAAGCGCATGTGGGGCGTCTGGTAAAGGGAGCGGGTC
>CAMDEX010000174.1 GCA_945897075.1 Litorilinea aerophila
GGCGGCAATCTGGGTTTCGCCGTCGGTCCTATTCTGGCCGCGCTGGTGATGGGGCGCACAGGCGCGTGGGGCACAGCGGTGTTGGCCGGGATTGCCGTGCTGATTGTGCCTTTTCTTTATCTCTTAACCGGTCAAGCTCAACGCAAAGATGCGGGCCAGGCCAAGAAAGCCGCCCACTGGAAGATCGAACTCAACCCCCTCTTTTCCACGGCTGTAATTGTTTCGTTGATTCTGGTGATGTCCCTGCGCGCCTGGTCGCAGGAATCTTTCTCTGCCTTTCTGCCCCAATTCTTTGTGGAGATTTCCCACTTCTCCAAGACCAATGCCAGCGCGCTCTCCTCGCTGATGCTGCTCACTGTGGCCTTTGGCTCGCTGGCCGGCGGCATCCTCTCGGATCGCGTCGGCGGGGTGCGGGTGATGGTGGGCGCGATGCTCATCTCCGCGCCGCTGATGCTCTCAATGTTTCTGTTGGGCGATTGGCGGGCCTATATTGTGGCCCCCTTCCTGGGCTTTGCCACAGGCGCGGCCTGGCCGCCAATGCTGGTGCTGGCCCAGAGTCTCTTCCCCAAAAATGCGGGCGTCGGTTCCGGTGTGGCTCTCGGCTTCGTCTTTGCGATGGGTGGTTTGGGGCTGAATTTGACCGGCTGGCTGGCCGAACCCCACCGGCTCGGTCTCTATACGGCGATGCTGCTGCTCAGTATCATTCCCGTAGCGACAGCTCTGCTGGCCTTGCCCCTGCCGTCAGTCTCGCGCACCGGGCTGGCCGTGCGTCAACGGGTGCAGTCGGTTGTCGCCACGACAGGGAGTGATTGAAAGTGAGCAGTAAACAGTGAGCAGTGAACAGTTGTCGGAGGTACGACACTGATAACTGATAACTGCTCACTGTTTACTGCTCACTACACCAGCGGAGTAATCGTCCATGCACGCCTTCAAACGGCTGGCCGACTGGTTTCGGTCGGAGTCGCAAAACCGCGAAGAAGCCACTGTTCAGCACGTCATCGACGGGGACAGCGTGCGGCTGACCGACGGACGGGAAGTGCGCTATATTGGCGTGGATGCGGCGGAGCTGGGCAGCGACGGTGTCTGGGCCGAGGCTGCCAAAGCCGCCAACATCCGGCTGGTGCAGGGTAAGCGGGTGCGCTTGGAACGGGAAGTTTCCGAGACGGATCGCTACGGGCGGCTGCTGCGTCACGTCTACGTGGGGGATCGCTGGGTCAACGGCGAACTCGTCGGCGGCGGTCTGGCGCGTGCGCGTCTGATCGCCCCGGATACGCAGCGGGGCGCGGAACTGGTGAAATTGCAGGAAGCGGCCCAGCGCCGTAGGCGGGGGATGTGGCGGACGCGGGTCTGGTGGCGCTTTTGGGAAAGGGGTGGGAAAATGACAAATGGTGAACAGTGAATAGGGCGTCAACTGCAAGATCGCCCAGGAGTGAGTGACCTGTAGGACGGACTGCCAGTCCGTCCTACGCGTGAACCTCCCAGGACTTACGCAATTACTTCTGGGAACGCCAGCATCTTGCTGGCTGCCGCCAGAGATGGCGGCGTTCCCGGCTGCGTAAGTCCTGCCTCCTATTCATGCGGCATCGGCGGGGCTGTGACGAAATCTGCGCGGTTGTCGCCGGTGTCCTGTGCCCCCTCACCGACGCGGTGCAGAGCTTGGGTATTGCTCGTCTTTGTGCCGGGTCCGCTGCCTTCAAAGCAATCCGCGCCACCGTAACCCACAAAATCAACAATCATCTCTGCGCGTGGACAGGCGCCGGTCAGCGCATCAACGCCGCGCACCAGTGCCACTTTGCCGCTGCTGGCGCTCAGCGCAGTTATCCCCAGCGCATCGGCCACGGGCAGGGCCAGACTACCGCCTGCGCCCTGGGCCTGCTGGATCAGATAAAATTCGCCGGGTGCGCTGCTCCCGCTCAAAAGCGTCACCAGCCACGTCTTGCCCGTGGCCGAGGCGTATTGTAGCGACCAGCCATCAAGGTCCACCGCACCTGTCCCCGCATTGTAAAGCTCCACAAAATCGTGGGTGTAGTTTGCGCCAGCGTTGCCGCCCCCGCCGTAGACCTGGCTGATCACAACGCGCAAAGGGCCAGAGAGGGTCATAGAGAGAGCCACGGATGGCAGCATTGCCGTCGCTGTTGTTTCGGAATGGGGCAGCAGCGACGGGGTTGTGCCGCTGATCGTCTGCCGGGTAATTGTTTGGATTGAGCCTGTCGAAACCGAGGATCTGTTTGGGCCAACCGACGGCGCGGTGACGGTCAGCGTCTCGCTCTTTTGCGACACAACTGGCGTCACCAGCAGCGCTTGGCTATTGTCACACGCCTGCGGCGCGCTGGCGCTGTTGCGGGGCGTGGGTGGAACTGCGCTAAAATCGGCGCTGTTACTGCCGCTGTTGACACAGCCAGCGGCTGCCCGTAGACCAGCCCTCTTGTTGTCCAAGGCTGGCGCGGCGGCTGCACCAGCGAAGCAGTCGGCGCTGCCGAAGCCAACCAGATCGACGAGCGTTGGGCCATCCGGGCAGGCCGTGCCGCGGGCCAGGAGTCCGTTTGTGCTGAGCAGAGCCACTTTGCCGTTGCTGGCGCTCAGCGGAATTGCGCCGATGGCATCGGGCGCGGGGAGAGATGTTGTGCCCCCGCTGCCCTGCGCCTGCTGGATCAGGTAGTAGCTGCCTGGCTGGATGGTGCCGGTCAACTCCGTCATCTGCCAGTTGGCACCGTTGGCCGAGGCATACTGCACAGACCAGCCCGCCAGCAAGACCGGACGTTCGCCCCGGTTGAAGAGTTCGATAAAGTCGTGGGTGTAGGTTGCGCCACTGTTGCCGCCCCCGCCGTATACTTGGCTGATGACGACAGTCGGCTGGGCGGATTGCGCGTGCGCCACCTGCCCGGTCAGCGCAAATAAACAGGCGATACAAAAGAGAAGTGCCCCGAATAGTGGGTTGTGTCGCATCCCAGCCCTCCGTCCTGGAAACACCGATTACACAATTTACGGATTGCGCCCAACATACCACAACCACACAAGGGGAGCAAAAGGCAAAAATGGGTTATAATCGAAGGCGCAATTCATGCAATTTCACGCCACAAACCTAATGTGCGGGCATCAATCCGCAAATTCTGTAATCGGTGTTCTTCTCAGAGCAGTGCGGTTGCAAAACGCACCTATACAAATCCGCAAATTCTGTAATCGGTGTTCTTACTTTCAGCAAAGGAGAGAGCCAAATGCTATTGACAGACAAAGTTGTGATTGTGACCGGTGCCGGGGGTGGGCTGGGCGCGGGGATCGCGCGTGTATGCAGCCGCGAGGGGGCGCAAGTGGTGGTGGCGGACATCCGGGGGGATGCGGCGCTGGCGGTTGCCGAAAGTCTGCCCGGCCAGAGCCTGGGGCTGGCCTGTGACGTGGGCGACGACGACGCGCAGAGCCGTCTGGTGGAGCAGACTGTCGCCCACTTCGGGCGCATTGATGGGCTGGTCAACAATGCGGGCATCAACTTCGCCAAGCCCTTTCTGGACACAACCGCCGCCGAGTGGGAGCGCATCATCCGCGTTGACCTGCGCGCCGTCTTCTTCCTGAGCCAGAAGGTCTGTCGGCGTATGTTGGCCCAGGCCCAGCCCGGCGGCAGTATCGTCAACATCTCCAGCGTTCACTCCCAGGCCGCGCTGCCCGGCGCGGGACCCTACGACGCGGCCAAAGCCGGGGTGGTGGGGATGGGCCGCAGCCTGGCCGTGGAGCTGGCACCGCTGGGCATCCGGGTCAACGCCATCTCGCCCGGCCTGCTCGACACCCAAATCTGGCAGGACATCCAAAACGCCGCGCCCAGCGCCGAGGAATGTCTGGACTATTGGAAGTCGAACATCCCCATCGGGCGGGTGATTGGGAGCGAAGAGATCGGCGAACTGGCCGCTTTTCTGCTCAGCGAGCGCAGCAGATCCATCACCGGGGCCAACATTTTCGCCGACGGGGGCATGACCGCGCAGCTGATCAGCAAAGAACCGTATACGTCGCGCCCGTTGGAAGGAAAGTAACAGGCGAAAATCACCCCAGTACACCGGGGCGGAAGTAATCCAGTAGATCAGTGAGTCAGTAAGACAGTGATTGTCCACTGTGCTACTGTCTTACTGACTCACTGGCAACCGCTAGTTTATTTCCGCTTTACTTCGTGTGATCGGCCGCAACCCTGCCTCGATCTGCGCCCGCCGCGCTTCCAGGAAGGGGGGCAGCACCAGCCGCTCGCCCAGTCTGTCTGGGTCTTCATCCACGGCGAAGCCGGGTCCGTCGGTGGCGATCTCGCAGAGCAGACCGCGCGAGATGCGGAAATAGATGGACTTGAACCAGAAGCGGTCAATCACCTCTGACACACTTGCGCCCAGAGCAGTCAGATGCTTGCGCCAGGCCAGTTGCTCCTCGGCATCCGCCACCCGAAAAGCCACGTGATGGACACCGCCCGCTCCGGAGTGGGCTGGCGCGCTGCGATCTTCCACCACCCATAACTCGCGCCCCGGCCCGCCCGCGCCCGTGGCATAGATTGTTGCGTCAGGGTGGCTTTCCACCTTCCGGTAATTGAGCAGCCGGGTGGCGATCTGCTCCATCTGATCCGGGCGGGGCGTAGCGATCAGCGCGGCGTAGAAGCCGCGCAGCGCGTAGGCTTCGGGCACACCGCCGCTCTCCCAGTAGTCTCCCTCCCAGGCCGCGCCGCCGTCGTCCACCAGCAGCAACCGCTGACCTTCCGGGTCGTCGCAGCGTAGCAGAGCCCGCCCGGCGAACGCCTCCACGCCGGAGTGGGTAACACCCTCTGCGTCAAAACGCGCCTGCCACCAGTCCAGGCTGGCTCGGCTGGCTACCCGAAAAGCCGTGGCGGCAAAGCTGTCGCTGCCTCGCCCTTCCCGCGGCGCGCTGGCCCAGTCGAAGAAAGTCATATCCGTACCGGGGCTGCCCGTCTTGTCCGCATAGAAGAGATGGTAGGCCGAAGTGTCGTCCTGGTTCACCGATTTCTTGACCAGACGCAGCCCCAGCACACGGGTATAGAAATCGGCGTTGCGTCCAATCTGGGCGGAAACTGCCGTGATGTGATGGATGCCGTTGAGTTGCATACTCTCTCCTGTCTGAAATCGTGAGCCATTTTACCCTGGAAACGTGAGAGCCTGAATGATTCAACAGGCTCTTGGCTAACCACAGAATACACGAAACACACGGAAGGGAAGACAAAAGAAAATTTTCCGTGTGTTTTGTGTATTCCGTGGTTGTTGGTTTGCGTCGCTCGTGTCTGAATTATTCAACAGCCTCTGAGGAGTGAAACGTGAGATCACCGGCCATTCTCACGTTTCACGTTTCACCTTTCTGGCCTGGGTTAGAAATCGTAGTCAATCCGCCATTCGTCAGCCAGCCCAGCCCCAATCGTCCGCTCCAGGAAGGGTTCCCAGGAGAAGGTGATGGGGTTGCCCCAGATGGGAAAGTAGGTGGGGTCGTAGCTGCATGTGGCCGTCACCGTTCCCAGCAGCGGGTGGCGCTGGATGAGGGAAAGCCCGTGCCCGATCGTGTGGTCCAGGGCGAGGTAATGGCCTTTGTCCCACGGCCAGCCTTTGCGTTGGATAAAGCCGCTGGGGGCCAGTTCGTAGCCGGGGTTTTCCGCCACCACTACTGGAATGTTGACCTTCAACAGTTCGTCGCCCGCCGTCTGTGGGTAGAAGGGATGGGGAAACCAGCGGATCGAGAGGGGCGCGCCGCCCGCGTTGAGCAAGTGCGTGTCTGAGCGCACGGTTCTTTCGTGTAGCGAGACGGTGCGTGTCAACCTGACGCTGTAACCCTGCCAGTCGTGGCGGGTGGTCATGCGGATGGCGTCGCCGCTCTCTTCCACTTCCCAGGCGCAGAATTCCGTGACGGTGCGCTCGGTCAAATTGCACAGACCGATGCCGATGATCAGCGCTGTTTCGTCGCTCCCTTTTGAATCACGCAGGGGGTGCAGGTTGAAGGCGTCAGGGATGCCCTGGCCGTCAAACCAGTTGAAGCTCTCCGGGTAGGTCGGCCCGCTCATCAAATTGCCCAGACGGCTGTCTTCGATCTGATAGATATAGCCGCCAGTACAGTAGCGCACGCCAAAGCGGCTCTGATCCGCCAGCGGGTCGAGAATGGAAACAGTCAGTTGGTCGTTGGAAAGTGTGTACATTGGAATTCCTCAGATAGGTGGAAAGCAGTCATTCACAATTCACAATTCACAATTCACAATTCTACGGGTCCCTGGCGGATGCGCGCCTCCAAAAATTCGGCTGCCTCTGTGGGCCACGCGCTGGTATGCCAGGGCAGGCCATAGCCGTAGGGGCTAATGTCCTCCACCCACCAGCTACAGCCGGCCTCGGCATAGGCGGCGACTTTGCTGCTGGCTTCCGCGGACGTCATCCGACCTGTCACCCCCATCGCCACGCCAGTGATCGGCTGGCTGCTCTCCCGTTGTTCGCCCACATAGGCCAGCAGCTCCCGCCATTCGTCCGCGGTGAGGTGGCCGCTGGTTTTAATGGGCACAACCCCGTCGTAGCGGGCAGCCCGGCGCAGCGGTGCTCTGTTCGGCCAGCCACCCGCCACCCAAATGGGGATGCGCGGTTGCTGGACAGGCGTCGGCTGGAAGCGCATCTCTTCCAACTGATAGTGCTTTCCCTGAAAGCTGAACATCTCGCCGCTCCACAAACCGAGCAGAATTTCCAACCCTTCATCCAATTTCTCGGCGCGGATGCGGTTGTCCGTTTCCTCGCCAAAGGCCGCGTACTCCCACTTCTCCGGGGAGCCAAGACCCACACCCAGGATCATCCGTCCGCCGGAGAGCTGGTCGAGGGAAACGGTCTCGCGGGCCAGCTTCCAGGGCCGCCGCCGCGCCACAGGTGTGACCAGTGGGCCAATGCGGATGCGCTGGGTAGTGGCGGCGATGGCAGCCAGCGTCACCCACGGGTCCACCACAGGTCGCCAGAAATCGTCAAAGAGTACAGAGTCCCAGACGAAAAAGCCATCCCAGCCCACAGCCTCAGCGGTCTGGGCCAATTCCATCAACTTGCGCACATCGCCAAAGGCGTCGCATTGGGGAATCGAAATTCCGAATTGCATGGAGAACTCCTATCTGTTGCAGGTGGCAGGTGGAAAGTGGCAGGTGGCAGGTGGCAAGTGGAAAGTGGCGTTCCTCCCTTCCTCCCTTCCTCCCTTCCTCCCCTCATACCTTTCTCCACCGCTCCCTTCCTTCGCTGTACGCATCCCCGCCGTGGCAATCATTGATGACAATAGCCGGAAATTCTTCGACCGTCAACTCGTGAATGGCCTCCGTGCCCAGCTCCGGCCAGGCTACCGCCCGGCTGCTGCGGATGTGGCGCGCCAGCAGCGCGGCCGCACCGCCCACCGCCGCGGCGTAAACGGCCCGCTCTTCCACCAGCGCCTGTTTGACTTCCGGCGAGCGATAGCCTTTGCCGATCAGCAGCTTCACCCCCAAACGCAGAAGCGGAACCGTATAGGAGTCCATCCGCCCGCTCGTCGTCGGACCCGCCGGGCCGATGACGTGGCCCGCTTTGGCCGGGGCCGGCCCCACGTAATAGATGGCCTGCCCTGCCAGCTTAACAGGCAGCGGCGCGCCCCGCTCGATCAGTTCTGCCAGCCGTTTGTGGGCCGCGTCACGTGCCGTGTAGATCACACCGCTGATGCGGATGCTGTCGCCGGCGCGCAGAGGGAGGAGGTCGGTGTCGGTGAGGGGAAGAGAGAGGGGAAGAGTGAGGGGAAGAGTGAGGGTGGGCATAGGAAGGAGGAAATGGTGAATTGTGAATTGTGAATTGTGAATCGTGAATGGTGAATGGTGAATGAAGGAGGCAACGACGAACTACCCAATACCCAATATCTTATATCTCCATCTTCGCCCGCCGCGGGGCCGAGCAGTTGAGATTGACGGCCACGGGCAGCGCGCCGATGTGGGTGGCGGCGGACTCGATGTGTACGGCCAGCGCGGTGACCCGCCCGCCCAGCCCCTGCGGACCGATGCCCGTGCGGTTGATGGCATCGAGCAGATCGACTTCCAACGCGGCCAGATGGGGCGCAGGATGGCGGCTGCCGATGGGGCGCAGGAGCGCCTTCTTGGCCAGATGGGCCACTGTGTCGAAAGCGCCGCCCAGCCCCACCCCCACAATCAGCGGCGGGCAGGCGTTGGGGCCAGCCAGTTCGATTGTCTCGACGACGAAACGCTTGACACCCTCCACGCCGACAGAGGGCGGGAACATCTGCAAGCGGCTCATCAACTCCGCGCCAAAACCCTTTTGCAGAACGGTCAGCCCCACCCGGTCACCCGCGACAATTTCGTAGTGGATCAGCCCCGGCGTGTTGTCGCCGGTGTTGGCGCGGCGGATGGGATCGTCCACCACCGACTTGCGCAGACCGGCGTAGGCCGCGGCCACCCCGTCCTGGATGGCTGCGTGCAGGTCGCCGCCCGTAAAGTGTACGTCCTGGCCCACTTCCAGAAAGAGGATCGCCATCCCCGTATCCTGGCAGGTGGGAATCTGTTCGGCCTGGGCATAGGCGGAGTTTTCCAGCAGCAGTTCGATGATCTGGCGGCCCACCGGCGACGCTTCCATCGGCGCGGCCGCACCCAGCGCGGCCAGATAGTCGGCGGGCAGACGGTAGGCCGCTTGGCTCAGGAGCGTCTCGACAGCTTCTTGGATGCGGGTGACAGGAATTTCACGGATCATATTTTGTCGTCGCTTCGTTGAAAACGAACGCCTCGCTTCTGTGTTCTGCCAGCCAGCCCTGCACCGAACGCTCGCTCTCCAGACTTTCCCCACCGCTGAACAGGCGCATCAATTCAATATCCTCGTCCAGCTCCGGCCAATGGATCAGGTCGTTATCGCCCAAAATAACAAAATAGGCGCGTTCGGCGTCAGTGGCATAGCGCAGACGGGGAAACCAGCGCAGGGGTGAAGAAAGTACCCGGCCATCTTGCAGGGTGACAATCAGCGCGTCGTCTGTCACCTGCACGTCGTCGATGCGCGGCGGTTGGGAGAGAATCAGCAAACGCGCCTCACTGGTTTGTTGGGTGCTGATGGCCAGTTGGCTGACAATCTCAAAGGGTAGGGCAACTGAGTGCCCATTGGACAAATGGAGAAGCAAGTGGTCGTTGTCCGTTGTAACCCCGATTGGTTCAGCGCCCAGATACAACTCAGCCAAAGTAGCGATTCCAGTCATCCTGTGCAATCTCTCTTCCATTGTAACTACAGGCTACCCGTCCAGTGAGCGCTGATTGAGTAGCCGAGTCTGCGAGGCGTATCGAAATCAAGCGAACGGGTCTACGGGTCTACCCGCTGGGTTTCACTTCGACAGGCTCAGTACAAGCGATACGGCTGGAAACAGCACCCGCATTCTTATGCGACGCCTACTCAACCGGCGCTAGTCCTGTGTAGTTACCTTCCATTCTTCTTTAGCGCGGCGGAATCTCCACCACCACTTGCACCGGCCCTTCCCCGTCCAGCACAAGTGTATAGTCGCCTGTGCGCGGGATGGCGTATTCGCCGCTGCGCGCTGTACGGCTGATCGGCGAAAGCGTCTTGCCCTCCGCGTCCAATACCCAAAAGCCCACATCGCCCAGCGTCGCCGTCACCCAAAGCCGCTGGCCCGCGCCGATGCCTAAAATGTAGCCGACAGGTGTGCCTCGTGTGAGAGTTGCTTCGAGTGTGGCGGAGGTTGCGCCCACAGCAAAACGCACCCGCTCGCTGCTGACGGGGGGAATCGTCTCCGGCGGGGAGAGGGGCGGAATCGCCAGCAGCCAATCCGCCGCGCCGCTGCCCTGCAGGATGAGCGTATAGTTGGCCGTGGCTGGGATGTCGAAACGCGTCGCGCCCCCATCGGCAACACCGGCAATCGGCTGTCCTGTCGGGTTGACCAGCCAGATACGCGCGTTGCCCGGCCCGGTCACGTAGAGCTTTTGCCCGGCGCCAATGCCCAGTGTGTAGCCGCGCGCGCCAGCCGAGAGATTGACCGGCAACTCGTAGACCGTCGCACCTACCGGGAAGCGCACTGTCTCGACTGTGACCGGAGAAGGGATGGCGGCAGAGGGCGCGGGGATGGGTGTGGCTGTCGGAGCGGGTTGAACGACCTCCCGGCTGCCCAACTGCTCCAAACTGGCGCGATAGAGCGCCGCATCGGGGACGAGGCGGGCGGCCTGTTCCACATCAGCGGCCGCGGCGGGATCGCCGGGAGTTTTCAGGAAACGCGCCCAGCCCTGCAAGAACCAGGCCGGGGCCAGGTCGGGTTGGGCGGCCAGGGCCGGGCCAGAGAAGGTCAGAATCCAATCGGCCAGCGTCTCTTCCCAGCCCGCGGCCGCGCTTTCCTGGAGGATCGCCCGTTGCGGGTCAAAAATCTGGGCCGGGGTGTATTGCAGCAATTCAGCCAGCGCCGCGTCCCAATCCCCATAGAAAATCCAATTGAGCAGCGGGTAGGGCGATGAGTTTGCGTACTCTTTGCGCCCGTCGGCCAGGAGGTGGATGAGTTGGCGGTTCCAATAGACCCGCTCGTCGCTGGGTGCGTAGCCCAGGGCTTCGTCGCTGAGGGGAATGGCCGCGGGGAAGAGGCTGGCTGCGGCCAGTTCCACGGCCCCATTGTTGGCCTCCCGCAGATCGGCCACAGTGTCATCGGGCAGACGGGTCAGCTCTACCGGGAGCAGTTGCGCGCCATCCCAACGCAAGATTGAGATATTATAAAGACGCACGCCGCAGGCATAGCAAAAGACGTAAGGATCGGTGGCGTTGAGAACCACCTCCGGCTGGCCGTCGCCGTCCACATCCCGCACTTCCCCTGCGCCGGGGCTGCTGTTGAAGCCGCTGGCGGCAATCGTCAGCGCCGTGCCGTCCCAGCGCAGCAGATCGAAGCAGCCGCTGTGCGCACCCGTGCCCGTGTCGGCGGCCAGCCAAAGGGAATTTTCGTCCAGTTTGACCTGTTGGATCGAGCCGCTGTCCACGTAGTCGCCACATTCCAACTCGACCCGGCCCAACTCCACCCATACGCCGTCCGCCTGGGTGAAGATGGCGACCGCGTGGTTTTTGAGTGGATCGAAGGCGCGGAAACCGGTGGTGAAGGCTGCCCACATCTCCGGCGTCAAGGGCAGAACTTCCACGCTTTCCCAGGCACCGCTGTCGCTTTTCAGGGTGATGCCCAGGCTGTCGGCAAAAATCTGGGGGAGAGGTGCCACGTCCGCCTCTGGCGCGAGGATGGGGGTGGGTGTGGCCGCTGGCGCTGCGCTGGCTGTTGGCGCGTTCTGGGAAGTCAGCGTCGGTGTGGATGTAGCCGTGGTGCAGGCGGCGAAGATCAGCGCGAGCGCACCCAGCAGTAGCAGGAGAGTTCCATCGTGCAGCCGCCGCGTTGGTGGAGAACCGGTGGCGGAGTTCAGGAAAGAATCGCCGCGTACTTTCGCGCTGCCTGGATCTCGGCTGTGCGCGTTCTTGCTCCTTGCGATGCTGTCAGATGATCGGGTACGCATACGGATTTTCCTGTTTGGATGATGACGCTTGGGATAGTCTAGCGCCGCTGGGAGTGAACGTCAAAATAGCACAAAACAGAATTGACAGCCACGATCAAATATGCAATGATTGATCCCGAATAGCGGTTCTGTCGGACCACCGAAATCCCGTCTTATACCCAAAGCACGAGGCGTCAGCGCACTCGTGCTTTTTCGTGTAGAGCGTCGGGAACGGCAGCCACGACAGGGCGTCCACAGTCGGGGATGCGGGCGCGCAGGCAGCGCCGATCTCCGACTGTGCATTCTTTGTGTTTGTATCCATTTTTCATTCTGCGCCATAGATGCGCAGGAAAGGCCCAGGTGCATTCCGATGCACAAAGTTCAGCACGCTGCCAGCAAAGCTGGCGCACAATTGGTCACGGAGAAAGCATTTGCCCAGGGCGAAATCGTGGCGCGCATCGCCGATTTCACCGTTGTTTCTACGCCCACCTACCAGACGATTCAGATCGGCCCAGGCCAGCACATCCAAGAGTTGGGCGTGATCGTCTATATGAACCACTCCTGCGCGCCCAACACGGAGATCGACACGACGGCAATGACGATCCGGGCCGCGCGGGACATCGCGCCCGGGGAGCCGTTGACCTTCTTCTACCCGTCCACCGAGTGGGAGATGGATCGCCCGTTCATTTGCGCCTGCGGTGCAGAGCGCTGTGTCGGGCTGGTGGCGGGAGCCAAGTATCTGTCTGTGGCGATTCTGAGCCGTTACTTTATCAATGAACACATCCGTCTGATGATTCTGGATGCGTTGACACCGCTCAGCGGACCAGAAATGGTAGAGGCAGCGACCCACCACCTGCTGGAAAGCGACTTGCTGGAAATCGCATAAACGCGGCATAGCTGTACGGCACTGTTTGCGCCGCTGCCGTGTAGCCGGGGAGTTATCCGCCGGCTACACGGCTTTTTGTTTCCCCGCGCTTGCGCAAAGCCCGCTCCGCTGCTATCCTTCTCCCAGCATCCCAGCATCCCAGCATCCCAGCATCTCAGCATCTCAGCATCTCAGCATCTCAGCATCCCACCGCCCAGCCAACGGAGACACGTCCAATGCCCTCCATCCCAACCCCCATCCTCCCCGGCGCGGGCGGGCTGCCCAAAATTGTCCTGGCTGCACCCGACGGCGCGACGGCTGAAATTTACTTGCAGGGCAGCCACGTCACCTCCTGGATTCCCGCGCTCGGGACGGAGCAGTTGTTCCTCAGCCGCACGGCCCGCTTTGCCGCGGGCGACCCCATCCGGGGCGGCGTGCCCGTCTGCTGGCCGCAGTTTTCCGGGGAAGGGCCGTTGCAACCCCACGGCTTTGCCCGCAACGTCCCCTGGGAAGTGGTGGGCGTGACGGCGGACGAGGGCGACACTGTCACTGCCCGTCTGCGTCTGACCGACAGCCCAACGACGCGGGCGCTGTGGCCGCATCCCTTCGCCGCGGAAATGGCCGTCACCGTCGGCGGACAGAGGCTGTCTATTGGTTTTTCGGTGACGAATACCGGCGACGCCGACTTCACCTTCAGCGGCGCGCTGCACACCTATCTGCGTCTGGAAGATGTTTTTCAGACGACAGTCGAGGGCTTTGCGGGGATTCCCTACAAAAATACCTTCACCGAACAACGGGAAGACCCCCAAAGCGAGCGGCTGCTCGGCTTCGGGCCAGAGGGCGCGGGCCGGGTGGTTTACGGCGCGCAGCGTGCGATTGTGCGCACAGGGGCGCGCACAATCAGCCTGACCAACGAGAATTTTCCCGACATCGTTCTCTGGAATCCCGGCGTGGCGCGCGCCGCCCGCATCCCGGATATGGAAGCGGAGGGCTACCGGCGCATGCTTTGCATCGAAGCCGCAGTCGTGGGCACGCCCGTGCCTCTGTCGCCGGGGCAGAGTTGGCGGGGTGGGCAGGGGATCGAAGTGGCGGGGTAGGGGTGTTGCGTATTGCGTTGCGCAGTCTCGCTCAAACGCAGGACGGGATGCTGCCCAGACGGGGCTTTATCCCAGCAAACGCTGTTCACGCAGATAGCGTTCAACCGTATCCACAAACGCGTTTGCATCGGTGATGGTTTCATCAACCATCGCGAAGTTCAGTTCGATCATTTCCCCGTAATCATGCACTTGTCGCCGCTCGAAAGCCAGATGCAGCGACTTGGACAACGCCAGGGGAAAGACGCCCGTCTTTACGAACTCGCGGTCAAACAGGCTGATGGCTCCGCTGTGTTTTGAGGTGCCCAGTTGCCTGGTTGCCAACAAAGCGAGGAGAGCGTAAAACATAGCGTAATACGCCCGGTTGATCGCACCGCGCTGGGCTTCGGCAGTACGCAAAATAGTCGCTTCACGCAAGCTTTCGTGGGCCTGTTCTATGCGGTAACGCAACAGAGCGTCTATCTGTTCTGCATTCATATTGACACGCCCTCTTCCATCACGCGTCGGATGATCGGGCTGGCCCCTAATGCGCCGTATTCTAGCTGCTCACGCGTCGCCACCAGTGTCGAAATGACCCGATCCATCTCAAAACCGACTTCCCAGGCCGTTTCGCTGATCTGCCGGCGCAAAGGAGGTGTGATACTTTCTAGCTGGACAAATATGTCGAGATCGGACTCGGCGTCAGCATCGCCGCGCGCGCGTGAGCCAAAGACGCGCACATCCAACACCGGGCTAACTCTCTGTAAACGTTGCTTGAAGAGTGTCGCTATTGTACGGTCGCTTGCGGAAAGCATTCGTCGCCTCCGTTTCGGGGTCTTCTGGCTACAGGTTTCACACGTTATTAACTTATCATACCACAATGCCGACGCCATAGGTAGCTTCGCTCCGCTGTACACCTTCCGGGAAGGGGTCAACAAGATTTGCACAAGTCCAATCATCCTTTGACCCCTTCCCGGAAGGATAGACAAACCAGCGCGGCCAATGAGCCTACACAGAAAGGAAACACAAATGATCGTTGATACCCACGTCCACGTCTGGGAGATTGACCCGCCCCGCTATCCTGTCGGCCCTAC
>CAMDEX010000175.1 GCA_945897075.1 Litorilinea aerophila
GTTATCAAGGTTCTTGTACATTTCGTCCCGGAACTGCTCTAGTTGTTTCGTACTCTGTTTTATGTCCATACCCTATTTCTGACTCATTTCTCCTTTTTCGTCAACTATTCGCACACATGGTTTTCTTTTCCCTTTGTCAAAAGTCCAAATCTGCGCCCATCCATCTTATGTGCGATGAACGCATCAGCCCAGGAGCAGAGTGTATGGATCGCCTACCCCTCGACCCGCCAACCGCAGAGAATCTCCAATCACCGGAAGCCGTTGCGGACGCGGCTCGCAACGGTGGACAGGAGATTGACCGGGCAGAAAGTTCTGCTTTGGGTATCCCTGCCGTGCCGGACGAAAACGTCCTGCCCCCTGCGCTTCATCGTATTGACGGCGCACAAATGAAGGAGCTTTTCCGGGCTGCGGCCCATTGGCTGGAACGCCACGCCGCTGCGATCAACGCGCTCAATGTCTTCCCTGTGCCCGACGGGGACACGGGGACAAATATGCTGATGACGATGCGTAGCGCGATGCTGGAGATCGCCAACTACACCTCGCAGAGCGCCGCGGACATCGCTGATCGCTTTGCCCGCGGTGCGCTGATGGGCGCGCGCGGCAATTCCGGCGTTATTCTCTCCCAGATTTTGCGCGGCTTCGCTCGCGCCGGGCAGGACAAAGAATCCTACACAGCGTCCGACGTGGCGCGCGCCTTGCGCCAGGCCAGCGAGAGCGCCTACCTGGCCGTCATGAAACCGGTGGAAGGCACGATTCTCACCGTTTCGCGGGCGATGGCGGAGGGGGCGGAAGCAGCAGCCGCCGAGACGCAGGACATTCGGGAGCAGTTGCGCAGGGCCACCCAAGCCGCACGCGCAGCTCTGCTGCGCACGCCAGAGATGTTGCCCATTTTGAAAGAAGCCGGTGTCGTGGACAGCGGCGGCCAGGGATTGGTCACAATCCTGGAAGGGATGCTGCGCCATCTGCGCGGCGAGACAGCCGGCGACGAAAGCGTGCCGGAAACGGACTCGGCTCTCTCTGGCCCAGAGGTGCAGGCCCATCTGGACGCGCCGCCGCCCACCACGCTGGACGGCGAACATTACGGCTACGACATCCAATATCTGATCCGGGGCAAGGCGCTGGATGTGGCTGCGATTCGGCTACACATCGCCAGCCTGGGTGATTGTCCGTTGGTGGTGGGCGACGAAACGCTCATCAAGGTTCATGTCCACGCGCTCAGCCCCGGCCGCGCGTTGGACTACGGCGCTGGGTTAGGGATGTTGGACGATGTGGTAGTGGAAAATATGGATCTGCAATTTGCCGATTTTCTGGCGCGGCCGCAAAACCCAGCCGCGCCAGGCGTCGCAGCCAATCCAGCGATGACGACCGAAAGCGTCACCGGTGTCGGCATTGTGGCCGTAGCCGCTGGGGATGGGCTGGCACGGGCGTTCCGCGATATGGGCGTCAGCGCGGTTGTCAGCGGTGGCCAGTCAATGAACCCCAGCACAGAAGATTTGCTGCAAGCCATTGCGTCTGTGCAGGCCGGGGCGCTGATTTTGCTCCCCAACAACAAAAATATCGTGATGGCCGCCAGGCAGGCTGTAGAGTTGGCAGATCGCCCAATTTTCGTTGTTCCCAGCCGCTCCGCGCCCCAGGGATTGGCCGCGCTGATGGCTTTTGACTACAGCAAGAACGCCGCGGAGAACGCCGCGCTGATGGAGGAGGCCATTCACCACGTAGTGACAGTTGAACTGACTGTCGCCGTGCGCACGACAACCATCAACGGCATTGACGTGCGCGCAGGGGATGTCATCGGCCTGCTGGATGGGCAGTTGGTCGCGGCCGGCCAGGATGAGCTTTCCGTAGCACAGGCACTGTTCGACCGCATCGATCTGGACGAGTATGAATTTGCCGTTATCTATTACGGTGAAGGTCAGGACGAACAGAGCGCCGAAGCGATGCGCGCCGCGATGGACAAGAATTACCCGGCCATCAAATTCACCTGCCAGCCGGGGGGACAACCCCACTACAGCTTCATCTTCTCCATCGAGTAGTATCGTGTTCGACCTTCCGGGAAGCGGCCACAAAATCAAGGGTATGGAAGTTGTTCTGGCCGCTTCCCGGATGATTCCAGAAAGAGAGCCATCTATGAGCCAAATTGCCATCATCAGTGACAGCACCTGTGGTCTACCCAAAGAGCTGGTCGAACGTCACAACCTGATCGTCATCCCCTGCCAGGTGCGGATTGGGAACGAACTCTACCGAGAGGGGGTGGACCTGGACGCAGAAGCACTCTTCCGCCGCATCTTCACCAGCCAGGCCACACCGGCCACCTCGATGCCGATGGGCGAAGACTACGCGGCGGCTTTTGCAGAGGTGCAGCGCCGGGGCCTACGCCAGGTGTTGGGCGTCTTTGTCGCCAGCGGATTGAGCGGCACCTTCAACGGCGCACGTCTGGCTGCCCAGGAGTATGACCTGGAAGTGGAACTGGTGGACAGCGGCACCACCTCCCTGGGCTTGGGATTGCTTGTGTTGGAAGCCGTCCGCCGTGTGGCGGCTGGGGGCGAACTGGCCGCGATTGCCGCCTCTCTGCGCGCCGAAATTGACAATGTGGAGGTCTATGCACTGCTCGACACGCTCGAATTTGTACGCCGGGGCGGGCGGATTGGCCGGGTGGGGGAGCTGATCGCCAATGTTCTCAACATCAAACCCATCCTGCGCGTCTCGCACAATGTGGCGGATGTGGCGGCCCGCACGCGCAGTTATCGCAAAGGGTTGGCCTGGCTCACAGACAGCCTGGCCGATGTAGCCCCTGTGCGCGGTCTCGGGTTGATCTATACGAGTGAGGAATCCGCCGAGATCGTCAGAAGGCTGGCCGAGGAGTTGCGCCCCTATGTGGTGGAGGGCGGCGACATTCTGGTAGAACCGACCGGTGCCGCGCTGGCTGTACATACCGGACCCAATGGCGTTGGCCTGATGTATCTAAAGTGACGGCGGACGGTGGACGGCGGACGGAGGATGTATCTGCGGTCTGCCGTCTGCGGTCTTCCGTCTTCCGTCCCCCAACGAGAAACTTTCATGCCTTCCATTCGTTTCGGTTCTGCCACCTTTGACGCCGGACTGGTCATCTTTGACAAGGACGGCACGCTTACCCACTTCAATCCTGTCTGGCAGAGTATCTATCTGGCCGCTTTGGACGCTGTTATCCAGACGGTGGAGAATCCAGCCACTGTGCGCTCGGAACTCAACGCCACATTGGGCTACGACCCACTCGAACGTCGTTTTTCCACCCACGGCCCTTTTGCTACCGCGGCCAACGCCAAAGTGGGCACGATAGTGGCCGCGGTCCTCCACCGCCATGCCCGCCCCCCGCTTAGCTGGGACGAAGCCGAAGCGCTGGTGGAGCGCACCTTTTTGGTCGCTCTGGGCAGACCGCCGGATCCCTCTCTCCTCACCACACCCACAGACTTGCCCACCCTCTTTGCCAGCCTGCGCGCCGCTGGCATTGCCATCGCCGTCATCACCAGCGACGAGCGCGCCCAGACTGTCTACACACTGGACGTTCTGGGGATCAGTCATCTGGTCGGGCTGGTGATTGCCAGCGACGATGCCTATCCCAAAAAGCCTGCGCCGGAAGCCATCTGGGCGGCCTGTGCCCACTTCGGCGTAGCCGTTGAGCGGACAGTGATGGTGGGGGATTCCCTGACGGATATGCGTATGGGGCGGGCGGCTGGTGCGGGTCTCTGCGTCGCCGTGTTGACTGGACCAGGCACGCGGGAACAGCTTACGCCCCAGGCTGATGTTGTGCTAGAATCGGTTGGGGAGATGGGTATGGGGGATAGGTAATTGTCCGTATAGTTGCTTACAAAAAAATCATCACCGGAGACTGCCATGCGTATTGCCATTGCCCACATCGGGCAGGAAACCTGTAGCTTTACCCCAACCCGCACCACCGTTGAGACCTTTCGTCAGTTTGGACTCTATCGCGGGGACGAAATTCTGCAAAAGATGCAGGGTGTCGGCCCCATCGGCGGCTTTCTGGCCGCGGCTGCCGAGGAAGCGCTTGTCTATACGCCCGTGCCAATCGTCCAGGCGTGGGCTGGGGCCAATGGCATCCTAACCGCCGAGACGCTGCTCTTCCTCGAAGATCAGTTGGTCAGCGGCTTAGAGGAAGCGCTGCCCATTGATGCATTCTTCTTTAGTCTGCACGGCGCGGCCGCGGCAATGAACGATCCCGATGTGGAGGGCTATCTGCTGGCTGCGGCGCGGCGGGTGCTGGGCCGGACTGTACCGATTGTGGCCCCGCTTGACCACCACGCCAACATAACCCAGCGCATGATCGATCTGCTGGACGGTCTGGTTGCCCACCGCACGCAACCCCATCTGCCCTTTGAAACGGGCAAACTGGCAGCCCATCAGCTTTTTGCCATCTTGCGCGGCGACATCCAGCCAACGGTCGCCTGGCGCAAAATTCCTATGCTGGCCCACCAGGAGCAATTTCTGACCAGCCGCGGGCCGATGAAGGAGTGGTTCGACCGCGCCCGCGCCTATGAAGCTCTGCCGGGCGTGCTGAGCGTCTCGCCTTGCCCGATGCAGCCCTGGCTGGATGTGCCGGAAGGCGGCTGGGCGACTGTCGTCATCACGAACAACGATCAGGCGCTGGCCGAGCGGTTGGCGGATGAACACGCCCAGATGGTCTGGGCCATGCGCGACCGCTTCTGGGTCTACGAAAGCGTGCCCGTAGAGCAGGCGGTGCGGCAGGCGGTCAACGCCGAACGCGGGCTGGTCATCCTTTCGGATACGGGCGACAGTGTATTTGGCGGCGCACCGGGTGACAGCACGCAAATTCTGCGCGAGCTTCTGCGTCAACAGGTTTCGCAGATCGCACTGCTGCCGATTGTGGACGCAGAGGTGGTGCAGATTGCCATCAGCGCTGGCGTCGGCAGTACCATTCAAGTAGAGCTGGGAGGCAAACTGGCAACGGCCTTTCATCGGCCCGTGGCCGTCACCGCGACAGTGGCTGCGATTGGCGGCGGGCGCATCGAGGCCGAGGTGGTGGGGATGGAGTCATTTAATATGGGGCGTGCTGTCCTGTTGGAGGTGGGCACGATCAAAATTGTGGTCAGCGAATACGAAGGTATTGGCGGCAATCACCCAATCGTCTACCGCCACTTTGGGATCGAGCCAGCCACGGCCAAGCTGGTGGTGATGAAGACGGCGAGCAACTTCCAGTATTATGCGGATATGGCCTCCGCCATTATCCGCGTGGATACGCTTGGCCCCACAATGTCGCACCTGGAACGTTTCCCCTGGCAACAGATCCCCCGCCCCATCTACCCGCTGGATGGGGGGTGACAGCCAGCAACATTGTGATTTGACAATCACAACACCCAGCATTTACAATTCAATCAACTGAATAGCTATCGTGAAGGTGCGCCATCCGCTCGGAAGCACGGCGCACAATGGGGGAAGCCCGGTGGGTCTTTCATTTTGACAGTTGTGGCGCAGCCACAGAGAAGAAATGAGCAAAAGACGAGTCCGGCACTGTCCCGCAACGGTAAGTAATGATCAATTGTCAACGTACAGTTGTTAATGAGCAGAGTTCGCCGATGGCGAACCATCCATTAAGAATTGAACATGAACAGTTAACTATTATCAAGTCCGACTACCCGCCTTCACCGTTGTTCGTATACCACCTTCGTGGAGAGAGGGGGCCGGACGCAAAACAAAATCATTCTCTGTTTTGCGAACAGCCCGCCGTTTGGCGGGTTTTTTTTCTGGCTGTATCTCCGTTTTTGGGGGATGCAGCCTTTTTTTTGTTATACCACTAAGGGAAAACTTATGCACAATTATCCTTACTTCGGCTCGACTTCTTTGCGCAGACTCTGCTGGTGGCTTGGCAGCGTCATGTTCGGTGCTGGCTCGGTGGCAATGCTGATCTTCTTGCTTGTGGGTGTATCCCCTGCAGCGCGAGCGCAGAGCGACAATATCGCCAATATCATCGTGCAATTCGATGACCAGGCGCGCACGGTGCGCACGATCGCCTTCACCCGTCCACTTTCGGGGCTGGCGGCGCTGCAATTGAGCGGTTTACAGGTAGTGACTACGGAGACCAGCTTTGGCACGGCCGTGTGCAGCATTCAAGGTGTCGGCTGCCCAGCGGAAAATTGCTTCTGCGATGCCAATCGCTTCTGGGCCTACAGCTATTGGGATGGCAGCGCATGGCAAAGTTATCCTGTGGGCGCAGACTCCTCGTTGATCACGCAGACCGGGGCGATTGAGGGCTGGCGCTGGGGTGAATTTGGCGCGGCCCAAAGCCCACCGACACAAACCCTGGCCGCCGCCGCGGCGTTGACCTGGCTACACGCCCGGCAAAACATTACAGAGGGTGGCTACGGCAGCGTCGGCGCATCGGTGGAAACGATGTTGGCAATCGGTGCCAATCAACTTGACGCATCCGACTGGCGACAGGGGCCGGCCAACCCTTCTCTGGCCGATTTTGTCCGGCTAAACGGCGCTGCCTATACTCGCGCAACCGCGGCTGGTGCCGGCAAATTGGCCGTCGCGACAACCGCCAGCGCGGCCTGTTTCCCGGCTGCTGGGATCGGGTCGTTGGCGCATTATAGCCCCACGCTGGGGACGTTCAGCCTGCAAAGTGGACCGAACAGTTGGGCGATTCTTGGGGCCATTGCATTCAACGAGAGTGTGCCGGTTTCCGCCGTCACCCATCTGCGCGGCCAATTGCAGCCCAGCGGCGGTTGGGAATGGGCAGCAGGCTGGGGAGCGGACACCAATAGCACGGCGTTGGCCCTCCAAGCGTTGATTGCCGTGGGCGAGCCGATCACCTCCTCGACGGTGATCAGCGCACTGGCCTTTTTCGAGAGTACGCAAAACGCAGATGGCGGCTTTCGGTATGATCTCACGCCCGGTACGCCCAGCGATGCCAATTCGACCGGTTATGTGGTGCAAGCATTGATCGCGGCGGGCGAAGATCCGCTCGGTCCCCGATGGACAGTGAGCGCGACCAGGCCGATCAGCTATTTGCTCGCCTTGCAATTGCCCGATGGCAGCTTTGAATGGCAACCGGGCACAGGGGCAAATCAACTCGCCACGCAGCAGGTGATCCCTGCCTTGCTTGGGCGGGCGCATCCGGCGCTCAGCGCGTCGTTGCAAACCTGCCTGGCGCTCTATTTGCCGCAGGTCGCCAAACCCTAAACATACAAGGGGGAACAGGGAAACAACCAAATCTCCTTGTTCCCCCGATACATTACGCAGGATCAAGTGCCATGTCCATCCATCCTCGGTTGATTGTGTTGCTGGCTTGCCTCTGTTGGTTGATCGCGGCAGCCTTTGCGCAGGCGCAAACGAGTCATCAAGCCGCTTTGGTGGTGGTGCATGGCGATGGCAGCGTCGCCACCCGCTGTGTCGAATTTAGCGAACCGCAGATCAGCGGATATGATCTGTTGCAGCGCTCCGGCTTGGATCTGAACATCGAAGTCTCTGGCATGGGAGCGGCGATTTGCCGCATCGATCATGAAGGCTGCGCCTATCCCCAAGAATCGTGTTTTTGCCAGACCGAAGGCGACACCTACACCTATTGGACATACTGGCATCTCACGGAGACGGGTTGGTCCTACTCCCAATCGGGGGCGTCAAACTGGCAAGTACTCCCGGGCGCGGTGGATGGGTGGGTATGGGGCACGGGTGCCGCCGATTCAGCGCCGGCTGCGATCACCTTTGCAGATGTCTGCGCACCCGCCACGGCCACACCGATCGCAACAACGCCACCGATCGCAACAACGCCACCCAGCGAGACCCCGTCGCCAACCCCATCGCTGACGCCCGTCCCGGCGACAGAAACGCCATTGCCGACAGAGACGCCATTGCCGACAGAGACGCCATTGCCGGCAGAGACACCATTGCCGACAGACATGCCAATTCCGATTCAGCTCGCCCCCCCCACTGTGACCTGGACGCCGCTCCCCACGCCAACGGCTACGGGGACGGCAACGCCAGCCCTGCCGCGGATTGGACTCTTTGGCGTGAATCGCGCCACTCTGGAAGCAGGTCAAACCACGCGGCTCAACTGGTTCGTTCGTGAGGCTGCCCAAGTGTTCTTGCAGTGGAACGGGGCGGAGCAACTGGTGGGGAGCGTGGGCAACCTGGAGGTGCAGCCAGCCCAGACAACGACTTACCTGCTCATCGCTCGCAATCCTGCCGGAGAAATCAGCGTTTCGGTCACCATTACTGTCAACTCTGCACCCATACTGGTCGCTGCCGGGCTGCCGCCTACACCGACAACTGTGTCGCAACCACCCGGCGCTACGCCGACCCAAGCGGCAGCGCTGATCAATTGGCCCACGCCAACACCAAACCCAGCGCAGGCACAATGGCAGCTCCCACTGATCTTCAGTAGGGCCGCGCTTGTGTTGCTGATCCCACTAGGCGTGATCGCCGTGGCCGCCCTCTTGTGGATGATTCGGAATCGGGCATGAGTGAGCGCGCCCTCAGTCTGCTGACCTATTGCTTGACCAGTTTGATCGGCGTGACCGCCTTTCTCTATCCCTTTTGGTTGCCCAGACTCGCCAGCGACACAATGGCCGACCGCTCGCATTTGCAGGATGCCGTGTTGATCCTGACGCTCCTGGTCTTGCTCTGTTTTGCGGTCCTGCTGCTGGAGGTGCAACGACAGGCGGTCAACACCAAAACAGTGGCGCTCCTGGGCATACTGGTGGCGATCAATGCTACGCTGCGCTATGTGGACAATCTGATCCCCCTGCCGGGCGGTTTTAGCCCGATCTTTGTGCTCATCGTCTTGACAGGGTATGTCTATGGCGGGCGTCTCGGGTTTTTGTTGGGCGCGCTGACACTGCTCGTATCGGCTCTGATTACCGGCGGGGTCGGTCCGTGGTTGCCCTATCAGATGTTCACTGCTGGCTGGGTGGGGATCACCGCGCCGTTCTGCCGCCGGCTAGTGGGAAGTGCTGGACAGGGGGCGGGCAGTCGCCGCGAGTTGTTCATCCTGGCAGGCTTTGCGGGGCTTTGGGGGCTGCTCTACGGTGCAATCATGAATCTCTGGTTTTGGCCCTTTGCCAGCGGGGATCCAACCCAATATTGGCAGCCCAGCATCACGCTGCTGGAAACCCTGCGGCGCTATGCCTTCTTTTATCTGCTCACCTCGTTGGTGTGGGATATGGCGCGCCTAATCGGCAATGTGCTGTTGATCCTGGCGCTGGGCGCGCCGCTCTTGCGCGCTTTGCGCCGCTTTCATGCGCGCTTTGAATTTCAATACCAACCGTTGGCGGTGGATTCAGCCCAAAGCAGACAGAGCAACGTATGACGCAACCGTTACACCCACTGAGTTGGGCGCTCTGGCTGTTGGCTGGGCTTGGCCTTTTGGGCGCAACGCGCAATCCGCTCTATCTGGTGCTGATCTGCGCCTGGATCGGCGTTGTCGGCGGGAGCGTGCGGCTGGTCGGGCTACCGAGCCAGCGCCAACCCCTGCTCTCGCCTCTGCGCTTTGGCCTGGTGGTCATCCCCGTAACAATGTTAATCAACGCGCTCAATGTCCATATCGGGGTGACGGTGTTGTGGGTGCTGCCCCCCGCGCTTCCGTTGATCGGCGGGCCGATCACACTGGAGGCGCTTGTCTATGGCGGCTTGAATGGCCTGGTGTTGACCGCTATCTACGCCCTGGTGGTGTTGGTGAACCAGGTGTTGACCGTGCGCGCCATAGTTGGATTGGCACCGCGCGCCTATTATCCACTGGCGGTTGTGGCGACCATTGCCTTAACCTTTGCCCCGCTCACCGTGCGTCAGCTCCAGTCGATCCGCGAAGCGCAGGCGGTGCGCGGCCAACGGATGCAAGGTCTGCGCGACTGGCTGCCGCTTTTTTTGCCTCTGCTCTTAAGTGGGCTGGAACGGGCGTTGCAACTGGCCGAAGCCATGACCGCGCGCGGTTTTGCCAGCAATCAACGCCAGACGTCCCCTCTGGCTTTGCGTTTTGGATTGATTGGCGGGCTGCTTGTGGTGGTCGGCGGGCTGGTGGTGCAATTGGTATGGCCGAACGCAGCCAGCGGTGGCTGGTTGACGATAGGCGGTGTTGCGCTCCTGAGTGGTGGGCTGTGGTGGATCGGTCGCCGCCAGCCGCACACGGTCTATCGCCCGGCACCCTTTCGCCGCCAAGATTGGCTGGTGAGCGGGGCCGCGCTGGGGGCGATGGCGCTATTCCTCGCCCCCTGGTTGGATCGCACCTCACTCTTTTACTACCCTTATCCGGTGTTGAGCCTGCCGGGTTTTCACCTTCTCTATGGCCTGACAACTTGGGGCTTGCTGGCACCAGCATTCGTGCTTTTGTGGAACCGAAATCGATGATCACATTCGAACAGGTGAGTTTCTCCTATCCCAATCAACCAAATCCTGTCTTGCATAACATCTCGTTGCAGATCGACGCAGGTGAATTTGTGCTCTTGGTGGGAGCATCTGGGGCCGGCAAATCGACGTTGCTGCGTTTGATCAACGGGTTGGTGCCCCATTTTACCGGCGGTCAATTGCGTGGACATTTGCGCGTGCATGGGTTGGACCCTGTACACGCTTCGCCGCAGACTATGAGTCGCCATGTGGGTTTTGTCTTTCAAGACCCCGAAACGCAATTTGTCACCGACCGCGTGGAAGACGAGCTGGCCTTCGCGCTGGAACAGGCCGCGCTGCCCGCCCCGGCTATGCGCTTGCGCGTCGAAGAGACGCTCGATCTGCTTGATCTGGCCCATCTGCGCGCCCGCCCGCTGACAACCCTTTCGGGTGGGGAACGGCAGCGTGTCGCCATCGGCGCAGCCCTGGCTTTGCGACCGGCGATCCTGGTGTTGGACGAGCCAACCTCGCAACTCGACCCACAATCCGCCGAGGATCTCTTGAACGCGTTGGTGCGCCTGAACAGCGATTTGGGGCTGACCGTTGTGCTGGCCGAGCATCGCCTGGAGCGCGTCTTGCCCTTTGCCGAGCGATTGCTTTATCTGAGCCAGGACGGAAGATCGCTCTTAAGCGGTGATGTACGCAGTGTCTTGCGCCAGATCGACCTGCTGCCGCCGCTGGTGCAGGTCGGCAAGGCGTTGGGTTGGGTGCCGCTGCCATTAACGGTTAAGGAAGGGTTGCGTTTCAGCCAAAAACTGCCCCCGCCCCTGCGAACGGCCCCGAAAAACAATGAGCCATCTGCCCGGCACGGTGAACCGCTCTTGGCGGTTCATGGGCTGACAGCCGCCTACGAGCGGCAGACCGTCTTGCGGGGGATTGATCTCTCTGTGTGGCCGGGCGAAATTGTCGTGCTGATGGGGCGGAATGGCACAGGCAAGACGACCTTATTACGTAGCATTGTCGGGCTGGTGCGACCCCAGCGCGGCGAGGTGAAGTTGCAGGGACGCTCGTTGATCGGCAAAACGGTCGCCGAAATTTGTCGGCAAGTCGCCTACTTGCCGCAGGATCCAAACAGTCTGCTTTTTGCCGACACTGTGCGTGACGAGGTCTGGATCACGCTGCGTAATCATGGGCTAGATGGCGCGCCCGACACAGGTCAGCGTGTCGCCGATCTCTTAACCACGCTGGGGATCGCAGCCTTGGCGTATCACTACCCGCGTGACCTGAGTGTCGGCGAGCGCCAGCGCACGGCCCTGGCTGCGCTGCTGATTACAGAACCACCCTTGATTATGCTGGATGAACCAACGCGCGGGCTTGATTATGCTGCGAAAGAACGGTTACGTTACCAGCTTAAGGCGCTCGCGCAGGCGGGCGGAGCGCTGATTGTGGTGACGCACGATGTCGAACTGGCTGCAGCGTTGGCCGACCGGGTCGTGTTGCTGAGCCAGGGCGAAGTGATCGCCATCGGTGCGCCCGATGAAGTGCTATCTTCGTCGCCCTTGTTTGCCTCGCAGGTGGCGCGCCTCTTCCCCGGTTGCGGTTGGCGCACGGTGGAAGATGTGTTGAGTCGGTAGTGCGATTGCCTCTTCGCCACAAGAGAGGAAAAAAGGCGCAGGAGTAATACGGCGCTTTTGGGGTTGATCAGGCAAGTGTAATGAAGGGAAAAGGCGCTATTACGTTGAGCATCCAGTGACGCTCCTCAGATGTTTACGCTGCTATCGGAGTCTGCTTGCGCTGGCAGGCATAGCCGGCGCGAAACGCGGCCCGGTTGGCGTCGAGAAGATTGCGGTGGCGTTCAGGCAAATAACCTTCCAGCGCGCTTTCGATGGCCGCGGCGGGGAGGATGGGGCGTGCCGCAATCAGCGCGCCCAGCATGACGACGTTGGCGAGGCGAATATCCCCGGCTGATTCGGCCAGGGCGTTGGCGTCTACGGCGACCAGCCGCACGTCTGGTCTGGTGGGAGGGAGTGGGGTCAAGGATGTATTGACCACCAACAGGCCGCCCAACCCCATCAGCGGCGCATATTTGACTGCAGAGGGTTGGTTGAGTGCCAAGACAATCTCTGGGTGGCGGGCAAAGGGCGAACCGATGGGTCGGTCGCCGATGACGACGGTACAGTGGGCAGTGCCGCCGCGCATCTCCGGGCCATAGGAGGGAATCCAAGTGACGTGCTTGTCAGTGTCCAACGCAGCGTGGGCCAGAAGTTGCCCAGCAAAGAGTACGCCCTGGCCGCCAAAGCCGGAGATGATGAGAGATGTTTGCATAGAAAAGGACTCCTTGTGGAAGGTGGAAGGTGGAAGGTAGCAGGTGGCAGGTGGAAGGTGGCGGGTGGCGGGTGGCAGGTAGTAGGTGGCAGGTGGCAGGTAGCAGGTGGCTCCCACAACCCGCCTTGTCACCCTGTCATCTTGTCCTCTCTTCCTCCCTTCCTCCCTTCCTCCCTTCCTCCCACTTTGAAATCACCCAACGGGAAGACGGGCACCATCTGATCCCGGATAAAGTCCAGGCTGGCTGTGGGGTCTAGTCGCCAGTTGGTAGGACAACTGCTCAGAATTTCCACGATCGACAGTCCCAGCCCGTCTAATTGGGTTTGGAACGCCTGCCGGATCGCCTTCTTCGTCTTGCGGATTTCGGCCACCGAATGGAGCGAACGGCGCACGGCATAGGCTACACCGGGCATTGTCGCCAACATCTCAGGGATATGCACCGGGTAGCCCTGGCTTGCCGGGTTGCGCCCCGCGGGTGACGAGGAGGTGACCTGACCGATGAGAGATGTGGGGGCCATCTGACCGCCGGTCATGCCGTACACCGCATTGTTGGCGAAGATGACTGTAATCTGTTCACCGCGGGCCGCCGCGTGGATGATCTCATTCGTCCCGATCGAGGCCAGATCGCCGTCGCCCTGGTAGGTAAAGACGACCCGATCCGGCAAGACCCGCTTCAACCCGGTCGCCATGGCCGGGGCGCGGCCGTGGGCCGCTTCGCAACTGTCCAGGTTGAAATACTCGTAGGCGAAGACCGCACAGCCCACCGGAGCCACCATCAGCGTGCGCTCGCGGATGCCCAGCTCGTCAATCACCTCGGCCACCAGCCGGTGGATCGTGCCGTGGGTACAGCCGGGGCAGTAGTGGGTGTAGACGTCGCGCAGGGTGTGGGGGAAGCAGTAGACCGGCTCGAGCGCAGCGGTCTCGCCTTCATTCGGTAACTCCATCACTTGTTGCATTGGATTTGTCCTCATACCTTCACAGCTTCGTGGGCCAGCCCATTCAACTCCGGACGGCGGAGATGTCGTTTGGCTGGCACGGGCAGTGCGTCCACAATCTCTTCCGGCGTGGGGATCATCCCACCCATACGCCCCAGGAAGTGAACAGGCGCGTGGACGATGCGCTCCACATCCTCGCGCATCTGCCCCGCATTCATCTCAACCACCAGAAGCGACTGCACCTGACGGCTCAACTGGGCCAGGGCTGCGGCGGGGAAGGGCCACAGACTGATCGGGCGGAAGAGACCGACCCGTCGCCCCTGCGCCCTGGCCTGCTCCACCGCGCTGCGGGCGATGCGCCCCACAGTGCCAAAGGCAACGATCAGACTCTCGGCGTCGTCTGTGCGGTAACATTCCCAGCGCTGTTCGTGCGCAGCGATGCGGGCCAGTTTCTCCTGCAAGCGTAAGTTCAACCCTTCCAACTGCTCGGCGCTTAGATAGAGGGAAGTAATGCGGCGGGCTTCACGCCCCACGGCCCCGCGCAACGCCCATTCGGGTGGGTCGGGCGGCTGTGTACGCATAGGTGGCATCTCGGCTGGTTCCATCATCTGGCCCAGCGTGCCGTCGGCCAGCAATACCACCAGGTGGCGGTAGCGAAAGGCAAGATCAAAGCTGATGCTCATCAGATCCACTGCTTCCTGCACAGTGGCCGGGGCCAGTACCAGCGGGTGGTAGTCGCCGTGGCCGGCCGAGCGGGTTACCTGGAAATAGTCAGCCTGGCTGGGCTGAATGTTGCCCAGGCCCGGCCCGCCGCGCATAATGTCCACCAGCACACAGGGCACTTCGCTGGCGGCAATGTATAGTTTTACAGATAAAGATTTTCTCTGTAGGGGCGCGG
>CAMDEX010000176.1 GCA_945897075.1 Litorilinea aerophila
GCGGCTTCGTGATCTGCGTCTATGAACTTCCGGCTCATCAGTTGCTCTTCCTATGTGTGTGTTTGGGGCAGGCTTTGTAGGTCTTCTATTCTATCATGACCTGCCGTGGCCCAAAACCCTTCCATCCCTTTTCTCCGACAGGCTGCTAGCAGTGGAGTCATTGAATTCGTTGGGTGGTGGCCTTCTGACTCAGGCAATCCACAAGAGTGCACCGGGTATGAAGGTCTCGGCTATCTAGTGATAATTGACCATCAGAATGGGTATAGAACACTGTATGGTCATATGCAAGACGGCAGCAGTCCAGTTATTAAAGGACAAACGGTTGACGCTGGTATAAAGATCGGCGTCATCGGGAATACCACCGGTTGCAGGACTTCTACGGGTATCCATTTGCATTTTCAAGTAGAACGTTTTAGCGTCGGAAAGTGGCATGTGACTGACCCATTCGGATGGGATTATAGCTCCGGTGATGATCCACTTGCACAATTTAATGGAGAATCGAGTCAGAATCTGTGGGTAAATGGCATACCTACATCATCCAATGGTGTAATCGGCGTCCCACCTGCGTCGCCACCAAACGGCCAGTACATGGGCGGCGGGTATATTCAGGACGATCCGCCAAGCCCATCAGAACCACCCCCACCACCGGACCCCGAAGTCATCGATTCTACCCCCCCTTCCGCCAGCGGATATAGCGCATCTGTGTCAGGTGGCACAGCAAACCTGACCACCTCTGGTGTGCAGGACAACAGCGGCGGGTCTGGCGTGCGCGAAGTCCGTTTCAGCGCCAAATACAACGATGTGGTGGGGTGGCGGGGCATTGGAACTGCGGCCAGCGCGCCCTATTCGCTCAGTTGGGATATGTGCGCCAGCGGCGTGCCGGATGGTGACGTAGAATTGGGTATGGAAGTCTGGGACAACGCCAACAACAAGTGGGTGTGGAGTCAGCATTTCAACAACCCCCATATTACCAAGTCGAGCAACTGTAATCCTCCCCCTGCCCAGGACGGCGTCTATCTCTACTCAAATACTGGATTGAGCGGCAGCGTCTGCTATGTAACCCAGGATGCGCCAAGTCTGGGGGACTATTGTGGCAGTGGATGGTGGATTAGAGATTTCCGGTTTTGATATTTTGCGTGATTTTTTTGGATACTCATATCTTACATAAGGTATTTCTGCAAACTGACCACTAGATAGGGGATGAATTTGAAAAAAGTAACTAAATACGGGATTTCTGAGATATACACAATAGTAGCTTACACGCAAATTAATTCTACTATACGAAAAATTATTTTTGTCATCAAACCATGAATGAAAAAATATGATTTTATGTGAAGCATGGCTCTGGAATTCAGAAAATCAGATGCTCGTATTGGAAAAAACTTGATGCAGGCAAAACATTCGCGTTTTTAGCGATTAGTTATCGATGTTTTTGCCTGCTTTTTCATCAACATAGGCGATTATCAGTGCACAGGTGGGTACATTTAGCGTTATGTCAGCAAACAACAGCAACAATATTGTTGCAAAAATGCCCTAACCGGAAATCCCTAGATTACCCATAAGTCTGCACGCCTGTTCCCCTGCCAGCGCTTCCACAGCCCGTTCCTGCTCGCCGTCCTTCAGCCGCCTTTTCTGATCAGCGACAAAGCCAAGAACCCAGCGACTAGGCAGGTAGAGCAGGCTTTTGTCCACCAGCCAGGTCAGGGCAGAGAGATGCGCCCGCCACGCCCTGGGCCGCGGCCCGGTCAAATAACGTTAACGCGGCCAGGTGCGCTTAAGGGGATCGGCACAGTACACAACCAGCGCTGGCCCCAGCCCCGCGATCTCCAGGCGTATGCTGTCGCCGTCCTGCACAGGCGTCAGGCCGAAGTGGTGGGTGCCGGTGGAGACGACATCGCCCGGCAGCAGCGGCAACACTTTTGTCACCTCGGCCAGCAGTTCGGGGATGTGGCGGTCCATATCGCGCGTGGAAATGTCGTGGCGCTGTTCGTCGTTGACCCAGAGACGGATGGAGAGATCGTTGGCATTGGGCACAGAATCACGCGTAGTCAGCACCGGCCCCATCGGGCCAAAGGTGTGCCAGGACTTGCCCAGAAAGAAGCCGCCGGGCAGCCCGCGCGCCGACACATCCATAAACTGTGTGTAACCGAAGACACAATCCAACGCATCTTCCGCCCGGATGTGGCTGGCGGGTTTGCCGATGACCAGGGCCAGTTCCGGCTCGAAGTGGAAGACGGTGGCTTCGGTGTCGGGCAGAGTCACCGTACCGCCGTGACCGATGACGGAATTGGGCGATTTGAGAAAGGCGTTGAAGAGTCCTCGCTCCGGTTTGGCGGGTTCCAGATAGTTGCCAGCCAGACAGACCAGTTGGCCGGGTCGCGGCACAGGCGGGCGACAGGTTACGGAGGCCAACGGCACGCCGGGCGCATTGGCCGCGGCTTCGGCCACCCGGCTCGCCAACTCTGCCCAGCCGGTGATGAGCATCTGCATCATCTCCTGGGGCGTGTGGTAGCCCAGCCCAGCCAGCGCGGCCGAGGCATCGTGGACAAGGCCGTCGTTGAGTACGCCGAGTTTGAAATCATTGAACAGGAGCAGTTGCATGGGAATTATCCTTTGAGACCGGTGGTAGCAATCCCCTGCACAAAGTATTTCTGGGCAGCAAAGAAAAGCATCAGCACCGGAGCGGCTGTGATCAGCGAAGCAGCCATGAGAATCGCCTCCCGAGGCTCATCGCTTTCAAACGGGTTGGAGACGAAATAGCGCAAACCAATCGAAATGGTGAACTTCTCAGGCGAGTTGAGGTAGATCAGCGGTCCGAAAAATTCGTTCCAGTGGCCGATAAAGGAGAAGATAGCCACAGTCGCCAGGGCGGCTTTGGAAAGGGGCAGGATGATATTCCAGAAGATGCGGAAGGAAGAAGCGCCGTCTAATTTGGCCGCTTCGTCCAGGTCTCTGGGAATGGTGAGAAAGAATTGACGGAGCATAAAGATGTAAAAAGCACCGCCGCCAAAGAAGGAAGGCACGATCAACGGGGCAAAGGTATTGATCCAGCCCAAATAGCGAAAGAGCAGGAACTGGGGCACGACCGTCACCTGCCAGGGGAGCATCAGCGTACTAAGAACGAGAACGAAGAGAGCCTCCCGGCCAGGGAAGCGAAAGCGGGTAAAACCGAAGGCTACCACCGCCGCTGAAAGAATCTGACCGATCATTGCCAGGGCAGTGACAATGGCTGTATTCCAGATAAAGAGGGCAAAAGGCGCAATCGTAAAAACATCGGCATAGTTCTGCCAGCGGATCTCCGCCGGCCATATAGTGGGGGGGAAAACGAAAAGCTCGGTAATCGGTTTGAGAGAGCTGGAAACTGTCCAGAAAAAGGGTAGACCAAAGGCAAGGCCAGCCAGGACAAGCAGGGCATAAACCCAGAAGTTGGACAATCGTCGCTTCAGGACGTGCCCGGACGCACTTGCGCCTTCTGGTTTACTACCGCCATCAGAAAGGGATGTACTGCGATTGGATATAGTCATCTTAGGAAAACTCGTAGTAGACCCATCGGTCTGAGGTTTTGATCTGAATAAAAGAGAGTACAAAGATAATCAGGAAGAAGACCCAGGCCAAGGCCGAAGCATACCCCATCTGAAAATAGGTGAATGCGCTGTAATAGAGGTGAAGCACATAGAAATAAGTGGCATAGCTAGGGCCGCCATCGGTGGCGACGTAGGCCAGGGCAAAGACACTAAAACTGCCAATCACCCCCAGAAGCACATTGAACAAAATCACGGGAGAGATCATCGGCAGGGTGATATTGAAGAAGCGTTGGAGCGTACTTGCCCCGTCTAGTTCCGCTGACTCGTATAACTCTACTGGCACGCCTTGCAGACCGGCCAAGAAGATAATCATACGCCCGCCGCCGATGCCAGCCCAGAGAGAAATGAGAATCAGCGAGGGCAACGCCCACTGACGGCTGGTCAACCAGCCGGGACCGTCAATACCAAATTGATAGAGGGTGTAGTTGACAAAACCCACCTGGGGTTGGAGCAACCACTGCCAGAGAATCGCCAACGCAACTACCGGCGTCAGAGAGGGCAGATAAAAGAGCGCCCGGTAGAAGTTGCGGCCACGCACCTTTTGGTTGAGCAGAATCGCGGCGAGCAGAGAGCCGACAGTGCCAAGGATGACAGTGGCGATGGCGAAGTAGACGGTACGCCAGAGCGAGTCCCAGAAGAGTTTGTCCTGGCCGCTGAACGCACGCACATAATTCTCCAATCCTATCCACTCTGGCGTGCCGCCGATCTTATAGGTGGTCAAACTGAGATAGAGGGAGCCAATCATCGGTCCCAGAGCGAACAAGAGAAATCCAATCACCCAGGGGCTGATCCACAGATACCCTTCTAGGGCTTCCCGTCGTTGCGTCGGTGATTTCCACCAACTGTGCGCTGTTGCTGCTGCCATCGGGGTATCGATCCTTTGGGTGTCAAGGCGGTTGTTAGGCGAAAGTTATCACGCAGAAGCAGGGGGCGTTTTCGTCCTGGCAGAAACGTGAAACGTGAGAGTAGCGAATACTTTCACGTTTCACGTTTCCTCACACTGCAATGAAGCTATATGCAGTCCGTTACGGTTTCGGCAAATCCATAATCGCCTGAACCTGCTCGGTCACACTGTCGATGAATTCCTGGGTGGGCTGCTCTTCGCCTGCCCACAGGGGTTGCATCAACTGGGCAAAGGTATTTTGCGCCTCGGTCTGCCGCCAGTTGGCGATAATGCGGCTGGCCATAGCGTTGTCCATCACTTCCTTGAAGACCTGGCGGAAGGGGAAGGCGAGCAGTTCCGGCGCATTGTAGACATCCGGGCGACCACCCACTGTGCCGCCGATCAGGCCCAGTTGGATACCGCTATCTTTGCTGCACAGGTACTGCACCCATTTGAAGGCTTCCGGCGCATGCTCGGTCGCGGTGGTGACACAGTAGGCATCCACCTCGAAGTCAGAACCACCCACGCCAGCCGGCCCGACCGCATTGGGGGCGACCATCCATTTGAACTTGTCGCCAATCGCGCCGCCGGTCACAGAAGTGGATGTACCGCCCTGGACGAGGCCCAACACGCCGCTGATCCACATTTCATTGCCGCTGCCCAATATCTGATCAGGCGTGGGGGATACTTGATGGGTGTGGAAGAAATCGTACAGATGGTTGATGGCCTGCATCCCCAGCTCGGAATTAAGCTGGAAGACAGTGCCATCTTCGTTGATCAATTCGGTGCCAAAAGCCCGGAAGATCGTGACGTGGGACTTCCAGTCCGTCCCGGGCAGGTAACCGAACTGTGTAATGCGGTCACCCTCCTTCTTTGTCGCAGCCTTGGCAATCTCGACCTGCTCAGCAAGGGTCGTAGCTGCGGTGGGATATGCCACGCCTGCCTCATCCAGAATGTTCTGGTTGTAGTAGACAATCGCCAGCCCGGGATGGGATTTGAAGGGCAAGCCCAACAGATTGCCTTCCAGGGTAATCGCATTCAGGCAACCCTCATACCACTGGCTCAAGTCTATCCCTTCCGAGGCCACCAGATCGCTGATGCCAGCCACTTGGTTCTGGGCATAGGCAAACTGGATGGTTGATCCACCCAGCGCGCTCCACATCACATCGCCCAATGTACCACCGGCCATCATCGTGGACATTTTGGTGTTGAATTCCGCGCCAGGGAAGGATTCCTTTACGATTTCGATATTGGGATTCTCTTCCATAAACTTCGGCATCTGCATATCGTACAGAGTATCTTCCTGCTGGCCAATGCGGGCGTGGAAGCGGATGGTCACCTTCTCGGCGGCTACGGGTGCGGCAGTCGCGGCGGGCGCTGCTTCGCCGGAAGTGGCAGCCGGCGCGCTGACCGGGGCTGCTGGCGCGGCGCAGGCGGCTAATGCCAACCCGACAGTGGTAAAGGCGCTGGCGCGCAAAAACTGACGACGTGACAAACTTCGTTCAACACTCATTTCTTTTCTTCTCCTTTGGTCAAAAAACGCAGATACTTCAATGTTCAAAAGCAGCGCCGTCGTCCGGGTGGAACAACCCCGGATGGCGGCGGAAAACACCGATTTTGTCCTGCAACGCATCCCCGTCGCTCTCAATGCCCAGACCCGGCCCGGTAGGCGGCCCCGTGGGCGGGTCACTCTAGCCGGCAGTGCCCTCGTCGGAATAGATTTTTACAAAGAGCCAGCGGGGTGCAACCGAGAAGGACTCGACGCGGGAACTACGCATGGACGTTAGAGCGGATGGGCGGGCAACAAAGAATTTTCGTCGGGGAAGATTATCACGGAGTGCGAAGGATGTCAAACGTCTATTTTACTCTACGCGCCAAAGACCCCTAGCACGCCAAAGCTCTCGTCGCCCTTGCCGCCGGTGACGTAGAGCGGGCCGCAGCGCAGCCAGGCGTGGGCTTCCATGCCGGTCTTGTCCGCTTTGAAGGCCGCGCCCAGATAGAGTGTGCTGGGGATGCACCGCTGCCGCAGCAGAAGTTTGGCGGTGAGGGCCTGGGGGTAGCAGTTGCTCTTCCAGGGGGTGTAGGGGCTGACACGCTGGATGGCCCAGGCGATGCGCCGGGCCGCGGCCAGATCGGCCGGCGCGGCCGCGGCCGGCGTCTCCACTTTGTGCGGGCCAAAGTGACGAGCCAGGCGCGGGAAGGAGAGGGTGTTGATGGCCAGGCGGGTGACGCCCAGCAGCACGTAGACCTGCGCCAGCAGCCATTTGTCGGCCCAGGAGCGGCGCAGCAGGTTGCGCAGACGGCTGCGCCAACTACGCGGTCGGCGCGTTGACATGGACATAGACCAGATTCTCCTCCAGCAATTGCCCCACAAAGGCCAAGGCGTCCTGCGCGCAGGCCGTCCGCTCTGCATCCACATAATAGGCCATAATCCTGTCGCAGAGCGCGGCCACCGAAAGCGGCGCGGCCAGGGCGTCCCAGATAAACTTGGCCACATCCTCCACGCCGTAGTAGAAGCCTTTATCCATATTCAGCATCACCGCCTCGGTCTCGCTGAGCGGAGAGGCGATGATTTCGGCCCGCCGGGAGAGGACCGTTTCCAGGGTGATGGGCGGCTGGGTTTGGGTCGTTTGCATCTGTGTATCATCTCCTGTCAGAATTTGTAGGTGCGGTTTGCAACCGCACGTCTGCCGGTGAAAGTGCGGTTACAAACCGCACCTACGGCTTTCTCACGCCCACACCAACGCCGGGTCCACGTAGGCCAGCCAGTGACCGCCGGCCACCGCACGCATTGCCTGCCGCGCCCGTCGCGTGGCAGGGCGGTCTCCTCCGACCAGGGCGGTGTCCACTTTCTCGGCCACGGCGTCCTGGGCGGCGATTAGCTTCTCTACATCCACAAAGGGATTGGCGGCCCTGGCGCGCAATTCCTCGCGCAGGGCAGGGGCTGCTGTCTTGTGTACCCGCCGCGACTGCGCGACCATTGCCGGGTCTTCCTTCACTTTGTGCCAGCGCACTTGGTCGGGCAGAATGCCGTCCATCGCTGTGCGGTAGAGATAGCGCTTCCAGCCCTTCTGGAAGTATAAAAAATCAGGGATGCTGAGGGCAAATTCCACAATGCGCCGATCCAGCAGGGGAAAGGCGTGGGTAAGGCCCAGCGTCGCGCCGTGGCTGGCCCAGGATTCCAGCCGGTAGGGGAGGTGGCCGTTTTGCAGCAGGGCGATCTGCATGTGGCGCACGCCGGGCCGCTCGCGCAGTTCGGGGCGGGTCAGGGGTTCGATGTCCGCCAGCGCCGCCACAAAGTCCCGCCGCAGGGCCGCGGGCAGACCGGGCGGCGGCGGGAAATCATCCGGGCGCAGACGGCGCATGAGGGCGGTGGGCAGCAGGGGAAAGAGACCGCTGCTGATCCACTGCTTCCAGACCGCGCCGCCGCGCAGCTCGCCCCGGGCCGTAAATTCCCGTTGCAGGGTGCGCCAATGGCCGCGACGCAGCAGATCGGCAAAATAGCCGCGGCCATTGAAGACGAGCAGCTCGTCGCCGCCCCAGCCGGAAAGCAGCGTGCGGATGCCCAGCCCGGCCGCATCTTGGCTGGTGGAGAGTTCCAGTTGCAGGGTGGTGGTGGGCTGGCGGGTGATGTCCCGGCGGGCGTGGGCCAGGGTGTGCTGCGCGGTCAGGACGGTGTAGCGCAGGGGCAGAGCCGCGGCGGCGGCCACCGCCTCCACCAGCGGACGCTCGTCGTCTTTGTCTGGGGTGTCGTTGGCGGCAACCACAGAGAAGGGGGGCACCCAGGAGAAGCCGGTGGCGCTACGTCCCTGCTTCTGCAAGATGCGGTGGGCCAGCACGGCCACGCTGGAGGAGTCCAGCCCGCCGCTCAGGTGGGCGCCCACGCCGTGTACCGTCTCCGCCACCCGGCAGGCCACTGCCTCCCGCAGCAACGCTTGCACCTCGGCCACGTAGTCGCCTTCGTCGGCGTAGCGCCGCTCTGGGGTCTGGCCCGGCTGCCAGTAGGCCCAGGTGCGCAGACCGCTGCGCTCCACAGTCAAACAGTGGGCCGGGGGCAGCTTGGAGAGATCGGCATAGAAGGTGTGGGCCGGGTGCTCGAATTGACCCAACCCCGTCAGCAGTTCTGCCTTGACGTAGGCCAGGTTGATGCGTTGGGGTACGTCCGGGTGGGCCAACAGCGCTTGCAGATCGCTGGCGCAGACAAAAGAGTGGCCGGGGCGCTGGTGGTAGTAGAAGGGGCGCACCCCCACAAAGTCCCGGGCGCAGAAGAGGCGCTGGCGGCTTTCATCCCAAAGGGCAAAGGCGAAGTCGCCCAGCAGATGGGCCGGCAGTTCTATATCCCAGCGGCGGTAGGCGGCGAGCAGCAGCGCGGGGTCGGAGAGGGTGTCGCCCTGGGCCGGATCGATGCGCAGGGCGGTCAGCAATTCGGCCCGGTTGTCCAGACGCACATCGGCGGCGATGGTCAGCCCATCCTGGCAGAGGGGACGGCTGAGAGAGCGACCGGCTTCACCGGCCTGCTGGATGGCCAGGCTGCCGCCGCCGTCCTGCGCAGACAGAGCGCAGAGGCCGCCGTCCTGCCAGGGATAGGCGGTCAAGGCGGCCATCATCTGGGCTACGCCGTCGGGGGCGGTGATAGAAGTGTGTTGCCAGGCTATGTGGCCGTAGAGAAAGTGCATAGGCCAATTCCGGCAACCTGCGCAAGGTGCGGACCTCGTCCGCATTGGGCAGTACGTGTACAACTGGCTGGCCTGGCTGTGCAGCGGCGTTATCGTTGACCCCTGCTGGCCTCGTCCCCGTCGGACTGCAAGCTGTTACTACTCCGTCTCCACCGCCATCACCACCTGCGCCTTTGGCCCGACAAAGACCAACAGCCAGGCGCGCAAGTCGGTCAGCGCCTGTAATTTTTCATGGCGCAAAAGCTGCTCTATCTGGGCCAACCCCTCCGCTTTCACCCTGGCGAGTTGCTCGGCATCTTGCTGTTTGAGGTATTTGAGTTCAAAGACGAATTGATAATTGGGGTCAATCGGGGGGCGGCGGGTAAGAAGCAGATCGACGTAGCGACGATCCGTTTCGTATTCGCTGAAGATCGTGTAGATTTGCGTGGGATAGAGCAGGGAGGCAAAGATGGCCTTGACATATTTCTCGTCAAAGCCGACCGCATCGCGGTTGGAGAGTTGCAGCAAAATGGCTTCGACCGCTTCGATAAGCGGCGCAATCTCATTCTCTTGCGCCAGTTTGAGCACGCGGTCGTAGATGCGCAGATCATCGGCGCGCAAAGCGGCCCGGTGCAAGACAATTTGTTGAAAATAGGTAAAGTACAACTGTGTGATGACAAAGTTGGGTGGCTCGAAGATAAAGCGTGAAAGCTCGGCGGCTTTGATCGTGACGATGCCCAAGTAAAAGAGCAGGCTGATCAGGTCGTCGCGCGTGAAATCCTTTTCAAAGCTGAATTGGCGTGTCAACTGGGCCGCGACCTGCCCTTCGGTGATCAACTCGTCGAGCACCGCCAGATTTTGTACCTCTTGACCCTCCACCCGGAAGAGTTCGCGCAGCTTGCCGTAGTCGCTGGCAATGTTGGTATCGAGCAACTCTTCGGGATATTCTCTGGTTCGGCTAAATTCGGAAGCAAAATAAAGCGCCATATCGGGGTTATACAGCTTGGCTTGGGCTTTGCTGTTGAAGAGATAGCCATTGTACCAGCGGCGCAGATCATCCAATACACTGGGCAGACGGCTTTCTTCTACCCCAACCCCCGTGAGAATATCAGCGACTTCTTGTTCGCTAAAACCCAGCATATTGTGAAACTGAATATCGAGGCTGAGATGTTTGCCGATGTTGAAGCCACTGGTCAAACTGTCGAGCGTCAGCGGCGAAACACCTGTGATGAAGATGCGATCCACCACGCCCACGCCCGTTGCAGCTTTGATATTTTCATAAAATTTGCGTACATAGCCATTGCGACTCACGCTCTCCTTAAACTCCTCAAGGCGAAAGGCGACCAGTTCGTTGGCAAAGTGGTCATACTCGTCAATGAGTACGTAAATCTTGTAAGGCAGTTTGTCACTGGTCTGATGATTTTTTGTGCGTTCAAAGAGACGGCCCACGACAATACTCGGTTCTTCGGCAGCAAAAATGTAGTGTGTGTCGGCCTCGTCGTAATACTGGCGATAGGCGCTTAGGAATTGACTCACTCCCTGCTTTACATTTTCCAGAAACCCAGTAAAGGTACTTTCCCGTGTTTGTGTGTTGATGCGGCTAAAATCCAAGCGCAACACAAAGTATTGATTCGCCAACGGCGTTGGCTGCTGCCCGATGGCATAGCGAGCAAAGAGATCGGTAAATTCTGCTGCGTACTCCAGCCCGTAATACGATTGCAACATCGAAATAAAGAGACTCTTGCCAAAGCGGCGCGGACGCAAATAGAAGAGATAGGGTTCGTTCATCTGCTCCAGTTGCGCGATAAACGGGGTGCGGTCCACAAAGTAATAACCTGCGTTGGTTAATTGAGCAAAATTGCTTACGCCATAGGGTAGTTTGAGCACACTATCACTCTGTTTCTTTTGGGTATATTCAAAGTTAGTTACAAGACGGGTGTTACAGGCGCGGATGGTGGGTAGCGCGGATTTCTCTCGTCTCACTCATACCCATCCGCGCTACCAGTATCCGCGGCTGTAGAGTCCGCAACTGATTTTGAATACACCATCTTTCTTTTGTGGATGGATCGGCAAAGGGCTATTATCCGCAATTCCTGAAGATTTGATAAACGTAATTTTATATTCGATAATACACACAAATTGTATATTATCGAATATAAAATGAAAACAAATCAGCTTCTCCCCTTTGAAAATATCCCTTATTTTACCATTGAGGGGTTCAAACAAGTGAGTGGTATCCAGCCCTTATTGCGAAGAACGCAAGGTAGGGACGCTGCCTGCTGCGCCCGGCACACCAGAGACGGGCGCAGCAAGCAAGCGCCCCTACGCATGATTCCAGAGACGGGCGCAGCAAGCAAGCGCCCCTACGCATGATTGTCTGAACAACTATAGATACCCAAAGCGATCCATCACCTGGGCGTGAGTGGCTACGATGGCCTGCGCCAGTTCCTCGCTCATCCCCTCCCGCCAGCTCCCCACCTGGCCCTTGCGAAAGAAGGAGTCCGCGAGGGGCATCTTTTCTCCAAAACCTGCGGCCTGCTCCTGGGCCTGCACGCGCTCGAAGCGGGAGAAATCCACGGCTTTGGCGATGCGCGCCGGGTCGTCGTCCAGCCCGCAGAAGCGGATGACGCCGCTGAAGGTGGCGATGGGGTCCGCTTTCATATCCTCGTAGCGCACCACCAACACGCGCAGCCCCGGCTCGTCCACCCAACTGGTCACATGGCCGCTCCAGGTCAGCAGCCGTTGACGCAATTGGTTGTGCAAGGAGTGGGGTTTGTCCACAAAGGCGAAATCCGCATCAGCCATCTTGCGCACGATGCGCTCCACTGTGCTGGCGCTGTGGTGGGCAAAGCTGACCGCCACATCCAGCGGGTTGCGGATCAGGTAGAGCACGCCAGCCGTGGCCGCTTGGGAGATGAGGGGCACCCCGTCCGGGGTGTAGGTGTAGGCGTCGTGTACCTTTAGAAAGAGCGGCTCTGTGGCCTGGGCCGAGATCATCTCATAGACCGCGGGGCGGTAGCGCTCGATCTCGTCCTGGGTCAGGTCGCTGGCCTCCACGCCCACATTGTCATCGAAGATCTGGCGAGCGCTGGCGATGGGGCCGCCGTCCAACGAGTTGATGTCGGCCGGTTCGTCCCCATTGCGCAGGTAAGACGCGGAAAGGGCTGATCAGCGCGGATCAAAAAATCTGCGTACAGCTGCCTAATGTGAAAATAGAACGCGGATCACGCGGAAAGGGCGGATTGACGCGGATGAAAATCTGCGCAAATCTGTTGTTTCTGCGCTAATCTGCGTCCGCTTTTCATCGTTATCGCTGTCCGTCGGGCATGTCGCCGGCCCTTTCTGCTTCTCAATTCTTAGACAACCTCTCGAAGACGACACTCTTGCGTTCCAGCAGTTCGCGGGTGGAACGGTCACCCGTCACACTGTTCCAGATCGTCCGGCTATAGCGCTGGACAAACTCCCCGATGTGGGCGGCATAGTAGAGCGGCAGCCAGTTCGGTCTGACACGGCGGGCATAGAGTACGCGCAGCGACGCAGGCGGCGGCAAGAGCCTGCGCCAGGCATAGGCCAGCTTCGGGAAAAAGCCTGGCTGCTGGCGCAGGGCGATGGCGCGGGATGTTGTCGCGCTGCTAAATTCCTTTTCCGTAAAAATCTGTTGGCGGGCTGTGGCAAGGACGGCTGCAGGCAGCTCAGCCGGTTGCAGCGCGGCCAATACCCGTTCCGGCACAGCCGCGCCCACCAGATCCACGGCCAGACGCAGGGCCAGATAGACGCCGCGCTGCCAGCGCCAGCGCCGGGTGCGCTCCAGGACGACCTCCCAATCCAGCCCGTCGCCGTAACGTTCGATGACCGCGGCGATGTCGCACGAGGGGCGCAGGCCAAAGATAAACTGGTGCTGGTAGGAGGTGTGCAGACAGAGATGGAGCAGCAGGTCTTCCGGCGACAGGCCAAAGAGGGAAACCCCGCCGATCTGCGCCGGCACGACCCGCTCCCACAGTTCGCTGGTATCAATGGAATAAGAACGGTTGAGACGGCAGAGACTCCAGTGAATCTCAAAACCTGCCGTTTCCGCTTTGATCAAACGGGGCAGGTGGTGGGCCGTGGCCGTGTCCACCTCCATATCAACCTCATGCGTCGGCGTGTAGCCGCGCCGGGTCAAGCTGTCTATGGCCGCGGGCAGATGTTGGCGGCGTACCAACACGTCAATGTCATTCATCTCGCGCAGGGCCGGGTTGCGGTAGACGGCGTGGGCCAGCCAGATGCCTTTGAGGGCAATCAGCGGCACGTTTTGCCCGACCAGCCCCTGGGCAAGGGCGACCAGCTCTGCCTGGAAACGCATTGTGCGCAGAGCCGTCTGCCGATAGACAGCCCGCAGCGCCCCCAGCACCTGCGCCGGCACAGCCCCGGCCAGCCCGCGCTCGCTCAGCCGTTGCCAGAGCAGCGGGCGGATGCGCTGCTCCGCGGCCAGGGCCAGAAACGCCTTCCAGTCGGCGTCGGTCAGCCGGGACAGCTCCTCGGCGGAGACGCGCCCCGCCTCCCCGTGCAGACAACCCAACAACAGTTCGATCAGCCGCTCATCCATCCACATCTCCACTGCAAAAAGGCTAAAAACCGAGTTTTTGAGACCGGCTCACGCCTGGAATCACGGCGATTTCTGCAAAAAACTCGGTTTTTGCACTGGACTCATCCACATCTCTCCGAAAAATAGAACACGGATCACAGAATGTACGGATTTGCTTTTTCTCGACAGGCTCAACCCACCGACGCAGGACACCGTCTCCGTGGCGCTCGGCGCTGCATTCTGAAGTTGTGATTGCGCTCTGTGGGTCAAGATACTTCTTTGTACCTACCAGCACGAAAATCGGCGATGGCTTGCTTTGCCAACTTGTCGAATTTGTCAGACTTGGCATCGCGTTCAAATTGCTTGTCCCACATTTTCGCATCAAACTCTTCAAACCAGTCGCGAAAATGGGCAAACTCTTGCTCTGATAAACGCGTCACCGCGTGTTCGATTTCCAGCACAGTAGTCATTGTTTCCTTACTTTCTCAAGCAGCAAATACGTCCGCACCGAGTTTATGTATTCTTGGCACAGCCAGTGTTGGGAGTAGTGTATCCGGTATCGCATCAGTGGGAATAGATTACGGATACCGGCCCTGGGAGAGCAATGCGTACATTTCGTGAAACGTGCGACCCAAACGACTTACGATATGTTTGGCACTTTATCAACCGAATAGAACTTCCTGAAAGAAAGGCTCATCGCAAAGAGAAGGGCTGAGCGTTATGTTGCTTTCCTTATATATAGTGGGATTCTACGTATCCCACTAT
>CAMDEX010000177.1 GCA_945897075.1 Litorilinea aerophila
CAATCCGACCTACAAAAAAGAGGGCTGTCTCATCCGAGACAGCCCTCTTTCGCAAGCGAACAGCTTGCGTTACATTCGTTACTTGACTTCGGCCACCAGACTCAGGTTGGCGGCGATAATCATCGGCAAAAGCTGTTCCGACACCAACTGCGCCACAGCCGGATCAGCGAGCGTAGAGGAGAGGTTGGCGGACAAGAAAGGCCCAGCCAGGGTCAGCAACCGTTGCATTGTCGGGGAATCATAGCCCAATTTCAGCAAAGACTCTCCACCCGCAGCCAATTCCAGGGCGTTGGAGGTTGTGTTCAGAGTCAGCTGATCGGAACCCAGACTGCCCAGAATCTCCACCACATTGGCGGGCAGACTGGGCAGCACAATCCCCAGCGAACGCAGAGTATCGGCCGGGATGTTGCCGATGGACTCGATCTCTGTGCCGTTCAGCACCAGCCCCAACTGCAAGGAAGGCATGACAAGATCGCCCAGTTGCGGAGCTTCCATCTGCACAGCCGTTACGTCAAAGTCATCCGGGATGGAGACCGGCTCTGTGCCCGCGGCCGCCGGTAAGGAGAGGGCCAGACCCACATCCGAATCCTTCAGGAAAGCCAGCCCGGTGTCTAGCAGGTCCGGTGAGAGGCCGAGTAGACTGCTCAGAACATTCTGCACGATATCCAGGGACTTGTCATTCCAGGAAAGGACAGGCAGGTTCTGGCCGTTGGTCGCCAGATAGAGGCTGTCGCCGACAATATTGGCATCCAGACGCTGCACGTTGATAGCCTGCATATCGGCAATGAACTGGGGTTGCAAAATGGGTTCGCCACCGACGGCAAAGCCAAAAGCGGTCAAACTGCCATCTTCGTTCACCGCCAGCGGCAGGGATGTGAGTTTGGTGGCGGCGGCGGGCTGCCCATCCAACGTCACTTCCAGATTCACGTCCGAGGCCAGGATTTCTGGCAGGGCTGCCCCCACCATCTCCAACTGCGCCGGATCGCTGACGAAGTTGCCAGCGATACCCAATGCAAGATCCAAAGCAGCGTTGTCGAACTCAACGCCGACCAGCGGATTGCCGTCGGCCTGCAATTCCAGCGTATTGCCTGTGGTCGTAAGACTGATTTTGCCGGCCCCAATGCTTTCCAGCAGGCTGACCACATTGGCGGGTAGACTGATGCCAGCCACCCCCAATGAATCCAGTGTCTCGACGGGGATACCACCGGCCGAGACGAGATTGCCATCGTTGAAGACCAGACCCGTTTGCAAAGAGGGTTTCCCCCCGCCGCTGGCCGCAGGCGCAAAGTTGGAAGCCGTCACGTCGTATGCCGCATCAAAGCTCATAGCCGCCGCACCCGCAGCCACGGGCAGGTCCAGCGACATACCGATGGCTGTCTTTGCTACAATGCTGCGCACGATGGCAAGACCACTGCCCAACAGCCCCGGCGAGACTCCGAACAATTCCGTTGCCACGCCGCCAAAGGTGTCCAGTGAGGCGTCGCTCCACGAGATGACGGGCAGTGACTGCTGGTTTGCTGCCAGATAGAGGCTGTCGCCGACGATATTCAGGTCAACTTTCTGGATGTCGGCAGCCTGCAACTTGCCCAACACATCGGGCGTCAAAATCGGGCTGCTGCCCAACGGGATGCCCCAGGCCGAGAGTGTGCCGTCCTCGTTGACTTTGATAGGGATGGATGAGAGTTTTGTGTCGGAGGCGGGCTGACCGGTGAAGGAGACGATCAGGTCAATGTCTGCGCCGGGAAGCTGGGGTATTACCGTCGCCAGTGTATCTGCCATTGCGGGGCCCGCCAGCGGTCCGATGATGGGCAGAATGCTGTTCAGGCGGGCCGTGTCATAAGCGATGCCGGGCAGCGGTTTGCCATCAATCGAGAGATCAATGCCGTTGGGCTGGGTTGCTACCGTCAACTGCTGCGCGTTCACCGCCGTCAGAATTTGCATGACCATCGGGGGCAGATTCAATCCCAAAGAAGCGCCCAGAGACTGTTCGATCTCGCTCAGGGCAACGCCTTCCAGGCTGGGATTGCCAGCGGCGTCGTAGGCCAGACCGCCGAATTGGATGGGGCCAATCGTCGTGGCGGCTGGTGTTTCCGTTGTGACCAGTTCCTCGCCTTTCCAGCGCGGAATCTCCAACGCGGTAGCACCCGCGGCCAAAGGCAGCTTGAGCCGTACACCGACGCCAATGCGACGCAGCCAGGGGAGCGCCGTGGCGGCCCGTTCGGCGCCGGCTGTCTTGCTCAGCACGTCCTGGAGCAGGGCAACCGATTCGTCGTTCCATTGGATGTAGGGGAGGGCTTGGCCGTTGGCATAGATAAAGATGCCGTGATAGCCAATCCGAATCTCCAACTGTTGTACATTGGCCTGCTGCAATTGGGCGATGAGGGCAGGCTGAAGCCCGACATAGCCAACAGGGAAACCGAGAGCCTTGCCGTTTCCGTTCTCGTCCACGGTGACAGGGACGGAGGGCAGATTGAACATTGTCGAGCCGCTGCCACTGCCGCCACTGCAAGCACCGAGTATCAAGCTGGCGATCAATACGGCAACCACAGTGCGGAATGTTCGCATTTGTACCTGCACGTGTAGTCTCCTTCTGAACATTAAACTGATGGATAATCCAATAAATGCAAGATGCGTGCTGAATTCTGCAGAACGCAGGCAAATCTCACACGCGCAGATAACTCACAAGATGTTATATCACGGATCGCGCAAGATAGCAACGCCCTCTTATATTAAGCGCGCCCGATTTCCTGCACTCTCCACAAGCAACTTATCTATTGTATAAAATCACACTGGAAAAGACTAATTGTCAGGGTGTGCTTGTCACTTTCCCCATAAAACAAGCAAAGTGACATCTTCCACAATGGACTGTTCTATCATACACGAAACTTTGCCAGGGCACAAACGGTTTTTATCGGTTTATACGTTTGTGCTTTCTGTCCTTCCCACAGCGCGTCCAACCTGATCACCGGGTGATTTGTCTACAAACTGCCCAGCGCGTCCAACATTGCCGCCTGTTCGTTCCAGGGCATTTCCGTTTCGCCAAAACACATACTGCGTTCGTGGCCTTTGCCAAAGGCGGCCACCACATCGCCGGGGCGCGCCATGCGGGTTGCCTGGCGGATCGCCGCGGCCCGATCCGGCACGATGTCATAACGTTCCGGGGATGCAAACTCTTCCACCCCCGCGGCGATCTCGCGGGAGATCAACGCCAACTCCTCCGTGCGCGGGTCTTCGGCTGTGATGATTGTGAAATCGGCCAAACGGCCGCTTACTTGACCCATCAGCCGCCGTTTGGCCTTGTCACGCAGACCCGCGCTGCCAAAGACCGCGATCAGCCGCCCGCCGGCTGCCACCAGCGGGCGCAGTGTCTTCAATGCCCGCTCCAGGCTGCCGGGGGAATGGGCAAAATCAACCAGCGCCAGAAAATCCTGCCCGGCGTCTATGCGTTGCATCCGGCCCAGCACGCCAGCCAATGCCCCCACACCGGCGGCCACAGCCTGGGCAGAGACCCCCAATCCCAATGCCGCAGTCGCCGCGCACAGAATGTTGGAGACATTGAAATCGCCGATCAGCCGGGTTTCGATGGGAATGGCTGGCCCGCCCCACCAATGCAGAGCGAAACTGGTGGCGTCGGGGCGATAGACAATCCGCGCGGCCCGCGCATCCGCGGCGGGGTTGTCCAGAGAATAGCTGCGCACAGTCACCGGTGGCGCGCCCTGCGCGGCGGATTCTTCTGCAAGCACAGCCGCCAGATAGTCATAACTGCCCATGTCGTCCCGGTTTAACACAGCCAGACGGGGTATACCTGGCTTGGGCTGGCTGCGGTAGAGCGCCCGGAAGAGCAGCGCTTTGGCTTCCCGGTAAGCCTCGAATGTGCCGTGATAGTCCAAATGTTCGTGGGTGATATTTGTGATCGCTGCCACGTCGTACTCCACCGCGGCCACCCGTTTCTGGTCCAGGCCGTGGCTGGTGCTTTCCACCACAGCAAAACGACAGCCAGCCTTCCGCATCTGCGCCAGATAGCGCTGCACGTCCGGCGCTTCCGGGGTGGTGACGTGAAAACCCGTGTCCAATTCCTGCCCGGCAATCCGCGCGCCGATGGTTGTGATGACACCCGCGTAAGTCGGACTGTCAGACCGACCGTCTTCGTAAGTCGGACTGTCAGTCCGACCTACAGAAAAGATCGACTCCAACAGCGTGCAGGTGGTCGTCTTGCCGTCGGTGCCGGTGACGCCCAGCACAGTCAGCGCCCGACTGGGGTGATTGTGCTGCGCCGCGCACAACTGGGCCAGGGCCAGACGCGCATCGCGGCAAAGCAAATAAGGCAACCCAGAGGGCAGGACAATCCCTTGCGCGGCCAACTGCTCCGGTGAATGTGTCCCGGCCACGGCCACGGCACCGGCGGCAATGGCGTTGGGGATAAAGCGGTGGCCGTCCACGCGCAGACCAGGCACAGCCACAAAAAGCGTACCCGCCCCCGCCTGCCTGCTGTCCGCGGTGACAGAGCCAATGCCAAGCGCGGCCAAGTCTACCTGGTCAGCGTTGTAAAGCCGACAATCCGGGGTATCGTCCAACAGATTTTGCAGCGGGCGCAGAGGGGACATTGACGAGGGAGATTCCTGGTATTGGGAGATTGGGAGATTGGGTGATTGGGTGATTGGGTATTGGTAGTGATCCTCACGGAATATCCAATACCCCAATCTCCCAATCTCCCTAAAGTTCCTGGGGACCGCGCGCTACGGCCAGACCGGCGATCAGGACGACCAGCAGCAGCACAAGCCCGCCGCCTACCCAGATTGGCGGCAATCGCACCAGATTGGCCGCCACTGCCGCAAAGGGAGAGGGCGTCGCCGTCGGGGTAATCGTCGGCGTGGGCGTGGGCGGCGCGGGTGTGGGCGTCGCGGTCGGTGGCACAGTCGGTGAAGCCGTGGACGTTTCGGTTGGCGTCAACGTGGGCGTCTCGGTCGGCGTTTCCGTAGGTGTAGCCGTGGGCGTCTCGGTGGGCGCGTTGGGATCCCGCGTCGGCGTCTCTGTCGGTGTAGACGTTTCGGTCGGTGTATCTGTCGGTATGGGAGTATCTGTTGGTATGGGGGTATCGGTCGGTATCGGCGTCTCTGTCGGTGTGGCGGTGGGCAGAGGCGTCTCTGTTGCCGTGGCTGTAAAGGTAGGCGTTGCCGTCTCAGTCGGTGTCGGCGTCAGCGTTGCGGTGGGTGTCACTGTGGGCGTGGGCGTGGGCGGCGGGGGCACCAGCGCCGGAATCAAAGGCGTCATTTCGCTGATGCCGCGGAAGGTGGCCCCGCCGTCAATGCTGCGCAGCACCCAATCCGCTTCGGTGCCCGCATAGATCACCCCCGGCAGGTTGGGCGCGGCCGCCATGCGAAAGACGCCCCTGCTGTATGCCGCGCCGTTGACAGTGGCTTGCAGCCATTGGGTGTCGTGCAACGCCCAGATACCCGTGTCCGTGCCAGCCGTCATCCGGTAGCCGGCTGGCCCCAAATCGTAGATCGCCACCCCCTGGGGAAAATTCGGGTCCGCATTCCAGGTGACGCCGTTATCGCTGACGTAGAGGCCGGTGTTGAATGTGCCGGCGTAGATGCGCCCATTCAGCACCTCCAGACCGCGCACAATCGTGCCCGCGGGGAAAGTTGTCACCGCTTGCCAAGAGAGAGCGTCGGGCAGCAGACGGTAGAGTCCGTTGTGCGTGCCAGCGTAGAGGACACCGCTGAGGTCGGCAAAGGAGCGCACGCGCAGCCCTTCGCCCTCCATCCCGCCAGAGAAACGCTCCCACGAACGCCCGCTGTCCTGGCTGCGCAGCACCCCGTCGAAACGGGTGCCGGCGTAGAAGACGGTGCGTCCCCCTTCGACACGGGCAAAGAAGCGACCCACCGCACTGTTGGCGCTGAGTACAGCATTGATGGACGGCTCCTGCCGCCAGTTCTGCCCGCCATCCTCGCTGATGAAGAGATTGCCCACACCGCCATCCACAGCCAGAACCAGAGCGGCGTTTTGGGGATCGTAGACGACCGCGGCGATGGCGGTATTGGGGGGCAGCGGCGCGCTGGCGGCGTTCCACGAGCGGCCGGCGTCGGCGCTGCGGTAGAGTTGCGCGGCAGCGGGCGCATTGAGTGTTCCCGCTACCAGCGCCGCGGGATCGGAGGGCGAAACAGCCAGACCGACGACGCCGTTATTGCTGGGCGCGCTGTTCTGGGCGCGCAGCGGCAGGGGCAACAAATGGGCGATCATCAGCCAGAGGGCAAAGAAAACAGGCCAGAGCCGGGGGTGAACGCTGGGGCGTGTACGATTCTCTTGCGGTTGACTTTGCGTTCTGCCCATACAGCGCTCCTTCATCCATTGGACTCGTCAAGGAATAGCTTAGTGCGGAGTCAGTGAGCAGTGATCCCAGGACTTCTGAAAATAGAACGCGGATCACGCGGAAAGGGCTGATCAGCGCGGATTAAAAATCTGCGTAAATCTGTTGTTTTTGCGTAATCTGCGTCCGCTTTTCATCGTTATCGGTGTCAGCCGGTCGTGTCGCCTGATGACTAGAACGGGGAAGCTTTGCTTGACAAGTAGTTGCGTTCTGCCCGAATCGCTTCAATTATACGACAGGTGAAACAAAGCGCAAAGGGAAGAAAATCAGAACGCAGATTTGCGCATTGATCACACCGTCACACCTTTCCAGTGTGGGCTGGGAGTCGAGCGATGGCAGTTCGGCGCAGCACACGGGGATCGTCTTTTAGGCTATTTGCGTGGGAGTAGATTCATCCACCTGTGGCCCGGTCAACGCGGAACACTCCATTTCTCCACGCAAGACCGTTCCATCAGCGATCCAGAGTGGGCCGCCACTCCGGTTACATACGCTTGCGTTCCCTTGTACAACCACCCCTGCGCCAAAATAGACATCCCCGCAGACAGTCAGCGAGCTGCACTGGAGGAGCGAGGGAGCGCCGTGGGGGAACCGCGCCTTCATATCATCGATCAGCGTATAATAACTGTCATCCAGAGTGACCAACGGATCGCCGGCAGGGGCTGCGCCGCTATGTCGGCACGGGTCCAGACGCACCCGAAAGTTGTCGGTCAGAACATAGGCGTCCGACCAGAGGGCAAGCAGATCGTTGCATTTTTTGACCGGGCGGAAGCGGTTGCGCGGCACGGAAATGGCCCGTGATCCGGCAAAAATGGAGATGGCAAGCCCCATTGCGGTCTCCAGTTGATAGACAGGTGGCGAATCGGGCAGGCTCGGGTCTACGGGTTTGCCGTTGCGGATCAGTGGCAGCGGCAGCACGCCGTTGTGTTCTTGCAGGACGGCATGCAGGCTGGGCAGGTGTAGCCAAAGATTGTTGGTGTTGAAATAGCTGAAGCGTTGGATATCCTGAAATTCCTCCAATTCCTCCGGTGGACACTGGGCGATCTCGCGCAGGAGCAGCCTGCCCTCTGCTGTCTGGGCCAGATGGCCGCCTTTGCGGTCGCCGGAAGTGCGTGCGGTCACTTCCATCAGGAAGGGCAGCTTTTCCTCGGCCATATAGCCCAGAATGTCAGTGTCCACAACGGCACCCAGATTGTCGACGTTGCTGATAAAGGCGTATTTGTAGCCGCGCTCCAGCAGCGCGGCCAACATTCCGCTGGTCTGTAACGCCAGATAGATGTCGCCGTGGCCCGGCGGACACCACTCTTTGTCCGGGTCGTCGGGCCAAACCACAGGCAACAGGTTGTCCTGGCGAATCTTGGGCACTTTGTGCTGCACAAAGTCCAAAGGCAAGCCGTGGACAAGCGAGGGATAAGCAGCCAAAGCAGCCAAAGATTCGGCGCGGGTGCTAAAGCTATTCATCAGCAGCAGAGGAATACGTGCGCTGTACGTCGCACGCAAAGCCAAAATCTGCCGGGCTGTAATGTCCAGAAAAGTCAGGTCGTTCTTGACTGGCAAGAGGGATTTGGGGCCGTTCATGCCCATAGATGTTCCCAACCCGCCGTTGAGTTTGAGTACAACCAGCCGGTCCAGGGCAGCGACACCGCTGGCAGCGTAGGCAGTCATCTCCGCTGCGCGGGGCAGTTGAGCGACGGGAAGCGCCTGATCCCGATGGATATAGCCGGTTGCGCCCTCTTGAATCTGGTTGTAGTAGAAGCGAAAACTCTGGATTAGGCTTTCGGGCAGATCTTCTGCGGCCATTTTTGCGGCAAAGAGGGCAAAATCGTCGGTTGCAGTCGGGGGTGTTTCACGGGTAGGGGCAGCCGAATTTGGCATAGTACTGTGTCCTCATCGTTGAGTCTCTGCGCTTTTTAGATTTGCGTGATTTGCTTGACAGATTTTTGCGCGTCTATCTGGGACAATCAATGGACGCGGGCGGTCTCATAGCTTTTTGTTATAATCTAGTTACAGGCTATAGGTAAACACATTATGACCGTATTCATCTGGAATCAACAAATCCCTTTAGGGGGTTTCGGAAAGAACCCCTGCAAGTCTGAAGGACCCTGCCGCGGCCCAGCATCGCAAAAAGAGGTTGTATGAACGTTCAATTGTCCAGAGAGGCTCTTATTCTAGTTTTTGGCCTTCCCGCGTTGCTGGCCGTCTTCGTCATAACGCTACGCAATGTTGCCAAGCGCAAGAAGGCAGAACTACACCTGCAGAAGCAGCGCACCTTCTTGCACACTGTTGTAGATACACTGCCCGAACCGATCTTTATCAAAGATCGCGAGGGACAGTATCGGTTTGCCAATCGGGCATTGGCGGCTTCTTTCAGGATGCCTATCAAGGAGATCATCGGCAAGCAAGACCGCGATTTTGGCTTATTCGATGAGGCCAAAATGCAATACTATCACTCGATAGATGGCCAGGTTCTGGAATCAGGCCAGGATAGGCGGCTGGATGAGGACCGGGTGATAGATGTGGAAGGCAATGAGCGCTGGTTTCAAGCGGTGAAACGGCGTATTTTTTCGGCAATCGACAACGAAGATCAGGTGTTGACGGTTGCCACCGACATTACAGATCGACGGACTGCCGATGAAACTTTGCGTCTGCAATCGGCTGCGCTCAATTCCGCGGCCAACGCGATTGTGATTACAAATATGGACGGGACGATCGAATGGGTCAATCCGGCTTTTACCCAACTGACTGGCTACAGCCCAGAGGAAGCCATCGGTCAGACCCCTCGCATCCTCAATTCGGGTATGCAGGGCAAGGAATTCTATGCCGAGCTTTGGCGCTCCATCCTAAGCGGTCAGATCTGGCACGGAGAAGTGATCAACCGGCGCAAAAATGGCGAACTCTACGTCGAGGAGATGACCATCACCCCCGTGCTGGATACGGCCCAACAATTGACCCATTTTGTCGCTGTCAAACAGGATGTTACCCAACGCAAGGAAGATGCAGATCGTCTGGTGCGTCAGGCCCATGACTTTCGGATTCAGGTAGAAGTGGGACGGGTTCTACACGAGGCCACGGACATTCAACAACTGCTCTCCACTCTTATGGCCGAGATTCTTGCCATCGATCCTATTCACCTGCAAAAGAGAGCAGCCATATTTCTACGCAACCCAGCCGATCAGGATCTGCACCTCGCGCTTGCCAACGGCGATCTGTGTACTGCCCTTCTGGACAAATGGAGAAAATTGCCTGCACAAATGGGTATGCTGGAACATTCTCTCCAGACCGGGCGGGTAGACATAGTATATACCTGCACCGACGCAGAGTGTGCGTCGGGCTTTGTTGACGATCACCCCTCTCACGGCCACGTAATGATTCCTCTCAAATCGGGCGCACGGGTGTTGGGGCTGATCCTTCTCTATACCGATGTGGATGTGACTGTTTCCAACTGGGACAACCGGCGGCTGGCCCTCTTTGAGGTCATCGGCGGCCAGATCGGGCTGACGCTGGACCGGCTGCAGCAGGAGATTGCTCTGAACGAGGCCAAGAAGGGTGCGGAGATGGCAAACCGGGCCAAGTCAGAGTTTCTGGCTAATATGAGCCACGAGATCCGCACACCGATGAATGCAGTCATTGGCATGACCAGCCTGCTCTTAGATACGCCATTAAGTTCCGAACAACACGATTTTGTGGAGACCATTCGCGACAGCGGAGATGCGCTGTTGACACTGATCAACGACATTTTGGATTTTTCCAAGATCGAGTCGGGCCATATGGAGTTGGAGGCCCACCCTTTCAATCTGCAAGAGTGCATTGAAGATGTTTTGAATCTATTAGCACCAAAGGCGGCGGAAAAGCGGCTCGAGCTGGCCTATATCAACGAAGGTGATGCCCCCCACGCCATTGTGGGCGATGTCACCCGGCTGCGTCAGATTCTGGTCAATCTGGTGGGCAATGGCATTAAGTTCACAAGCGAAGGTGAGATCGTCGTCTCGTTGACCAGCGAAAAGCTGCTCGACAACGATTACCGGCTGCGCTTCGCCGTGCGCGATACTGGCATAGGCATTCAGCCTGACCGCATAGCTCGGCTCTTTCGCTCCTTTTCACAGGTGGACACTTCCACCACGCGTCGCTTTGGCGGCACAGGTCTGGGGCTTGCCATTAGCCACCGTCTGGTTGAACTGATGGGTGGTGAGATGTGGGTGGAGAGCGTACCGGGTGAAGGCGCCACCTTTCTGTTTACCCTTACAGCCAAAGTCGCAACCAGCGAAAAGCGCATCTACGGCCAGGGTGATCCCGCACTGTTGCTACAAAAACGCGTGTTGATTGTGGATGACAACGGCACCAATCGGGAGATTCTCGTCCGTCAAAGCCACGCCTGGGGGATGTCTCCGGTCGCGGTGGATTCGGGGCGCGCGGCCCTCGATCTGCTGGCCGAGGACAACCGTTTCGACTTGGCGATTCTTGATATGCAGATGCCGGAAATGGATGGGCTGAGTCTGGCCGAAACCCTGCGCGGCATGACTGCGTGTGCTGATCTACCCTTGCTGATGCTCACCAGCTTGGGACACCAAGAGGTGCGCCAGCGCCAGGAGGAGCTACACTTTGCTGGTATTATGACAAAGCCTGTCAAACGCACACACCTCTTCGAGGCGATGACCCGCATCTTTGCCCAAACCAGCCAGCCGCCCCAATCCAACGATTTCCTATCGGCTTTCCGCAACAGCGCCCAGGAAAGACTCGATCCCAATTTGCGCATTCTCCTCGCCGAGGACAGCCCCGTCAACCAGAAGGTGGCGTTGCGCACCCTGGAACGATTGGGTTATCGAGCCGATGCCGTAAGCAACGGCTTGGAAGTGCTTAGCTCCCTGCACCGCCAGCTCTATGACGTTGTGCTGATGGATGTGCAGATGCCGGAGATGGATGGGCTGGAGGCAACGGTGTGCGTACGCAGCGAGTTCCCCCCCAGCCGCCAGCCCTATATCATTGCCATGACCGCCAATGCGATGCAACGCGACAGCGAGCGCTGTCTGCAGGCTGGGATGAATGCCTACTTGAGCAAACCTTTCAAAGTGGATGAATTGGTAGCCGCTCTGCAAAATTGCCGGATTTTGCTGGGACAGACGGATGCAGAGGGGATGCACCCTGTGCCCAGCGAAGCGCTCCCCCTCAACAACAGAGTGCATCCAGTTAACGATAACGGCCATTTTTCCCACACCAATGGCAGCCAGGGGAGCGACATGAAGATGTTGGGTGGGTGGAAGAAATTCCGTCGTCAAACCACTTTCCCCACATTGACCGTGCCAGATGTGGAAAAGCGCACAGAGCCGGGTCGAATCAATTGGGCCACACTGGATCGGTTGCGGGATGACCTGGGCGAAGAAAGTAGCTTCCTGGCCGAACTGATCAATGACTTCCTCACCGACACACCTGTCCATTTGAACAAGTTGGAACAAGCGGTAGCCGAAGCCGATTTTGAGTTCATCCATCGCACCGCGCACACCCTGAAATCAACGACAGGTATGCTGGGTGCGGAGCGGCTGTTCGGCCTCTGCGCTGCAATGGAAGAAGAGATCGCTGGCCTGCGTCAGCAGCGCCCAGCCCAGACTGCCCTCCTCAGTACCCGCCTCCGCCAGCAAATGCAAGAGATACTGACAGAATACGCCGGCGTGGACAGCGAGTTGCGAGGGGCGATTAGGGATTGGGGAGTGGGGAGCAGGGATTGGGGAGTGGGGAGCAGGGATTGGGGATTGGATGCCGATTCGACGTGACTACCCAATCCCCAGTCCCCAATCCCCACTCCCCCTCGCTTTACCACCCTACTGCGCAACCGTCTTTGCGCGGGTCGCTGCCGCCGATCAGCACACCCGTCTCCGGGTTACGCAGGATAATCTGCCCGCCCCCAAAAGTGGCTCGTCCAGCGCCCGTCAGGGGCGCCAGGCGATGACCCCGCTGGGTCAGGTCGGCCATCACCCCGAAATCCCACCCATCTTCAATCAGCAGCAGACCGCCGCTCTCCTGTGCGCCCAGACCGGAATGGGGACCGGAGAGCGCCCAACGCGGCATGTCCAGCGCCTGCTGGGGATTCATGCCCAGCACAGCCATATTCACCACCATTTGTAGATGGCCCTGGGGCTGCATATAGCCGCCCATGACGCCAAAGGAGGCGTGCAGCTCGCCGTCCTTTGTCGTCATGGCCGGGATGATCGTCTGGTAGGGGCGTTTGTGGGGGGCGAGAGCGTTGGGGTGTTCCGGGTCCAATACAAAGAGCGCGGCCCGATTCTGTAGACTGACACCCGTGCCCGGCACAACCAGCCCGCTGCCCATACCCTGGAAGAGGCTGTTAATAAAGCTGCACGCGTTGCCCTCCCCGTCGGCGGTGGTCAGATAGACCGTATCCGAACCGAACATCGGATAGCCGTAGCGCACTTCCTGGGCCGCGCGGCGGGGATCGATGCCGGGTCGCCGCTGCGCCGCGTATGCTTTGCTCGTCAGCCCGGCCAGGGGAATCTCCACCACACGCGGGTCGCAGACCCACTGCTGGGCGTCGGCAAAGCCCAGGCGCATACACTCCACAAGCGTATGCAGCCGGTCCGCCGCGCTCATCGCGGCCAGATCGAAGCCTGCGGCTAGATTGGCCGCGATGATGGCCGCCAACCCCTGACCGTTGGGTGGGCACTCGTAGAGGCGGACGCCGTTGATGTCGGCCACAATCGGCTCGTCCCAAGTGGAGATGTGCGCGGCCATATCCTCCGGCGTGATCCACCCCCCATAGCGCTGGACGTGGGCGCTGATCTTGCGCGCAAAGTCACCCCGATAGATGGCGGCCTTGCCCTCGGCGGCGATAGCGCGCAGCGTTGCACCCAGAGTCGGAATCCGCATGATTTCACCGACGCGGGGCGAACGTCCATCAATGAGCAGTTCGTGGCCGCTGGGCTGTTCTGGTCCGTTGTCCAGGTCGCTGCTCTGCCAATCCGGTGCGCGCAACAACTTTTCGACCTGTGTGGCCCAGCCGTTGGCAATCCATTCGGTCACTGGATAGCCTTCCTCGGCAGCACGGATGGCGGGTTGCAGCACATCGGACAGGGACATACGCCCGTGGCGCTCCAACAAATCGCTCCAACCGGCCACGGTGCCGGGGATGCTGACCGCGTGGCCGGTGAAGGTGGGCATTTTCTGGTAGCCCAGCCCGCGCAACTCGCTGATGGAGGAAGCACCCGCTGCCCGCCCGGAGCCATTGAGGGCGGTGACGGTTTTGGTTTTGGCGTCCCAATAGAGGGCGAAACAGTCGCCGCCGATACCCGTGGACATGGGTTCGACAACGTTCAGCATCGCGGCCGTAGCAATCGCCGCATCCGCCGCGTTACCACCGGCCTGTAACATCGCCAGACCGGCCTGGGCCGCCAGTGGCTGGCTGGTGGCGACCATCCCCTGGCGGGCCAACAGATTGCTGCGCCTCGATCGAAATGTAAAGTCGTAGTTCATAGGGTGGCCTTTCGTAGAGATGGTTGGGTACGCCTGTCACCCAATCATAGACGATACGGCGCAGAAGTTCAAACCGCGTTTTCAATCTTCCGGGAAGCGGCTGAAATAACTTCCCTATGCCCTTGACTTAATGGCTGCTTCCCGGAAGGTGATCCGCACACGGGGAAGTGATTTCTTTTTGGTGGAATGATTGGGCTACGGTAGACTACTATCGTGTCAGCCAGCAAGTGATAGGAATGGCAGAGGGGGGCGTGGTCATCGTGCGGGCCAGATCTGTCAGGTGCGCAGGTGGAGCAGTCTGGAAATCCGCGGGAACTTTATCTGCGCACCTGGCAGGTCTGGCGAATGGCCGAAACGATGACCGAGGCACATAGGGGGTACTTGCTGCGCCCACTGTGTACTCAATGTCATTAAGTTAAGGATTTGGTTCTCGCAAACCAGGCCATTCTACTCGAAAACTAGGCCATTCTATCAGATAAATTGACCCAAAACTGGTTCAAAATATCCATCTTCGGTTATTTTCGAGGCTTTCACAACCTCGTCAAAAC
>CAMDEX010000178.1 GCA_945897075.1 Litorilinea aerophila
GGCGACTGGCGACCGGCGACTGGCGACTGGCGAGTGTCCCCAATCCCCAATCCCCAATCCCCAATCGCCTCTCTACGGAGTCCTCCGTGTCCCGTCTTCGTTCTGTCTGGCCTTTTCTGATACTTCTGCTTCTCTGCGCGCTGCTGATCGGGCCGCTGTGGGAGATCCCCGGTCTGCCCAACAGCGCGGATGGCCCGCTCCATCTGCACCGCAGCGCGGCGATGGCGCGCGCCTTTGCCGCGGGTCTCTTCTGGCCGCGCTGGTACCCCGACGTCTACGCCACGCTGGGCGCGCCCAGCTTTCACTACTACAGCCCACTCTTCTATTGGCTGACAGCCGCTCTGCATAGCGGCGGGCTGCCCCTGGACGCCGCGGCCAAAGTGGTGATTTCGCTGGCCTTTCTGCTCTCCAGCCTGGCTGCCTTTGGCTGGTTGCGCCGTCTGTTCGGTACACTGCCCGCGCTTATCGGCGCGCTGCTTTTCCTCACCCAACCCCACATCTTCCGGGAATTCTACTTCCAGGGGGACTACCCCCAACTGCTCGCCATTCTCCTGCTCCCCGTTTGTCTGTGGGCTTTCAGCGCGCTGGGGCAGGAAAATCGGCGGGTGTATTGGCTGCTGGCCCCGCTGTCGTTGGCCCTGCTCGTCCTGGCGCACAACCTGACCGCGATGATCGGCGCGCTCTTTCTGGCTGTCTACTGGCTGCTCTTTCTGCTCTATACGGGTGTGATGGGCGGGGTTTTATGCGGGGGTCTGTGGCGGCCGTCGTGGCCGCGCTGCTCAGCGCCTTCTTTTGGATGGCCGCTCTGGGCGATGTGGGGCTGGTGCAGGTGCAGAATTTGCAGCGGGATTTTTTCAATTTCCGCCAATACTTTCTCAGTTGGGCCGAACTGCTGGCCCCCTTTCAGCCGTTTGACCAGCGCGCCGCCAACCCGCCCTTTCCCCACGCACCGGGCTGGGCGGGCTGGCTGGCGCTGGTGGCCGGGTGTGGCGTTGCCCTCTGGCGCTGGCGGGATGCAAACCGGCAATCGGCCGCCGTCCGCTTCTGGGGGTGGAGCGGCGCGGGGCTGGCGCTCGCCTTTCTGCTTCTGACTCTCCGCGTCAGCGCGCCCCTCTGGGAAAATCTGCCGGGGCTGGACCTGCTCCAATTCCCCTCCCGCTTTCTGTCGTTGGCCAGCCTGGGGATCGCCCTGGCCGGTGCGGCTGCCGTCGCTGGCATCTCCCCAGTCTGGCAGGGACGCGTGTCCCTGCTGGCCACGCTGGGCATTCTGGCCGCCACAGCCCTCTTCCTCTTCCCCCGCCACCCCTTTCTGCGCTTCGCCACAATCAGCCCGGCGCAGACGGTGGAAGCCGAGCGGGTCAACAATCTGTGGGGGATGACCAGCGGCAACGAGTTCCTGCCGCGCTGGGCCAGCTTGACCAACGCCACCGGACAGGGGGAGCGGGTGGCTGCGTCCGGCGCTCTGGTCTGGGAGACGCCACACCGGGCCGCCATTAGCGGGGAGGCCGACGCCAACGGTTCACTCGTCCTGCCCATCCACTATTTCCCGGCCTGGCAGGTGCGCGCCGGGGCGAAGCCTCTGCTGACACACCCCACAGACGACGGGCTTCTGGCTGTTGACGGCGTGCCGGGTAATGAACAACTCTCACTGCTCTGGGCGGGCACGGATTGGCAGCGGCGCGGGGAGAAAACGTCACTGGCCGGTCTGTTCCTCTGGCTGCTGCTGGCTGGGATGGCGGACGGCGGACGGCGGACGGTGGACAGTGGACGACGGACGGCGGACAGCGGACAGCGGACAGCGGACAGCGGACAGCAGACAGCGGACAGCGGACAGCAGACAGCGGACAGCGGACATCTTTCCGCATTTTTTGCCCTTCTGCTCTGTCTGTTGGTGGGGCGGCAGGCGATTGTGTGGAGCGGGGTGGGCTGGTGGCAGCCCGCATCCCCGCCGGGGCGTGTGATCAGCGCAGAAAATCCGTTGTCGGTGGCGCTGGGCGTGCCGGGCGACAGTCAAATGTTGCTGCTGGGTTGGGAGCCGCTTTTCCGGGGTGAGATTCGACCGGGCGATTCTCTGGGCGTGCGCCTTTATTGGCAACCCGTCGCGCCGCTCTCGACCGCGCTGCACAGCTTTGTGCATCTTTATTCGCCGGATCGCAAACAGTCGTGGGCGATTGCGCAAAACCAGAACCCCGGACGCATCCCCACCACATCCTGGCTGCCCGCGCTCTATTATGTGGACGAATTGACGCTGGCTGTGCCGCCCGACCAGCCGCCGGGAAACTTTGCCCTGGCCGTGGGGCTGGTGACAGAAGGGGGGGGACGCTTGGCCGTGGAGGGGGGGAGCGACGGGCTGGTGGAGATCGGGCGGGTGGAGATTGCCCCGCTGCGTGCCGGGCGCAGCCCGCTCGACCCGACTGTGTCCGCCGAGGCCGCGCTGGGCGATGCGATCCGGCTGCACGGCTACGATCTGCTGGCCGCGCCCGGCGGGCCGATCCTGCGCACCTATTGGGAGGTCACACAGCCATCGCCCGCTGAACGATACATCTTCGTCCATCTTTTCAACCAGGCGGGCGAGCGGCTGGCCCAGTGGGATGGTCTGCCCCTGGACGGAATCGTGCCCACAAGCGTCTGGCAGACGGACCATCTCTACATTGACCGCCGCACTCTATGGCTGCCGGAGAATCTGCGGCCAGGCAATTATACGATTCAGATAGGGCTATACGACCCGGCCAACGGTATCCGCCTGGCCTTCACCCCGTCCCCCCAAACAGCCGAACAGTTCACAGCCGACGCGCTGGTCATCCCGTTTGTTGTGCCGGAATAAAGGGGAACGGGGATTGGGGATTAGGGATTGGCGACTGGGGATTAGGGATTGGGGATTGGGATGCCTGGTCGCCGGTCTCCAGTCCCCAGTCGCCGTTCCCCAATCCCCAATCCCCTTCTTACGGCTTACGCCACCTCTGATTTTCCAGCCCCAACAGATGCTCGGCCGCGGCGGGACCCCACGTGCCCGCTTCATAGGTGGGCAGACGGAAGGGGACGCCCTGGCTTTTGGCCTGCTCCTCCTGCATCTTCCAGCCATCCAACACACGCGTCACCCGATCCCAGGCCACCTCCACCTCGTCGCGGCGGGTAAAGAGCGTGCCGTCGCCCAGCACCACATCGAGCAGCAGCCGCTGGTAGGCGTCGGGCGGGGTGGAGCCAAAGCTGCTGCCGTAGTGAAAGGCCATATTCACCGGCTGCAATTTGACCGCGGGGCCGGGCTGTTTGGCGCTGATCTTCAGACTGATGCCCTCGTCCGGCTGGATGCGGATGAGCAGCACATTGCGGCTCAGGTGATCGGTGTCATCGGCAGAGGCAAAGAGCATGTGGGGGGCGCGGCGGAAATAGATGGCGATTTCGGTCACTTTCTGCGGCAGGGCCTTGCCTGTGCGCAGATAGAAGGGCACACCATTCCAGCGCCAGTTGTCAATCTCCAACTTCCAGGCCACAAATGTCTCGGTCGTTGATTCGGGGGCCACGCCCTCCTCGTCGCGGTAGGCGGGCAGCCGCTCGCCCTTGAGTTCGCCGGGGCTGTATTGGGCGCGCACCAGATATTGACCCACCTCCTGCGCGGCCAGCGGACGGATGCTGCGCAGGAGGTTCACCTTCTGGTCGCGCACGGCTTTGGCGTCAAAGGCCACCGGCGGCTCCATCCCCACCAGCGAGACGAGTTGCAGCAGGTGGTTCTGCACCATATCGCGCAGCGCGCCGGATTTGTCGTAATAGCCGCCGCGCTGCTCTACGCCGATGCTTTCGGAGACGGTAATCTGCACGTGATCGACATAGTTGCGATTCCAGATCGGCTCGAAGATGCCGTTGGCAAAGCGAAAGACGAGGATATTTTGCACCGTCTCTTTGCCCAAATAGTGGTCAATGCGGTAAATCTGGTCTTCGTCGAAGATGCCGAGCAGATGCTCGTTGAGGGCCTGGGCGCTGGAGAGGTCGTGACCAAAAGGTTTCTCCACCACCAGCCGCGTCCAGCATTTCGCCTCCGCCGGGTGTACCAGATCGGCCTGGCCCAGCTGGGTGGCGACGGATTCGTAGACCGAAGGGGGCGTCGCCAAGTAGAAAAGGTGGTTGCGCCCGGTGTTACGGCTCTGATCCAGCTCTTCGATGCGCGCTTTGAGACGGGCAAAACCGCTGGCGTCGTCATAGCCGCCGGCCACATAGAAGATGCCCTGGGCAAAGCTCTGCCACGCATCCTCCTTGAACTCCACATCCGTGTGTTTTTCCACACCGCTTCTGGCCATCTCCCGAAATTTCTCATCCGAGTAGTCGGTGCGCGAGTAACCGACAATCGTAAAATCGTCGGGCAGCAGCCCCTTCTGCACCAGATTGTAGAGGGCGGGCAGCAGCTTGCGCTGGGCCAGATCGCCCGACGCGCCAAAAATCACCATCAGCGCGGGACCCGACATGCGCGGGCTGGGACGCTCTTCGGGCGAAGCTTCGACAACGGGTGAGTAGAGCATAAGAAGTGATTCCTTGTGGATGAAAGAGGTGGGTTAGGAGTTATACGCCATCACCGGCCCGCGCACACGCACACTCACGGGCTGGTTGACGGCGAACGTGTAGGCGGGACCCAGACGGACTTCGATGGTTTCACCGCTGGACAGTTGAACTGTAACCAATTGGTCGTGGCCGAAAAAGAGATGTTGGCACACCCGGTGGCTGTGGGCGTCCGACGGGGCCGGGCTGATCTCCACATTCTCCGGGCGCACCAGCACATCCACTGGCCCTTCCACCGCCACTTGGGTTTCCAGTGTGCCCAGCAGAGACTCCACATGCCGTCCATGCCCAATACCGGGGATGAAGTTGGCGTCGCCGATAAAAGTCGCCACCTCCCGGCTGACCGGTTGGCGGTAGAGCTGCTGGGGCGAGGCCATTTGATGCACGCGCCCGTTGAGCATCACCGCCACCTCGTCCACCAGACTGAGCGCCTCTTCCTGATCGTGGGTGACAAAGATGGCCGTGGCGCCCGCCTGCTTCAGAATCGAGCGCACCTCCGCCCGCACCCGCACGCGCAGCCCTGCGTCCAGATTGCTGAAGGGTTCATCGAGCAGAATCAGGGCCGGCTGCGGGGCCAGGGCACGGGCCAGGGCCACCCGCTGTTGCTGGCCGCCGCTCAGCTCGTGGGGCATCCGCTCGCCCAGACCGGAGAGGCCGACCAGTTCCAGCACATCGCCCACCCGGCTGCGCCGCACGTCCCCCGGCAATTTGTTCAGCCCGAAGTCTACATTTTGCCACACATTGACGTGGGGAAAAAGCGCGTACTCTTGAAAAACCATCCCCACCCGGCGCTTTTCCGGCGGGCGGTGCAGCCCAGGGCCAGCCACCCTCTGGCCGCCGATTTCGATTGTTCCCGCGTCCAGACTCTCGAAACCGGCAATCAGGCGCAAAGTGGTTGTCTTGCCGCAGCCGCTGGGACCGAGCAGGGCCAGCAGATGGCCCTGGCGCAGGTAAAAGGAGACGCCGTTGGCCGCGCCCACTGTGCCAAAGCGTTTGACCACCCCGTCCAATTTGACGCCGATTTCGGCTGGGGTCTCGGATTGTTGGATCATCAGAAGTTCTCCGAATAGGCGAGTGGGGAGTGGGAAATTGGGAGATTGGGAGATTGGGAGATTCTCGCAACCCGCAACTCGCAACTCGCAACTCGCTACTCCTGGCTGAGGATCAGAAAGATGCTCAACGCGGAGATGAGCAGCAAGAGAAGGGCGGGCATAGCGGCGCGGGCAAAGAAGGCTTCGTCCGTTGCCGACCAGATTTGGGTCGCCAACGTGCCAAAGCCGGTTGGTCCCAGGAGCAGCGTGGCAGGCAGCTCTTTGATGGTTGTCAGAAAGACCAGCGCACTGCCGGTCAAAATACCGGGGCGTAGCAGAGGCGCGATCACACGCAAAAAGACCTGACGCCGGTTTAACCCCAGGCTGCGCGCTGCCTCTTCCAGCCGGGGGCTGAGCTGTTCTAGACAGCTTTGCACGCTGCCTACGGCCTGGGGCAGAAAGCGCACCACATAGGCAAAGACGAGCATTGCCAGGGTTTGGTAGAGCCAGGGCGCATAAGTGGCTCCAAAAAAAACCAGACTCAGGGCGATGACGATCCCCGGCAGGCCATTGCCCACATAGACCGACTGGGCGATCAGACTGCTCCACCGGGAGGGATAGCGCCCGCTATAGTAGGCCACAGGCACAGCCAGCACAATCGCCGCGCCCGCGGCCAGCGCGCCTGCATAGATGCTGTTGCGGGTGACGACCCAGACCGGCAGTAGTGAGTCCCCCGCGGCCAGCCCGCGCGCGAGCCAAAATAGCACAACTCCTGTGGGCAGAAAGAGGGCAGCGCTCACCACCGCCCCACAGAAGAGAAGGGCCGGAATCCGCCAACGGCCCAGCGCCACCTGTTGCCTGCGCCGCATCACGCCGGCACCGCTGCGGTAATAACGGATTTGCCCCCGGGATCGTTGCTCGGCCAGCAGCAGCAGAACAGTCAGCAGCACCAGAATCAGCGAGAGCAGGGCCGCCAGGCTGCGATCAAAGCCGCTCAAGTATTGTAGATAAATGGCGCGCGTAAAGCTATTGAAGCGCAACAGGGAGACCGCGCCAAAATCGCTGAGTGTGTAGAGCAGGACGAGCAGACAGCCGACTGTGATAGCGGGGCGCAGGCTGGGCAGTGTCATCTGTAGAAAGGCGCGCAGCGCGCTGTAGCCCAGAGAGCGGGCCGCCTCTTCGATGGCCGGGTCCAGATTGCGCAGACCAGCGCGCACGCTCAAAAAGAGATAAGGATAGGTAAAAAGAGAAAGCGCCCAGAGCGCGCCAGGAAAACCGTAGATCGAGGGCAAACGCTCCACCCCCAAAGGGGCGAGAAGCTCCTGCACCATCCCCCGCGGCCCCATCATCGCCACCAGCGCAAAGCCGCCCACGTAGGAGGGGATGACCAGAGGCATTGTCGCCAGAACCGTCCAGCCCTTGCGCCAGGGCAGGTCTGTACGCACGGTCAACCAGGCCAGGGGTAGAGAGATAAGCAACGAAACCAGCGTTACACATATGGCCAAAGCCGCGCTGTTGCCGATCACCTGCAGGGTGCGGACGCGCAAAATCAGATCGACAGCTTTGTCGAAGCCAACTGCGCTGCCCCGCACAACCAGATAAGCGAGAGGCAGGAGCATTGCCAGCGCGACAAGAAAGCTAAAAATTCTGAGCGGAATGCGCATGACCTAACCCCGATCCGCCATCATTTGGATTCTTGCTCCGGCAGCAGGCCATAGGCCCGGCGGGTTTCGGGCCAGACCAGCCAGATCAGACCGATGATGGGTTGAAAGAGCGGGAAATAGCCGTAATCCGCGCCAAAATGACGCCAGACTGTGCGCCCGATCAGCGCTGGGTGGGTGAAACTGAGCGTGCCGACCAGCAGTGTCATGGCCGTCTCGAAGGCCAAAACTGCCAGGGAGAGCTGCCAGGCCCAGCGCTGGCGTTTGGCAAAACCGATGGTGGCGATCAAATAGCAGAGCGCGGCTACTCCACTCAGCGACGGCCCCAACAGATCGACGACGCCTTCTTTAAGGAATATCTGGTAGAGCGCACGCACACCGGTTGACAGGGCGAGCAGAGGATAGGAGATGGCTAGAATCGTCCCGGAGACAAGCACCAGTTGGCGGTAGCGATTTCGGTTTTCTCTGGCCGGCGGGTCAGATGAATGTGGCATAGGGTTTCCCTACTCCTAACCTGGACAAGCCAAAAGCCAGCCAGCCAACCACAAAGACACCAAGACACGAAGAAGAAAAAGACATGTTCTGCTTCTTCCTTTGTGACTTTGTGCCTTCGTGGTTCAAATTCTTGCGCGAATAAAAAGAATTTTGCTGGTAAGGTACTAAGTTTTTGGGGCAAAGAGATTATCTTCCAAAAAGCGGCGCGCCTCGTCGTAATTGCGGGCGATGGGGAAGTGGGGATAGTCCGCCACCACATTGTCGGGGGGGCAGAAGAGCAGGCCGTGATCGGCCACTTCCAACATCGCGATGTCGTTGTAGGAATCACCCATCGCCAAGACACGGAAACCGATCTCCTGCAACGCAGCCACACTCCTGCGTTTGGGATGTTCCAGCCGCATCCGATAGCCGCTGATCATCCCGTCGCCGTCTATGATTAGTGAATGACAAAAAATGGTGGGAAAGTCCATCTGGGCCATCAGCGGCGCGGCGAATTCGTAGAAAGTGTCGGATATAATAATGAACTGACTGCGCTCCCGCACCCAGCGCACAAACTCCACCGCACCGGGCAGAGGGCGCAGCGTGGCGATCACCCGCTGGATCTCAGCCAGCCCCAGCTTGTGTGTACGCAAAATGCCGATGCGCATCTGCATCAAACGGTCGTAATCGGCTACTTCGCGCGTGGTCAGGCGCAGTTGCTCGATACCAGTCTCTTCAGCCACAGCGATCCAAATTTCGGGCACAAGCACGCCCTCCAGATCGCTGGCAACAATCGTCGGTTGGGAATAAGTCATGGGGTCTCCGGTGAGCAGTAAGCAGTGAGCAGTGAACAGTCAGCAGTGAACAGTGACGCGATCTGATTACTGCTCACTGTTCACTGCTTACTGAATTACGTGATTAACTCCGGCGTCAGATGATCTACACGATTCGTATAGCGAACAAGCACGAAGGGCGTCTTCTCCCGCCAGGACTGCGTGTAGTCAATACGTGTGATGCCGGTGTTGAAATGGCTGATGTGAAATTCGTTGCCGGGTAGACGGCCCAGAATGGTTTTGACTAGGCTGTCCATAAATGTGCCGTGGCTGACGATGGCGATGCGTGCGTCGCCGATTTCCTTTGCCATCTTCCACAGACGGGCAGCCACACGGATGGCCCGACCGTCACAAGTGGGGCGGTCTTCTTCGCCGCCGCTCCACCAGCCCATCTCGCCCACCCCATCCCCGATGATATAGCCGGGAAACTGGGCCGCTATCTGGCTGCGGCTCAGTCCAGGGCGACCCACAGCGGAGCCGTCGGCGCTCTGGTTGTCAAATACGCCGCCATGTTCGTGGACGTCCACCCAGATTTCGGGGTTGATGCCCAGGGTTGTGGCTGCGGGCTGGGCCGTTTGCAATGTGCGCAGCATCGGGCTGCAAAAGATGCGGCTGATGCCCAGCCGGTTGGTAATCTCTGTGCCGCGCAGTTCGTCTTCCGGCGGATCGTCGTGGGTGGCCCGGTGTTTGGGGCGCGCCTCGCGTAGAAAATCGGCCAGCCGTGCGGCCTGCTCCTGTCCGATTTCCGTCAGGGGCGGGTCAGCTACCCGGCTGGACATATAGAGCTGGTGGGCGTTCTGGTCAAGATCGCCGCTGGCGGTAAGCACATTTTCGCCCAGCAGGTTGTTGGACGACTGACCGTGACGGATCAGGTAGAGAATCATCGTTCGCTCCTCGCAGTTGCGGATGGAAGGATCACCGCAGTATAGACTACCCGAAGCGGGGGGAAAGTTGCAAGTTGCAGGGGGCAAGTGGCAAGTGGCACCCGCGAAAGAGTTGTAGGGGCGCTGCTTGCTGCGCCCGGCGCACAAACGGGCGCAGACGGTAGGTTGGGTTCTCGCCGCCGGGGATCGCCGAACGTCCCGTCACGTATGCGGCGAGAACCCAACGTGACGGCGGGCGTGTTGGGTGAATGCCTGGGCTGTTGGCGGGGCATTCGGAGTTTGAGGTACGGCATTCACCCAACCTACGATTGGTGACAGCAGGGGAGTGGCTCATCCAACCCGCCAGCCCACTCTCTGTATTTTCATTCGGTATAATGAAAATTATACAAAGTAAAAATAGCCGAGAGGGGGTGCAGGCCGCCTGATCCCCCTGCCACTCCCCCGCCGTTTTGACCTGCTGCCCACCTCATAGGATAATTAGAAGAGTAGAAGACACGAAAAAACAGTTCTTCTTTATTCCTTTGTGTCTTTGTGGTTCAGAAGTGAGCTGCCATGCCGCACCAACTGCCGCTTGTACAGAGTATCCCCCACGCCGGGCTGTCCGTGCCCCCGTCTGTGGCGGATCGCCTGTCCATTGACGACGTAACCATCTACAACGAGTGCGATCTCTGGAACGACCAGATTTTCGACTTTGCCCACCCCTCTCTGCGGCCAGAAGCCGCGGCCCTGGCTGTTGTGGATATGCCCATCGCCCGCGTTCTGATTGACGCCAACCGACCGCCCGACTCGTTGGACAACCCGGACGGTGCAGTCAAGAGCCAGACCAGTTATGGCGATTTTATCTATGCGAAAAGCCTGCGCCGGGAAGAACAGGAGCGCCTACTCGCTGAGGAGTGGCAACCCTTTCACACCCGCCTGGACGCTGCCCTGCGCGGCCACGCCGGGGATGCGCGGCTCTTTCTCGACTGTCACAATATGGCCCAGCACGGCCCCAGCGCCTACGGCGACCCCGGCCAGGTGCGCCCGCTGCTCTGTATTGCCAATTTCGGTGATACCAACGGCGATTTTGTGGCTGCCAACGGCCCACTTACTGCCCCAGCCGAATTCGTGCGCCGGGCTGCACAGATTGCCGGTACACTCTTTGGCGATCTCTCCCTCTTGCAGCCGGATAGCCAGCGCCCCGCGCCGGTGGTGGCGTTGAACCAGCCCTTTGTGGGCGGCTATATTTTGCGCCACTACTGCGACGCGGCCTATCAGCGCCGCATCGGCAGCGGCTATGTGGGGCTGATGGTGGAGATCAACCGGGGGCTTTTTGTGGGGGATCAGAGTACGCGCACACCCATCCAACCGCCCAACCAGGCGGCCATCGCGGCCGTGCGTCAACGCCTCTATCGCTGGGTGCAGGCCATTCTGCCCCTGCTGGAGCAGGACTGATGAGCGAGCTGACCCCTTTTCTGCACTTTGCCCAGGCCCTGGCCGAGGAGGCCGGACGGTTGGCCGCCACTTATTACCGGCGCACACAGGCCCAGCGCAAGAGTGACGGCACACTCGTAACCGAGGCGGACGAGCGGGCCAACCGTCTGATCGTCGAACGCATCCAGACCGCCTGGCCCAGCCACGCCATCCTCAGCGAAGAGGGGACAACGACTTATGACCCGGCAGCCGCAGAGACGTGGGTGATCGATCCCCTGGACGGCACGACCAATTTTGCCCGCGGCTTGCCCATCTGGGGTGTCAGCATCGCCCTGCTGCGCGCTGGTCTGCCGGTTGTGGCGGTGATGAATTTTCCTCTGCTGCACGAACTCTACTGGGCGACGGCGGGCGGCGGCGCATTCTGCAACGGCGAAGCCTTGCAGACCGACCCGGCGGCGCAGAGCGACAACCAGCAGATCTTCACCCAATGCACGCGCACCCGGCGCAGAATGCGCATTCAGTCGCCCTTGAAAGCCCGGATGCTGGGCAGCGCGACCTATCATTTGCTGGCCGTCGCCAGCGGCGCATCCCTGGCCGCCGTAGAAATGACGCCCAAAGTCTGGGATCTGGCCGGGGCTGTGCTGATCGCCCAGGAAGCCGGCGCTCTGGTGGAGGGGCTGGATGGCAGCGCCCTCTTTCCCCTGCCGCCGCTGGCGCTGGACTACGCGGCCATCTCCCGTCCTGTGCTGGCCGCGGCCAACCGGCACGTCCTGGACGAGTTCCGCGCCAGCATCAGCTTGCTGTAAAACTAGCCGGCGTAGGTCGGACTGGTAGTCCGACCGGCCGGTCGCTGACGCTCCCGGTGCGGAGACACCTGCCACCTGCCACTCACAAGGAAGAAACTTCATGTCAACCAAAATCTGCGAAGTGCTGATCATTGGAGCCGGTCTGGCCGGGATTGCCGCGGCGCGCACCCTGCAGGCGGCGGGGGTGGATGTGCTGCTGTTGGAGAAAGGGAAGAGTGTGGGTGGACGGATGGCGACCCGGCGCATTGGCACGGGCGCGGCCGACCACGGCGCGCAATTCTTCACGGCCGATTCACCTGAATTTCAACGCACAGTGGACGGCTGGGAAGCCGACGGTTTCGCCTATTTGTGGGATATCGGTTGGAGTACGGGCAGTTTCACGGGCAATGAAGGCGAAGGCCACCCCCGCTACGCTGTGCGTGGCGGGATGAACCGGCTGATGAAACACCTGGCCGCAGATCTGCCCACCGAAACCGGTGTGCAGATTGTTGCCGTGCGCCAGACCGAGAGTGGCTGGGAAGCGGAAAGTAAAAACGGGCAACTGTATCAAGCCACTGCTCTGATTCTCACCCCCCCGCCGCCCCAGGCTCTGGCCCTATTAGAAGCGGGCAATGTACAACTGGCGGCGATGGACGCCGAAATCCTGGGGCGCATCAGCTATTCGTCGGCGCTCACCGGTATCTTCCGCATTGAAGGCGCTGTGAAGATACCCGCTCCTGGTGCGGTCCATCATCCTGCTGAACCCCTGCCCTGGATCGCCGACAACCGGCAAAAGGGCGTCTCCCCCGAAGAGACGGTGATCACCATCAATAGCAATGGTGACTATGCGCAACGCTATTGGGACGCGCCAGAGGTAGAGATTGTCGAAACAATGAAGGCACTCTTGTCGCACTACCTGGCACCCGGCAGCCAGGTGGTGGAGAGCCAGATTCAGCGTTGGCGTTACGCCGTCCCCCGCCATGTGCATAGCCAGCGCACACTGCGCACCTCCGGGACGAAACCGCTCTATTTTGCCGGGGATGCTTTCCACGGCCCGCTGATCGAAGGGGCCTGGCTTTCGGGTCTGGCGGCGGCCAACGCGCTGTTGGGCGAAGTGCGTAGCGAGTAGCGAGTCAATGTCACTAAGTTAAGTGCGGAGAGAGCCTCATCAGATGCTCTCTCCGCACTTAACTTAGTGCTACGTTCTCAATTTCGTGGCCGCTTCCCAGAAGGGTACCGGCCTATTTACTTCTTTAACTGTCGTTGGCTGTTGCGAGAGAAGTCAACAACTTCACATCGAACTCGGCCAGGGTTTGCACGGCGAGCAGATAGTCAATCAACTGGGTCAACAAGGACAAGTCGTTTAGCCGGGCTACCTGTTGCTGGTAGGCTGCTTTCTGGGCTTCGGTAAACTGGAAACGCCATTCCAACAGGCGCAACAAAGTCTGGCGTTGCGCCTCCAAGCCCTTTTCCAAGCCTTGCTCCAAGCCTCTCTCCAAGCCTCTCTCCAAGCCTTCTTCCAACCCTTCGGCGCGCCCCCTGACCCACCCTTCTTCTTTCCATTTTTCGGCTAAGGTTGCCATCAAATTCTCTCCTTCCGGCAGCGCCGCGGCTGCCACTCCCCGCTCAAATTCCGCCTCTGTGACCGCTTGATTGGCCTGGGCGATGTACAACAAGACAGTACGCAACATCTCCAGCCCGCTCTCCTGCTGCGCCAGGCTGCCTATCAGACCCAAAATGTGCGGCAATTGTTGGCCCAGGTTTTGGTCGAAAATGTGTTTCAGCGCCAACAAACCAACACGCAACCAGACTTCGCCGCGTATCTGCTGATCCGAGTAGCTGGATAAATCGGTCAAGAGATGGCGAAAGTGGGGCGTGAATTGTTTCAGCGCCTCCGGCGCTTCGACCAAATCGGCAAACTCGGTGGAATAACTCCACGTCTCCGGCCCGTGATAGAAAAGAAGCGGCACAATCGGTGAAATCTGACCGCGCTTGCGCCATTCCTGTTCCCAGATGCGTATCATATAGCGCAACAGTTGCAGCCGCGCCTGTTTGTCCGGCCGGCTCTTGTGTTCAAAGAGCAGATAGAGATAGACCTTGCCGCCGCTCTTCAAGGGAACGCTGTAGAGCAGGTCCGAAAAATGCTTGCGCAGCCGGGGATCTACGAAGGTGTCCCGCTCCGGCTGCAACTTCGTCAGGTCCAACAGGGCTACTACTTCGGCGGGCAGATAGTTCTGGACAAAATCAGCTACCATTGCCGGTTGGGCCAGGAGTTGGCGAAAGAAGGTGTCATGCGGCTCCTTCGCTCCGTCTTGCAAGTTGCCTTTCCTCAGTTTTTTCGCCATACCCGCCTCAATCTGCTGCGTTGGTTTGTCATGGCCGATTATAGCATACGATTACGACTTCATGCCAGAAGAATGAAAAAGCGACAGCAATTCTCAATTTGACCGAAATAGAACGCGGACACGCTTTGTCAAGTCCCAAAATGCAAGAGGGACGCGTTGAAGAAAGGCGGCCGCTGACCGGGAAAGGCCACCCGCTGCGACGTGACTGAGCGAGAACAAACAGAGACGAGGAGTGGCTCATAGCGGAAGTTAAGT
>CAMDEX010000179.1 GCA_945897075.1 Litorilinea aerophila
GGTCGGGTGTTCCGGGTCATTGATTTGGTCAAAACTGTTCGTGAGGCGTAGCATCGGGCTGGACTCCTTTCTGATAGCGCGGATTGCCCCATAAGATTACACCTTTTCTCTCCCTCTGTCTACCCTCCCCCAAGTTTTATATGCGCCCGTCGCCCCGGGGGCCGACCGGTACTCTGCAGGGCACTGTGACGCCGGGTCGCGCCACCATTCAGGCGGTTGGTCCGATCAGCCGCACAATTGTGACGAATGAGAGCGGCGCATACGCTGTGCGTCTGCCCGTGGGAAATTATGCCCTGACGGTGAGTCTCTTTGGGCACATCAGCCAGAACGCCGCTGATGTGGTTATCAACGAAGGCGCAAGCACGACACGGGATTTCCAACTCGCCGCCGCGCCATCCCACAGGCTTTCTGGACATACGCGCGATCAGAACGGACAGGTGATTGTCAATGCCGCTGTCCGCATCCTTAATACACCGCTTCCGATTGTCCGCACCGACACCAACGGCTTCTACAGCTTTGACAGTGTGCCGGTGGGAAGCTATGCCGTGCGCGCCGAGGCTGAAGGCTGCAATGGGACCCAGACCAAAAACCTGATACTCGACAGCGAGCAGGTGTTGGATTTCACGCTGCCCGAGAAAACAGATGCGGCTGGCTATACGTGCCAACTGATTGCGCCGGACTATACAGAAGCCAACACAATCCTGAACGAAGACGGCGATGAAGAGGCTCTGCCTGTTGAACTGCCCTTCCCGTTTGTCTTCTATGGGGAATTCTACAATACAGCTTATATCTGCGTCAATGGCTATCTGAGTTTCAACAATGACTGCCTTTACGGGAATAGGAACATTCCATCTTCCTACCTGCCCAATGCGGCCATCTACGCTTTTTGGGACGATCTGGTTGTGTACGGCGGAGGCAGCATCCGCAGCGAAGTGTTGGGGGCGCGACCCAACCGCCGCTTTATAGTCGAGTGGCGCAATGTCGGCTTCTATGAAGGCAGCAATGAGATGCGCGTCGATTTTGAAATCGTTCTCTTCGAGAACGGACACATCCAGACTCACTATCGCAACATCGGACTGCTGGGGCGTGAAATGGGCGATTCGGCAACTCTGGGGATTGAAGACCAGGACGGAGCTATCGCGCTCCAGTATTCGTTCAGCACACCCGCTATCTCCAGCCCCAACTTTGCCCTGCGCTATACGCCGCTGCCCGGCGCTTATGTCACGGGCCGGGTGAACAGCAGCAATCGCGGGGTCGGCATCGCTGGCGCAACGGTGCGCGCGATCCTCGACGGTTCAGAAACGCATCGGGCGACCACAAATGGCAACGGTGAGTATGCAATGCGTCTCGCGCTGGGTCTCTATACGCTGGAAGCCTCTGCTCCCCACTACCGCACGCAAACTGTTCAGACGCCGCTCAAAGTTGCCGACGAATTTGTGATCCGAGACTTCTCGCTGGAGAGCGCCCGCATAGACATCAGCCCCCCATCCATCCAACTGACAATGACGCACGGCGAGATACGCACGGAACTGCTCACCCTGCGCAACCTGGGCAGCAGCGATCTGGTCTGGAAAGCGCGCGAAGGCATACGCAACAGCAGCGCGACTGGCCGTTCTCAACCTCTCTGGCCCGGTTTCCAACGCCAGCCGACATGGAGCAGATCAGATCTGCCCCCGTCGTTACTCAGTAGCCTTGCGCCAGCCGATCTTCAGGCAAGTGACGCAGGTTCATTGGAAATCATTGCGCAAGACCCCGTGGGGGATGCAGAGTACGGGGCGGATATTGTCGCCGTGCGTGGCGCTTCGGATGGCATATCCACGCTCTCGCTTGCCCTTGAATTCTCCCAAACGCTACCGATTAGTTCCATTTCTGGCTATCTGTTTCTGGACACCGACCAAAACCCGACCACAGGCGATGCGCCCCAAAGCTGGTATGGTTTGCCTGGTCAAACCGTCGGCGCAGATTATATCGTCGATCTCTTCAGCGCTCCCATCATCTTTGTTTACCGGGCAGAGACGAGGGAGTATGTGGCGGCTACGATTGCTCACATTGACGGTCAGACCCTCTCGTTTGAGATTCCCCTGGCTGCGCTCGGCGATGACGGCGCAATGAACGTGGCCGGTGTGGTGGGGGATGAGTACTCCCCCACCGATTGGGTGCCTGATTCAGGGCACGGCACCCTCTTCCCCGGCGCGGATGTTGCCTGGCTTTCCATCAGCCCGGTCACGGGTACGTTGCCGGCGGGCGGCATTCAGGCCATCGAAGTCGTCTTCGACGGCCGGTCACCGGAAATCGGGGCATCGGCAGATCATCTGGTCGCCCTGACACTTCTCAGCAATGACCCAGTGACGCCGGGTGTCACACTACCCATTACCGTTCAAGTGGCGGGAAGCGCAAGTGGACCCAAGCTGCGTATTGCCGCCGATGCCACTACCCACTACAGCGGTTCGGTCACTCTGCCGATTGCCTTTGCCGGCAGCCAATACGGAATCTCTGCCCTCGATTTCGCCCTGGCTCTGCCGGATACGTGTTTGGCGTTCAACCCAGACGACAAGGATGGCAACGGGATTCCCGACGCGGTCGTCTTCGCTTTGACCGACGCGTACAGCCGGACGGTGACACTGGCGGACGACGCGGGGGGCAAAAGACTGATCGTTCAGATCGCAGATCGCTCCGCTCCCTTCGCGTCGCTGGCGGATGGCAAGCTGCTTTCAGTCAACTTCACAGCCACCTGCCAGCCGCCCCGGGGCGGTCAAATCCTTGTGCCGCTGCCCCTGGCCGCGCACCCGCCCCTTTCCTTCCGCGACGGTGGCGGGAAGAAGGTTGCCGGGGAAGGTGTAGATGGCTCCGTCAGAATCCTATGGGGGAGGCCCGGCGATGGCAACGGCGATGGGAAGGTTGATAACGACGACATCGCTGCCTGTACACAGGAGATCTTCGATGGGGATGGCGTGTTCTGGTTGGACGCGCCCGGCGGCGCTTTCCCTGGCAGCCCAGTGGGCGCCGATGCCAATCAGGACACTCGTATCGGCGCGGCCGATGTCATTTGCACGGCGTTGATCAGCGCCGGCGGTCCACAAACGTGCTTGGCTTCGCCCACCCATCTGCGTAGCCCGGCGCTTGGCGCTACAGTCTACATATCCACAGGAATCACGGTTGATCTGGACCAGACAGTCAAGATACCCATCTACTTCAGCGCCAATGGCAACCCTGTGGCAGCCACTGCCTTTACTCTTGACTTCGACAAATCCTGGCTGGGCTTCGATACGGCGGATGGGAACGGCAACGGGGTTGCTGATTCCGTCGCTTTCGCCCTTTCGGAATCGTTCGCGTTTTCGATCACCCACCGGGCAGGGGAAGGGAGAATTGGCGTCTTTGTGGGCGACATTGCGCCGCCCGTCTCTTTGCTGCCAGACGGCCTGATTGCCACTCTCACCTTCCAGGCGCGGTCAATGCCGGCAAACGCGCAGGGACGCGGCAGCGATCTATCGCCGTCTATACCGACAGCTATTGCTGTCGACGGCGTCCAACTTACTTCAGCAGCCCTGTCCGACGATAGAAAACGGGAGACACTCCTGCACTTCTCCCAGATTCCTGGCGTTTCCAGCGGCAGCAATAGCGGTCAAAGTCTTCCGGTGACAGCCCAGGATGGTTCTGTGCTGATCTCCCTGTACGAGGTTTTCCTGCCTGTGGCAGTACGCTAGTGTCGTGTCAATCATCAAACGATGGGAATTTCGTAGGGGCACTGCCTGCTGCGTCCGGTGTACTACCGGGCGCAGCAAACAGCGCCCCTACCTATCAAATAGCGCCCCTACCTATCAAATGATGTGTGACGAGACACGAATACAGTTTCGGCGGAAATAACCCCACAATGGCTGTTCAGCGCCGGTCCGTGACCGGCGGGAAGCTGGAAGCGTGCAAGGATTTACGCAGTGCTGTACCCGCGAGGTGCGCAATTGATAGACAAACCCATCTGGATTACGATCCCCGCGGGGCCATTTTGCATGGGCAGCGATCCTCGCGACGCCGCGCCACCCTTTGCCAACGAACGCCCACAGCAGCAGCTTGCGTTGGCGGCATTTCGCATCAGCCGTGTGCCCATCACCAACCAACAATACCAGCGCTTTGTACTCGCCACCCGCCACCCCGCACCCGGCCATTGGCTGGATGGGCAACCGACGGCCGGGACAGAACAATTCCCTGTGACATACATCAGTTGGAACGATGCCCAGGCTTTCTGCGCCTGGGCAGGTGTGCGTTTGCCCAGCGAAGCGGAATGGGAGAAAGCGGCGCGGTCGGAGGACGGTCGCTGGTGGCCGTGGGGCGATGCGTTGCCGGATGGCACACGCTGTCACTTCAATGGGCAGGCGCAAGGGGTGGCGCCGGCCAGCCAAAGTGTGCTGCCCGTGGGAACGTTCCCATTGGGGGCCAGCGCGTATGGCGTACTCGACCTGGCCGGCAACGTATGGGAGTGGACGAACAGCCTCTTTCGGCGCTATCCCTATCGCCCGGATGACGGGCGTGAGAGTCTGAGCGCGCCCGGAACGCGTGTCGTGCGCGGTGGCTCCTACAACCACGACCTGCGCCAGATTCGCTGCGCGGCGCGCGACGAAATGGTGGCTGGCGCGCGTGATGTTTACATCGGCTTTCGTGTGGCCGCCACAGATGCCCAGTCGGAAACCCAATCCGACCTACGCCTCGACTGGGTGACGATCCCCGCCGGTTCATTTTTGCTGGGCAGTGGCCCCCCGTCAGCGCGCAGTGCGGTTTTGCCCAGTGAATTGCCCCAACATACGCTGGAGGTGGCCGAGTTTCGCCTCGCACAGACGCCGGTGACCAATCGAGAGTATGCCGCGTTTGTACAGGCGACCGGACATCCTGCGCCAGCGCATTGGTTCGCCGACGCTCTGCCGCCGAGTCTGGCGCAGCATCCGGTGACCCATGTAGATTGGTATGATGCGCAAGCCTTTTGCCGCTGGGCGGGTGTTCGGTTGCCCACCGAAGCCGAATGGGAGAAGGCCGCCCGCGGTCCTCTGTCAAAAACGGGGGGCGCGGCCATCTATCCCTGGGGCAATGCGCCGCCGGATCGGACGCGGCTCAACTACCGGCGCACGGGCAAGCGTACCAGCACCACGCCGGTTGACCACTACCCACGCGGCGCAACTCCCTACGGCGTGCTGGACATGGCGGGCAATGTGTGGGAATGGGTGAGCAGCGCCTATGCGCCCTATCCCTATACGGCCGCGGATGGGCGCGAAAATGCGCAAACGAACGTCCAGCGCGTGCTGCGCGGCGGCTCGTTTGCCAGCCCCAGCGCAGACTTTGTGCGCTGTGCCATGCGCAGCCTGAGCTATCCGACACGGCGTCGGGAGCATATCGGCTTTCGCGTGGCGCAATAGGGACACCTCGTCGGGGGTTGGATGCTTCCGGCAAAAGATCAGGAGCTCCTTGCAGGGCAAAACAAAGGGGTCATGCGCAGTTTGCTGCGCATGACCCCTTTTTCTACTGTGCGTCCGCTCTCTGCTCTACCCGAACAGCCCGCCCAGCAACTTCGACCCCAACTTCATCACGTCGTTTGTCATATCGCCGTCGCCGTCCATATCCAACAGACCGGCCAGACCACCCAGCCCGGCATTGGCCTGTTTGCGCTGTCCGCCCAGCATAGAAGCCAGCCCTTCGGCGTCCAGCCCGCCCTGGCGTTGGGTCTTGCCCAGGCTGCCCATGACCAGCGGGGCCAGCATCGCCAACAATTGACCGCTGGTGTCCGCGGTCAGACCGCTGGCCTGGCCGATACCCGCGGCCACAGCGCCCTGTTTGTTGCCCAAGACGTGGCCGAGAATGGCTGTGCCCTCTTTGCCCAGGGCACCGCTGCCCAACAGCGAACCCACATTGTCCAGCACGCTGCCGTCGTGATCCCGGCTCAACGCACCCAGCAGCGCCTGCGCACCCTGCGGCGAGGCAGCGTTCTTGCCCAGCGCACTCAACAGCATTGGCACAGCCGCGCTCACAGCCTTCTGCGTGCTGGCCTAGTCGGTGCCCAACTGGCTGCTCAATTGATTCAATTCACCGCTGCCCAGCATTCCAATCACCATTCCGGCGAGGTCACTCATCGAATTTTACTCCTGTTGTGTTGACAGCCGAGAAGCTCGGCCAGTTTGAATCATCGCCCCGCCGTTGTCCCAGGCATGGCAGATACAGAGTAGCGGTTGAACATTGCAGAATAGATTACAAGCACGGGGGGGGAAAGGCGGCGCGAAAGGTGAATGCCTGGGGTGTAGGGCCGTGGATAGTCAGATGCTCAAGCCGTTCTTTGGCTTGACTGACAGTCGGCATGTGACCGGCCGCCACCCACCAGAGAACCTGCATGGGCGTCTCCATCGCCACGAACCACTCCTTACGCCGACGCAGGAAGTCGGCGTGCTTGCTGCGATAGACATAAGCGCGCAGCGCGTCGCTGGATTCCCAGACGGACATATTGACGAGCAGGTAGGGATCGTCAAACGCCTGGATGTCGGTGGCGTTGCCGCTCTCGCTCTGCAAGCGCCAGACAAAACCGGGCGTCGCATCGGCCAGGGCATTGATCCGCGCCAGACCGTCCACAAAATCGGCCATGCGCGGGTCGTCCAGCGCAAAGCGCATGCGTGCGATATTCAGTTGGGCCAGATGAGAGTGTTGGGTATTCATAGGTATCTTTGTCATCCACAAACCGAGTTTCTGTCAGAAACTCGGTTTGTGATTCGTAGATCAGCGCAGATCAATTCAGATCATGAAAATCTGCGTCCCTTTCTTTTTTACTCTACACCAGATTGTTGAGCCAGGCCCGGTGCAGTGTCCAACGATCCGCGGCAGGATCCCAGCGCAGCTCGTATTGGGTGTTGTCCACGGCCCTAATCAAAAAGCAGCGCAGGCTCTTCCCCTCCACCCGTTCTTCCCACTGGCGGCCCACATCCGACACATCGCGGGTCTGGTCGCGCCAGACAAAAGAGGTGGGGCGCACCGATCCGGACGGCAATACCCGCACCAGCACACGCACAGCTTCTTCGACAAGTACTTGGGTTGTCACGCAGTTTCTCCAATTTCTAAAGTGGCAGGTGGCAACTCGCCACCTGCCACCTGCCACTTTCCACCTGCCACCTCTAACTCCGAACTCCAAACTCCCACAACATTTGCAGCGCCAATTGCGCGCTGAGCAATTTGTTTCCTCTGCGATCCAGCGTCCAAACGACCCGCTCGGCCCGTTGGCTGCCGTCGGTGGCGCTCAGGTGCAGATGGACCAGCCCGGAGGGCTTCTCGGCTGTGCCGCCGCCCGGTCCCGCAATACCGGTGATAGCCACGGCCACATCCGCGCCGTAGAGCGAGAGCGCGCCCTGGGCCATCTGCTGGGCCACCTCCGCGCTCACTGCGCCGTGTGCCAGCAGCGTGGCGTGCTGGACACCCAGCAGCCGCTCTTTGGCTGCGTTGCTATAGACCCCCGCACAGCCGAGAAACCAGCCCGACGAACCGGGGATTTCCGTGATCAGATGGCCGACCAGCCCGCCCGTGCAGCTCTCCGCGGTGGCGACCAGCAGCCCGGCCCGTGCCAGCGCCTGGCCCATCTGGCGCGCCAGGGGGATCAGATCGGTTTCCGAAGTTGGTATTCTTGTAGAATCCATTGCGTCCTTGCACCCGTGGCCAATTCCCCGCGGTCTGCGGTCAGTGGTCCGTCGTCATTTCTTCTCAAACGCGCCGCGCCAGCAAGAGCAGCCGTGCGTCCCCGCGGCGGGTGAGAATCGCCACAGCGGGCCGCCCCCCGTCTACCAGCTTCAGCCGTGGACGCAAGGACTCCGGCTCGATGGGCGGCCCCCGGCGTTTCAATTCCACCTGGCCGACGCCCAGCGCCTGCAAACGCCGGTTCAGAATTTTCAGGCTGAATGGGTGAATTTCTTCGATCAGAAAGCTTTGGACAAAGGGCGCTGCCCCATTCCCCTCGGCCCGGCGCGGCCCCACCAGATAGGCGATCTGCGGATCAAAGAGATGGGCGTCCAGCATCGCGCACAGTTCGGCAAAGGGGCCTGCCCGGATCACCGCCGGGTCCGGCTCGTGGAGATAGTGACCGACGGCCAGTACGCCGAGCGGCGGCGCAACCAGCGACGCCTCAATTGTGTGCCAACCAGCCCCGTCATAGACCGACGCCCGCCGCCCGCCCCCCTCCGCCAGCGGCCCGAACCAGAGTATAGCCTCCTTGCAGGTCCGTTCGTGGCTGATAAATTCCACCGCGCAGCCGGGCGGAATTTCGTTATCGGCCACGCCGGGGGCCACCTTCACCGCCAGTGCGGGGATGCGCGCCTGTAAGCGCAAGAGCAGCGAGAGGGGCGGAATCATCTGCTCCAGACCAAAGAGACGCCGCCCTTCGGCGCGCCGGGCCGGGTCGGCAAAGGCGGCCGCGGCGGGGGGCAAGCGATCTGCGGTCAGTTCGACCGTCCAATCGGCCAAACGAAATTCGACCTGCCCGGCCAGGCCCAGCGCAGCGGCGTTGGCCTGGGCAAATCGCAGCCGCAACGGGTCGCTCTCGTAGGCGATGACCGGACGCTGGCGGGCCAGGGCCAGTGTATCGCCGCCGATGCCGCAGCCCAAATCCAGGACTGGGCCGGGGGGGGCGTGGCTGCACAAATGGGCGGCCCGCTGTTGGGCAATCGGCCAGGCCGTGGCCTGTTCCAACGCTTCTGGCGTAAAAAAGAGACGGGCCGCGTCGGGAAATTTGGCAGCAGCCCGTTGCCGCGTCGTCGCCAGCGTGAGCAGATCGGCTGCCTGCTCCGCTGAAAAGGTAACGCGCAACGCAGTCAAGAGGGATAGCTGGTTGTGGCTTGCCAACTCCCGTTGGGCCAGCAGCGCCAGGGTCTCGGCCGCGTGCGCTGAAAGCAGAAAGTCCACCACCGATTCGGCCTGCGTCTGCTTTTCTGCCATCGTGTGCCATCTGCTGCGCGTGCGTTGTACTCTTGCGTCCATTATAGCCCGCGCGCCCGTTGTCGTGGAAAGTGGCGGGGAGTTGAGATCATCCGTAGCCAGAAGTCCCCGCCACTTCTACGGGTAGGAGAAAAGCAGAAGAAGCGTATACAAACTGTAGTCCAGTTGACTTGACGCACAGCCACGCTACCCGCTATGATAGACAGACAAAGTATGTGATAAAGTTCACGAAAGAGAGCGGGTTGCTTCTTCGGTTGCCAACCGAGAGCGTCTGACAGATTCTCTGCGTGGGCGTCATATACTTTGTAAGAAAATTCGGATATATCCTATTCGATGCAGAGACGTTTTTAGCGAACAACCGACAGCGTCTATGCTTGAATAGGATAGAGTGAGTTCCCACCAAAGGTGGGTTCGTATGCAACAGCAAAAAGGAGAATTATGAGCGTACAGCAAGAACATCTGACGATGAAGCAGTCCCCTCTTTCCGACCACGCCGAGGCGCAGGTGGAAAAACCGCCGAAGCTGGAATACAGCGTCAAAGAGGCTGACGAATCGTTGGAAGCCTACATTTCTGCCATCAGCGGGGCCATTATCGGCGTCCTGGCCACACTGCTCGTTCTTTATATCCTGAACGGCGGCACATTGCGCTTCACCAATCCGGCCAGACTGACCGCTATCGAAGCCAGCCTGACGCGGGTGGATGAGAATGTGGGCGCAGTCAACCAGAATGTGGAGACGGTTGCCACTCGCCTGGCCGCACTAGAAGGCGAAGCGGGTGTGATCAGCCAATTGCAGAGCAGCCTGACCGACCTGGACGCAGCGCTGAATTCGGCGATGGTTGCACAGGGCGGGCGCATGGACAGCCTGGACGAATCTGTGGCCGCGCTGGATGTGACGCGCAAGAACTTTGACGCGTTCACGGCTGCGCTGGCTGCGGCCTTGTCCGAGATGAACACAACCGCTGCGCCGGCCGCCGCACCGGTGAACGCAGTGGAAGCGCCCGCCGTGGCAGCGCCTGCCACGGCGTCTCCCATTGCCGCACGCGTGACACCTGCCGTGGCTGCTCACACGGACTTGGCTGCGGATGCCGTGCAGGTCATCCTCTTTGTGGATGCCAACGGCGATGGCGCACTGGATGACAGCGAAACCGCGCTGGTGGGTGCCGCGGTTACGCTGACCCCGGCCGCGGGTGAGGCCATCAGTCTGGACAGCACGGAAAGCGGCGCTCTGTTCGCGGCTTTGGCCGTCGGTGAGTACACCGTTTCTGTGGACGAAATCCCCGGCTATACGCTGGGCGGCGAGACCAGCACCACTCTCTCTGTGGAAGCTGACGCCGCAGCGGGCCAAGTGGTCTACTTTGCGCTGGCTGCCGAATAACGCAGAAACGTGAAGCGTGAAGCGTGAGACGTGAAACGTGAGAAGACCGGTGGTTCTGTCACAGAACCACCGGTCTTTTTTGTTGGGATGAGAACGCAGGTACGCAGGGGGTCACGTTTCACGCCTCACGTTTCAGCCGTTAGCTCCTTCTCATAAAACAGCAACAGAACAGAGCCATAGCGCCGGCGGTCGTATTCCACCAGATGGCGCAGGGCAATGGGCGTATCCTCTTTGGGATCGATCTGCACGACCACAACGCCGTCATCGCCCAGCAGCTCCGGGCGGCTGTCCACCAACAACAGCGCCCGGCTCCACAGTTCTTTGTATTGGGGCGGCGCGATGAAAATAATGTCGAAGGGATCGCCCCGGTAGCCTTCCAGAAAGGCGAAGCTATCCCCTTGCAAAACCTGGGCGTATTCAGCCACTTTGCAGTGGGTCAGATTGGCCCGGATCGTCTCCACCGCCTGCCGGTTGCGTTCGACAAACTGGACGAACTCGGCCTCCCGGCTCAACGCTTCGATGCCCACCGCGCCGCTGCCGCCGAAGAGGTCCAGCAGCCGCGCATCCGCCACCCAATCGCCCAGAATGGAAAAGAGCGATTCTTTGGCCCGGTCGGTGATGGGCCGGGTGGAATCCCCCGGCACCGACCGCAATTTGAACCCCCGCGCACTGCCCGCAATCACCCGCATTGTTCCCCCCAAGAGGAAGTGAACCGTGAACAGTTATCAGTGGAGAGACGCCATTACTGATTACTGATTACCGTTCGCTTTTCGTTCCTTTCGTTCTTTTCGTTTATTTCGCTTGCATGGTATTATAGTAAGTACAATAGGTACAAATAGAAAGGAAGGAATTGCAATACGTACCCGCTACTTACAAACCACCCCGGCAGTTAAGTCCAGTAAGAGCGAGGCGCTGCTTGCTCAGAACAGTAGCAGCAGCCTGGCTGCATTCGTTGGCAAAGCTACGGAATATCAGTTGCAGATTCTAGCCAATGGCGAACCGAGCGAGGTGCTTGTCATGCCGGCGGCGGCGTTACATTTGCTGGTGCAGATTCTTGCTGAAATGGCGCAGGGCAATGCTGTAACATTAATGCCCACGCAAGCAGAACTTACCACACAAGAGGCGGCTGATATCTTGAATGTCTCGCGGCCCTTTTTGGTGCATATCCTAGAAAATGGCACGATCCCGTTCCACAAAGTGGGGACGCGCCGCCGTATCCGTTTGCACGATGTACTGGCCTATAAACAACGACGCTATACGGCACGCTCCGCTGCGCTTGATGAACTTGCTGCGTATGATCAAGAGCTGGATCTTGAATAACCGATGGCATCACTGACTGCATTTCTTGATGCCAAAAATTATTTGATCGCCGATCCTCACTGATTCACTGTCCTACTGATAACTGTCTCACTCTCCCCCCACCCGCACCGGCCCCAATTGAATCGCAAAATCGCCTGGCCCCGCGCTGCTGGGCTGGCGTTCGCCCGTTGCGGGATCGTAGAGACCCACAGCCACGCGATAGTCACCCGGTGGCAGATCCGCTGGCAGCAGCAGACCGTAGCGATCCACAATGCGCTCGCCGGGCTGCCAACCGCTGGTAGGCCGCAGCCAGAGTACGGGCTGTCCGTCGCGCTGGGCCAGTTTCGTGCCGCCGCTGTCCAACAGATGGACAAAGACCCGGTAGTCTTTGTCAACCGGGCGCAGACTCTCCCACTCCAGCGCCACCAGCAGGCTGCCGCCGGGGGTGGCTTGCTTGGGCAGACCGTAGCCGTTCAGCCGCACCCAGGCCGGAGCACCAAAACGGATACCCACTCCCCGCTCGGTCAATGGCTGTTCCTGGGCTGCGGCGTAGAGAACCAGCCGCCGGCCATCGGGTGGAATTGTGCTGTCGGCCAGCAGAAAGACTGCGCTGCGCAGCGCGCGCTCCCAGCCCGACTGCTCCGGCGGCGCAAAGTCGGGCAGAACCCACAACCGGTGATAGCGTTGCAGCAGATCGTCGAGCAGGCGGCTGTTGGCGGGCGAAAGTTCGTCCACCGGGAAGAGGCCGTAGACAGGCAGTTGGCCGTGATACGCATTGGCAAAGTTCTGCGTCTCCAGCGGGCGCAGATGCAGAATCGCATCCCCCGGCTCTTCCCCCGCGGCGATCTGGGCGGCGGCTGCGCCGTTCTCCAGCCCACTGGCCGGGAGTTGAAAACGTACAAGCAGCACCAGTACAACCAATGCCAGGGCAACTGCGTAGAGGGCCACAGGCACTCGCTCTCCTGCTTCCTCCTCCGGGCGCAACGAGCGGCCCAGCAGCAGCCTGCCGCCAAGCAGCGCACCCAGCAGTAGAGTCAGCGCGAGCCAATCTGGTCTGCTGTCGCCCAACCGCCACCAGGCAAAGACAATCGAATCGCTGTTGACAAAATCCCACTGGCGCAGGAGAGGCGAATAGGCCAGTTGGGTGAAGGTTTCCGGCGCAAAAAGGGGTTTGACCGTGCGGTCCAGCCAATCCTGCACCAGCGCAAAGGGGATGAGCATCCCCAGCCATTGCACGGCCAGAGAGAGCAGCAGCAGCGTCGTCGTCAGCAGGCGGCCCACCCGTCCCCAGCGATCTTCCACGAAAACCGATTGCCAGACCGGGGCCGAGACGAGCATCAGAAAGGGCAAGACAGGCACGAGGAAACGAGGCCCCCAACTGTAGCCACCGTGCCACATATACCACTTGGCATAGAGCAGCCAGTAGAGCAGCGCGACCCCGCCACTGCTGAGCAGCAGCCAGCGCGCCCGTCGCCAATACCAGCCAATCCCCAGCGGAACAATCAGCAGTACCGGGCTGTACCAGAGAATGCCCCGCCCTGGGCTGACGAGCAGACCGACCAACCCAAAGAGCCAATCGCCGTTGAAGGCTTCGCTCTCCACATAGCCGCTGTCAAAAGGATTCCCGAAGCGCAGCCAATTCCACCAGAGCGACAGCAGACCCGCGGCCAGGATGGGGGCGGCGAAGAGGATCCATTCGCGCAGGTGATTGGAGATTGGAGATTGGGGATTGGGGATTGGGGATTGGAGATTGGAAGAACGTCTTCCCAATCCCCAATCGCTAATCCCCAATCCCCTCCCCTCCGCCAACAGCGCGGCCAATGCCAGCCCGTAGACCGGCAGCGTGACCAGATTGATGGAGCGCGAGAGATAGGCCAGCCCCCAGGCCAGACCGGCCCAGAGCAGAATGTGTTTGTGCTTTTCCTGCTGAAAGGCGAGCAGCCAATAGAGCGCGGCAAACAGCCCCCAGGCCGCCATCGGATCGCTGAAGAATGTCTGGGTGTAAGGCCAGGCCAGCGTCGCCAGCCCATAGGCCAAAGCGGTGGCGATACCCGTAAAACGACTCCACCCCAGACGCAGCACAGCCAGGTAGAGCAGAGCGCCCGTCCAGGCGGTGAGGAGAGGATTGAGGAGCAGCGCGGTTTGGGTCAGGCCAATCGCGGGCCAAAGACGGGCCAACCAGACGAGAGGCAAAGCGAGCAGCGTCATCCCCAGCCCTTTGCGGCTGTAGAGTTCCCCGTCCGGGCCGAAGCTGCCCTGTTGCAGACCCATCCAGAGAAGCTGGTTGGCATCCGTTTCGCCCCGGCGCGCGATGCTTTCGGTGGTGGCAAACATCGCCAGCCCGTCGCTGCTCTGGATTATACCGGTATAGGTGAGCAGATAGCAGGCAAAGAGCAGCGCGGCGATCAAAAAAGCAGCCGTGTGTTCACGGCGGCCCGCCGTGTGTTCACGGCGGCCCACGCGTTGCGGTTCGGTTGGGTGCGGTTGCAGGATGCTCATAACATTTGTAGGGGCGCTGCTTGCTGCGCCCGTCGGCT
>CAMDEX010000180.1 GCA_945897075.1 Litorilinea aerophila
GGTGATCTTTACCCAGTGGGATCATTTGCAGCGTGACCAGCAGGCCGATGGGGACAACGCCGAGGAGGCGAACGGTGGCACCTGCGGTTATTGCACCTTCAACTACAGCAGCGAGGCCGCCAATTCTGTGCCGCTGGCCAGCCGGGCCGAGGTCTACCCCGAACCGCGCTCTGCCCGCGAGGTGGTGGGGACCAATCTGCGCGGCCACACCTTCAACCACTTTTTCCCCTGGACGATCAACGAAGACGGCACAGAGAGCGAAGTACTCAACCACCTGGGCCGCCACGAACTGCACGGCTACATCCCCGCCAGTTTGACCGATGACCCCAATCTGGATGACTATTACGGTCAGTACAGCCGTTTCAACCCCAACCGTATCCTCAACTTCCTGCAGATTCGCGAAAACCCGAACATCCCTGGCCGCTATTACGGGGTAGATGCGCCCGAATTCCAGACCCACGCCGCCGGGCAGATTATCTATCTGGATGCGCCCCCCACCACCGACGCCGACCACATCGCCGTCGTCTACGTTACCCATCGGGTTACATCTTCGCCCAGCGATACCCCCAGCGCTGATCACTCCGGTCTCTATCGCGACCCAGTCTATCTGTCGGACGGGCGGCTGATCGCCACCCATACCGCGGAGACGCGCGAAGATCGCAACGACGGTAGCCGCACCAATCCCCGTTCGCGCTACGATTTTCGTCTGCGTTTTGTGGCTGATCGGGGCGACGGCATCTTTGTCGCTGGGGCAGAGATCACAACGGCCATCAGCGAGACAATCAGCTTCTGGGACCCCGATGAGAAGGTCACTTACAGCGGGCCGCTCTGGGAGTTGCAGCCGGTGGAGGTGCGCGCCCGTGTCCGCCCGCCCCGGCTGACTACGCCCCTCTCCGCGCCGGAGCAGCAGATTTTCAACGAGGAAGGGGTGGCGTTGGCCCAGTTACAGGACTTTATGCGCCAGCGTAATCTGGCCCTGGCCGTCAGCCGCAATGTGACTGTGCGCGACGACTTCGACACCCAACAGCCCTTCAATCTGCGTGTGCGCGGTGGCGGTGCGGAGACAATCGGCAAGCCGGGGAAGGTCTATGAAATCGCTTATATGCAATTCTTCCAGGCGGATCAGTTGCGCTGGCTGAGTTACGGCAGCTCTGAGCCTCGGGCGGGACGGCGGGTCTTGGCCCAATTTATGCACGACCCGGCAGCCCTGGCAGCCAATACGCTGGACGACGATGTGCAGTCCAGTGTGGAGATCGCCGCGGATGGCTCGATGGCGGCCTTTGTCCCGGCCCGGCGTGCGATGAGCTGGCAATTGACCGACGGCGAGGGGACGGGTGTCGTGCGCGAGCGCTATTGGCTCACATTCCAGCCCGGCGAAGTACGGGTCTGTGCCGCCTGCCACGGCCTGAGCGAGTTCGACCAGAAGGGCAAGACCGCTCCCCAAAACCCGCCAGAGGCGCTGCGCCAGCTTCTCAAAGTTTGGAAAGCCAGCCAGCCAGGGACTACGCCGACAGCTACTGTTACGCCGACGGTCACACCGACAGCGACAGCGACAGCGACAGCGACAGCGACAGCGACAGCGACAGCGACAGCGACAGCGACAGCGACAGCGACGACGACTACCACTGCGACAGCGACGGCCACAGCAACACGGACCAGCACCGTAACGGTCACAGCGACGCCCACGACCACTGGCACGCCGACCAGCACAGCGACGGTCACAGCAACACTGACCAGGACTGCGACGCCCACTGCGACGCCCACGCCGACAGGTACATCAACCGCGGCGGCGGTCTATTTGCCAAACGTGCAAAGATAAGGGACGGCAGCCACATGACCGCAAATGAGAGGATGACGCAAATGGTTGGTCAGTAGCCGGGACTTTTGCGTGGCTTTCATTGAACGACCGTAAGTGAAGCATAGGCGAGTCCAACAAAAAGCGCACACCGCTCAGCCGCGGTGTGCGCTTTTTGGCTTTTTGTAGTAACCTCACCAACAAAGCCCAAACGCAGAAAGTTTCACCACTTACGAAATACCCAATACCCAATACCTTCCCCACCCCGGAGGCAGACTTGAAAACTCTCATCACAGGCATCACAGGGCGCATCGGCGCACATTTGGCCCGCGCGCTGGTGGCAGCAGGTCACGACGTGCGCGGGCTGGTCTGGCCGCAGGACCGGGCAGTGGAACGGCTGGCCGGTCTGCCCATCGAACTGGTGGAAGGATCGCTGGTCAACGCCGACGACGTGCAGCGGGCCGTAGCCGGGATGGAAGCGGTCTGTCATCTCGGCGCGGCTTTCCAGGCGGGCGGCCCTTTCACCAACGACGACTACTTTGAAATTAATGTGCGCGGCACTTTTCTGATGCTGGAAGCGGCGGTCGCCAATGCTGCCACGCTGCGCCACTTCTTCTTTGCCAGCAGCGACGCGCTCTATGACAAATACCTGCCTGCTGGCATCCCCGACCCCATCCGTGAGGACGACTTTCCCCTGGCCCCTGGCGGGATGTACGCGCTGACAAAGCTGCTGGGCGAGGATCTCTGCCGGGGCTATCTGCGCAACCAGCACCTGCCCGTGACGATTTTCCGCTTTGCCATGACACTGGGCGGCAGAGAAATCCTCGACTGGTCGCAGTTCTACGCCGCGCACTATGCCAAAGCCTATGCGGGGAAAAGCAGCCCCGCGGCCCAGGCTGTCTATGCCCAGTTGCAGGCCGCGCTTGCCGACAACCCGCGCACACTGCTCATCGCCCGTGACGGGAATGGGCGACCCTACAAAAAGCACATCGCCCACGCCGACGACATTGTGGCCGGCTTTCTGGCCGCCATCGGCAAACCCCAGGCCGTGGGCGGCACCTTCCAACTGGCTGCGCCGACTCCCTTTACCTGGGACGAAGCCGTTCCCTATCTGGCTGCCAAACTGGGATTGCCTTTGATCGATCTACGTTTGCTGGAAGCAACTCCCACTTTCTACGAGTTCGATCTCTCCGCCAGCCGCAATGCACTTGGCTACGCACCCCAATACGGCATCCGGCAGATGATCGACGCTGCGCTTGCGTGAGGGGATTGGAGACTAGGGATTGGCGACTGGCGACTGGCGACTGGCGACTGGCGACTGGGATCAGAAGGTCTAATCGTCAATCCCTAATCACCGATCCCCAGTCCCCAATCCCCTAATCTCCTAATCCGGTTCCGCTTCTCCGTTGCCAAAACGACGGATGCCCGGCAGAAAGATCGTCACCAGCACCATTGCCAGCGACGCCACAATCGCCTGTAGACCGATACCCAGCGGTGCGCCCAGCCACTCCACCAGTGCGCCGCCCTGCAATTTGCCCAGCGGCCCTATCCCAATCGCCAGCACAATGACCCCCATCGCCCGTCCGCGCATGGCGTCCGGCGCGGCCATCAGCACAATCGAGCTTTGCATAATGCCAAAGCTGGCCTGGCCCAGACCGGCGATGGCCAGCATCAGAAAGGAAAAGGCGTAGTTGTTGCTAAAGGCGAAGAAGATCAGCGCCACACACTCGGCGAAGGTGCCTACCATAAAAATCCAGCCGTAACCCACCCGGCTGCGCAGCAGATTGACCAGATAGAGACCGACAAAACTGCCCACGCCGGACGCTGCACCCAGAATCCCCATCCCCACCGGCCCCTGCTGCAAAATATCTTTGGCAAAGATGGGCAAAAAGTTGCCGTAGGAGAAGATAAAGACGTTCATCAGCGCGGTGGTGATGGCGATGGCGAGGATGGCCTGGTTGTGACGTACATAACTCAACCCCTGGCGCATTTGGGTGAGAACGGACGTTTTGTCGGGCATGACCGTGCGCGCCAGGGGCGCTTTGGAGAGGCTAAGCAGGAGAAGGAAAGCGATTAGGGAAAAGGCCGCCAGCGTGATGAAACTGCCCGTGGAGCCAAAGACAGCCAGAATCCAGCCAACCATAAAAGGACCGAGGGTGCGCGCCACGCTCTGGCCCAGATTTTCCAGCAGAATGGCCTCGACTGTGCGGCTCTTGCCCACCATATCCGGCACCAGCGCGCGGCGGTTGGGCCAGTCCAGCGCCCAGGATGTGCCCAGCACCAGCGCCGAGACGACCAGATGCCAGTAGGCGATGCGCCCGGTGATGAGGAGGAGGGCGACGGCGGCGTAAGCCGCAAAAGTAATCCCCTGCATCCAAATAATTGTGGGCCGCCGCCCGAAACGGTCTGCTATCAACCCGGAGAGATTGCCGCAGACCAGAAAGGGCAGCGAGCGGCAGAAGCCCACAACCGCCACCAGCCAAGCCGAATCGGTCAACTCCAAGACCAGCCAGCCCACCACCAGCACTTCCATATAGAGCGCCTGCCACCAGAGGGTGTTGCTGCCCAGGAGTTTGCGATAATCAACGGTCTGCAGCGGCGACAGAATGCCGGAGCGCCAGCGGGGATGGTCGAGGAATTGGATCATTGGGGAAATTTTCCATATCTATTGACAGATTGGGCGGTCTGACATATCATATCGGACGCGCTGTGCCCATACCATAACCTATAACAAACGCGACTTTGTTGGTGCTGATCAGTTCAATTTATCAGCCAGACCCGCCGATTGAAATCGGCGTCTGCTATGCAAAGTGCGTTGAAACGCACTGTAGGCTCGGTCAACCTGCTTCAGCAGGTTTTGCATAGCAGAGGCTCGGTCAACCTGCTTCAGCAGATTTTGCATAGCAGACACCGGTTTCAACCGGTGGCCCAAACGATGACCAATGCCTGGAAAAGCCTTAAGTCCCAAAGGAGCAATTTTAGCCATGTATACTTTTGTGCGCGCTGTTCTTGTCATTGGTGGACTTTCAATTTTTGTATTGGCCTATATGTTTCTTAACAAAATAGGCTGGGTAAATGAATTTTGGGCTTGGGACGATAAGAAACTATCCTTTGTCTTTATAGCCTCTATGCAGGCCGCAATTGCTGCCGGAATGTTCTGGATCGGACTTTCCGGCAAAATGGCTGGGCTGGCTGCCGGTGGCTTGAATCTGACCGTAATGATGGGCGGATTGGCCATAAGCATCTTTGGCGGATTGGCGCGTATCGAGCAATATGGCTCACTGGCTCTGGCGCTCTTCTGTCTATTGTTTGCCATTATCAACGTTCTCTTGTTTCTCTGGGCGCGACGCCTTCCCATTGAAGACACTCGCCCAATGCCGCCGCTGGCTCGCTATTCTTTTATGCTTTTCATCGTCGTGCTGCTGAGTATAGGCATTGTGCTCTTAAGCGTAGGCATTATGTACCCCCAAAACGCCAAAATCAGCTTTTTCCCCTGGGATCTGCCATTTCCTACCGCAATCTTTTTTGGCTGGATGTTTCTTGGCGACGCCTTCTATTTTGGCTATGCGCTCTACCGCAATTACTGGACGCTGGCCTGCGTTCCGCTGCTCAGTTTTTTGGCTTATGATTTGGTGCTAATCCAGCCTTTTATTCAACGGTTAATGCAAGAAGAACTTCCCCCCCTGCGCCAACTCAGCCTCATTGTCTACATCGGTGTGTTGATCTACAGCGGGCTGTTGGCCATTTACTACCTGTTCATCAATCCGCAAACGCGCTTGTGGCGTCCGGCACCCCTCCTGCGCAAATCTTTATCTGAAGGTCTATAGCAAATGTCAAGAGTCTCTCTGTTCGAGCGCTTCTCCACTCGCTCTCTGTTGATTGCCGCCATCAGCAGTGCGTTCCTCTTGCGCATCCTATTGTTGGGACACAAAAGTCTGTGGCTGGACGAAGCCAACAGCTTGCGGATTGCAACCATCGGACAGGCGGATCTGTGGGCTGGTCGCTCCGAGCAATACCACCCGCCGCTTTTCTATGCGTTTGTCGAGTGGTGGTCACAGTTTGGGCAAAACGAATTTTTCCTGCGTCTGCCCTCCGCTATACTGGGAACGATCAGTGTCGTACTCGTATTTTGGCTTGCCTCCGAGTTATTCTCCGCAGAAGTAGCCATCTCTGCGCTTTGGTTGGCTGCGCTTTCCCCTCTGCTCATCTGGTATGCGCAGGAGTTTCGCAGTTACGCCTTGCTGGGGGCATTGGGGCTGGGCAGCATTTTGACAACGGTCATTCTGTTGCGCGGGGGCGGCTGGCGCTATTGGGTGCTCTTCGTCGTCTCTATGCTTGCCGCCCTTTACACCCACTATAGCGCGCTGCTTCTGATTCTGGCACAGATTGCACTATGCGCTGGTCTGTTTGCCACCCGACGCGCCACCAGATCCGGGTTTCTCCTCTGGCTCGCTGCCTGGCCGCTCATCCTGCTTGGCTATTGGCCCTGGCTGCGCACGCCGCCTGCCGCAACCTTTCTGGACCTGCTGCTTGGCGACCGTTCCTATGTAGCGATGCTGCTGAAAAGTCGGTTGGGAATTGACTATTCCCAGGCGCTGGTTGTTGGCGCAATCGCATTGGCGATCTTGCTGCCTGCCGGTTTTGTTTTATTGCATTGGCTCATTCGCCATTATGCAGATGCTCTCGACCGTCTGCGTCTGCGCCCCAGTAGCCAGTTTGTGGTTGCCATCCTCTTTGTTCTGCTTTTGCTACTCGAAGTCATTCCACTCGGCTATAGTTTGAAGCGGCAACTCTCGCTCTTTTGGCCCTTTGTCCTGATTGGATTTGCCTGGGTCTGGCCCTGGAAACGGAGGCACACGAGATTGCTGACCGCCATTCTGATCCTTTCGGCGCTGGCTGCACTTGTCAATATCCTGGCAATCCCCAAAGATCAATGGCGCGAAGCCGTTACCTACCTTGCGCGCCAGGGACGGGCAGGTGATCTGGTGGTACTGCAACCGGGATATATGTCTATTCCCTATGACTATTATGACGAAGGCATTATCGAGACAATAGGGGTTACCACTTCCGCGTCAATGGATCGGATCAACTCCGCTTTGGATGAGCAGAGAAGAGTCTGGCTGGTAGTACACACCAAAGACGTCGCAGACCCAAACCACACGGTTGAAGCGTGGTTTGCGCAGAATGCCACCAGACTGCGGGACAGACGTTTCCATAATCTTCTTGTCACTTTATACCAAAGGTAGACTGTAGAAACGTGAAACGTGAGATGTCGTGACGTACTCTCACGTTTCACGTCTTCACGTTTCTACTTACTAACGGACTACCCAATACCCAATATCCTCTACCTCTCCCCGCTCACCGCAATTTTGACAACCGTCTCCCCATCCAACTGATAGGTGCCGTTGAGCGCTTCGAAGCCGTCAGCCACGCCCTCCAACGGTAGTACGTGGCTGACCAGATCGGCGAAGGGGTATTCGTTGCGCTCCAGCACAGTCAGCCCGCGCACGAAATGATTGTAGCGGCTGCCCCAGATGCCTTCCAGCCGCAGATTGCGACGCAAAAAGTGCAGATTCGGGTTGACGGCAATCGTGCCGATGTCTACAAAGTGGCCCACCTCGACAAAAATGCCGTCGGTCTTCACATATTCCAGCCCTTCGGGGAAAGCGGGCAGGAAGCCGGCGCACTCGAAGACCACATCCGCGCCCTCACTCTTGCGCGTCTCGGCCAGGACAATTCGCTGGCGCTCCTTCACATCCCGGTAGACGCCGATGTCCACTGTCACATCCGCACCCAGACGTTTCGCCAGTTCCAACCGTTCGGGTGGGCCGCCGATGACGATGACTTTGCCGGCGCCGCTGGCCCGCGCCGCGGCCGCGGTGAGCAGCCCAATCGCGCCCGATCCCTGGACGATGACTGTATCGCCAATCTCCATTTTCGAGCGCATGACCGAATGGGTGGCGACCGCAAAGGGTTCCGCCAGCACGCCTACTTTGGGGGGACCGTTGAATTTGACCCAACAGTTCTGGGGGTCGGTCATATAAATGTATTCGGAAAAACCGCCGCTGAAGGGCTGGTCTGTCCCGCGGAAGCCGTAGGCTACCCCGCTGTTGCGCGGGTGGTAGACGACCCGGTCGCCCTCTGCGAGCGGATTGCCCAGGAAATCCTCTGTGACGCCCTTGCCCAGCCCGGCCACAATGCCCACGGATTCGTGGCCCATCAGCGTTTCTGTGGCAATGCCCTTCTGCCAGTTGTGCAAATCTGTGCCGCAGATGCCGCCCAACTCCTGGCGCAGCAGCAGGCTGCCTGGCGCGGGGTCGGGTACGGCAAACTCGCGAATCTGAAATTCTTGTCCCAGAACAGAGACTGCGCGTGCGGTGGATGGCATAGGTCAACTCCTTGTGAAGGGAAGATTGGGTGATTGGGTGATTAGTTGATTTGGTGGCGTGTTGCGCTGCGGGTAAGGGGGTGAATGATAAACGCGCAAAAGCGCCCTGTGTAGGTGTACGCTATCACAGGGCGCGTGTACTGTCAAAGTAGAAGGAAATGTAGGGGCGCATCCCGCAGACATGCCAGGTTTCAGAAAACCTGGCATGTCTGACTATTTTCTGGGAAGCAGAAAACCAAAGGTCGGTCCCGGCGGCGGAGCGATCTTTGCCCGCTCCGCCGTCGTGGATGCGCGGCGGCGGGCGATCTCCAGTTTCAGACTCTCCTCGCCCATCCGCATCGCCCAGATGTGATTGGCCGAAAAGATCGGCTTCATCACAAAGGAAAGATAGCGCAGCAGGGGTTTGTCGGCCTGCACGCGCCAGTCGTAGGTGATGGCGACGGTCGTCCCCTCCTGGCGGAAAGTCCACTCGCCGCGGCCCACGAAGTCGCCCGTCGCTTTCAACGCAAAGCCGCTGGGCGAAATTTGCGTCACCCGAAACTGCCAGCGCAGGGTATAGGGCAGCCAGCCTTTTGTGTAAAGGCCGATCTCTTTGCCCACCCCCGATGCGTCGCCGGGAGTCAGCTCTTTCACCTCCAGATAGACCGACGGCCACCAGCGTACCAGATCCGGCGCGTCGGAGAGAATGTCGGTGACTTCCCTGACCGTGGATTCCACCCGCCAGTGGGTGACAAAGTGGTATTCGTTGCTGGGCATTCTCTATTCTCCCATCACACCCAACTGCTGCATCAACCCCATTTGATCGAATTGATTCCAACGTTCGACTATTTTGCCGTCGCCAAAGTGCAGAATCGTCATCCCCTGCACGTCCATCTTGCGCCCGGTGGCGGGAATGCCCTGAAATTCCCCGTTGTGGGTCCCCGTCACCCGGAAACGCATGGCGACCTTCTCCCCGTCGGCAACCGTGTCCAGAATCTCGAAGCGAATGTCCGGAAAGCCAGCGAAAAAATGGCGATAGCCTTCGATCGCTGCGTCCACACCAATCGGATGGGGCGCAAAGCCGTGCAGCACCGCGTCCGGGTGATAGATTGTGCGGTACTCGTCCAAATCCTGGCGACCCCAGGCTTCCATCGCCTGCAACGTTCGTTCCACATTGGCTGTCATCGTCGGTTGTCTCCTGTGTGAATTGTAGAATCGTCGAACACCTGCCCGTAGAATACTCCCCTGGACTGCTCACTTTCCAGACCAAAAAGTGTTCACTTCTGCTCAACAGCGCTGGTCGTATGTCGGTGCCTTATTGTCCCATAGATGGTTTGAGACAGAACGAAGTAAATGCTATAATCCGTACTGAGATGTTTCAATCTGTAGCAAGCCAGAACAGTAAGAACCTCCCGTGACCAATGGCAAAGCATGGACGCAAGCAGATCGATACGGAAACGCTATCTACCTCACGTGGGAGCGTTGGACACACATTATCGATCCAGACAATCATCCCGAAGTTGAGCCATACTTTGACCAGATTCGAGAGACCATCCGGGGCGGCAGGCGAAGGCAGGATAGCTACGATGCAAATGCATATCAGTACTTCCGGTCGTTTCTCAATCTGTCGGACCAGAATACTCATCTGATTGTCTGTGTGCGCTATCGGTGGCCTGTCAATCCGGATGGCTCAATCCGTGAAGAGAAGTTCGTGACGACTGCATATTTTCAACATCTGGGGCAATGAATACTAACAATCCTACCTATTCTGTCAACTATGACGAAGACGCAGACGTGCTATACGTCTCCTTTGGGCGTAGTCAGCAAATCACTGGCGTTGAATTGACCGATAATGTCCTCTTGCGACTGGACACTGGCAAGACGAACGGCGCGCCGCCGCGTGCTATCGGCCTGACGTTTGTCAGCTTTCAAAAAATGATGGCAGCCCATCGCGACCGCCCGCTTCGTGTATCCCTGGCAAACCTGCGTTCCCTGCCGGATGATCTTTGGCTCGCCACTCTCTCCGTTGTCACCACCCCACCGGTGAGTGATTTTCTCTCTGTCGATCTGGCACTCGCGCCCCACTTTCCGCCGCTTCCGCTGCCTCAACCTGCCTGACGCTGCGTCATTCAGCGCAGCGCCGCCAACCCCGCCCGCGTCTGCCCGGCCGGATAGACCCGCAGCAGCCCCCACAGCCCCGCCTCGCGATAGGGCAGCCGGTGATCGCCGTAGAGATAGTCACTGGGCAGGGCCGCTTCCCCGCCCGCGCCGCCCAGCGGTTGCAGTGTGATGGCTTCCAGCCCGCCCACCTGCACGCTGTCTAGCAGATCGCTGCCCGTCCGCCCTGGCTGCAACGGCCAGCGATGGCTTTCCAGACTGAAGACGTGGGCCTGCTCGCTGGAGGGGAGCAGCAGGTGAATGCGTAGCGGATCGCCAGCGTAGGCTTCCAACAGGGGTGTGACCGGCAGTCCGTCGCCGCGCCACTTGCCCGCGTTGCGGTAGTTCAGCCCGACGACGCCCGCCACCTGCTGCGTATAGGGCATCAAATGGGTGCCGATGACCGTATCCTCATCCTGCACGAAAAGGACAAAATCCCGGTAGGCCGAACCGTCGGGCAGGCGGACGTCCGCCCGCCAACTGGCCGCGGCGGAAATATCCGCGCCGGTAGCTGGATCGCTGTAGACTGCGCCCGTTGGCCCCACAATCAGCGCGCCGTAGAGTCCCAGCCGGGGATTCGCCAGGGGATCGCCGCCGTCGCGCACCAGCGCGGCCCGTTCGCCCAGAGTCGGATGCGCGTAATAGGTGTAGACGCCGGTTGCGCCGGGCAAAACCGTCTGCTCGCCCAGATTGCGCCCCACATTCAGCCCCGTCCCCGCGGCCGCGGGCAGGTCGGCGTAAAAGGAGACCGGCCCTCCCTCTGTCTCGTTTGTGAGCGTCACCGCTAGACAATCGCCCCGATTAACGCGCAGCACCAGCGGTTCGGGCGGCAACCCGCCGGAAAGCAGCGCTGCCTTCTGCTCCTGCAAAATGAAAAGTTTGCCCGGTTCGTCCCCCAGCATCGGCAAAGGGAAATCCACTGCGGCCACAGCAAAGCGGCGCACAGGCGCGCTCGTTGGACAGATCGGTTGTGTTGTTGTGATCGGTGTGCGACCGGGCAGGGGTTGCAGGCTGCTCTCTGCGTCCGTCCCCGGCGGCCAGACGCGCAACAGACCCCAACTGCCCGCTGTCACTTTGGCCGTGCGCCCGTTGCGGTAGAGATAATCCCCCGCCTGCTGCTGCGGCCCACCCGCGGCGGGAATGTAGAGATCGGCCCGCTCGGAGATGCCCAGATGGACGCTGTTCGTCCAGGGCGAAGTCGGATCGAAGGCTTCGATGCGCCACCAATGGCCGTCCACGCGCAGGGTGTGTACGTCGTTCGTACCCGCCACCAGCCCGCGGATCACCAGCGGATCGCCCAGATGGGCCTGGACAATCGGCGTGGCCGGTTCGCTGAAAACGCCGCTACTGAATAAGTGGGCTGGGTCTGCGGCGCGGGGAGCCAACGGTTCTACCCGTAAATTGAAACTGCCGCCGCTGTCCCGGTCGGTTTTTGTGCGCGGGTTGTCGTCCTGGACAAAGAGTACCAGTTCGCGAAAGCTGCCCCGAATGTCGGCGGAGACGACCGCGTCGGTGTGGATGTCGGCCAGCGCACCGCTGCGCAAAGCTCTGCCGCTCTGCGGGTCGTGATAGGTGGAGCCGGGCGGCTCGACGATCAGCGCGCCGAAGAGTCCGTGCGGCCAGGAGCGCAGCGCGTTTACGTGGTCGTGGAAATAGGCCGTGCCGGTCTGGGCGTCGGGATACCAGCGGTAACGCACAAATTCAGCGCTCACACTTTCGCCGGCCGCGTGGGCTTGCTGCAACGGACGGTCAAAGAGCAGCGCGTTCCCTTCGATGGCGGCGATACGGCGCACCTCCGGCCCGTCGGCCCTGTCCAGCCCCACTGCCACCAGCACACCGGGCTGGAAGCGCGCCGTGGCGCTGATCTCCACTCGCGCCGCGCCCGCGGGCGCATCCTGCAGCAGCCGCTCCCCTTCCACTGTGTAGGGGCGCACAGTCTGCTCGTAGTTGAAGCCGGTGTTCACGCCGTCGCTGGCCTGCACGTCGAACTGGACAAAATGGATGTGCAGGCTGATTTTGCTCAGGAAATGGTTGGCCCGGTTGTCGGGCAGCTCGTTGGCGAGGAGCAGATCGACGCAATCCTCCTGGGCATTGGCGCGTATCGCCAGCGGCACGCGGCGCGTCGGGTCGGCTTGCACCGTCGCCGCTTCTTCGGCCAGCACAAACAATTCCCCGTTGGGGTCGGTCAGCGGCGAACCGTCGCGCGCCCGCTCGTTGAGAACGATTGCGGCGGGCACAGCGCGAATCTGATAGGGCTGACTGCGGCTGGGCGCAGGGCAGAGACTGGTGGGTCCGCTTTCGCCTGGGCCGGGCGGTTCTGCGCCGTTGGCTGTCGGCTCCAGAAAAGGCGCGGGGCCGTGGTTGGGGGCAAAGGGTGGCCGCTTGCCCAGATGCGGGCGCAGGAAAGGATAGGCCAGCCTGCCTGTCTGCGGGTCAAAAAGAATCGGTGGACGTTCGCCGGGTGTGGCGGACGCATAGCCCGGCCAGACAGCGCCCGTCTCCGGCTCGTTGAGCAGCCGATCACCCACCCGCGTCCAATCCAGCACAGCAGCGTCGTAAGGGCCAGGAACGCCGGGGGGAGGGAGTTGGGAGAGTAGGTATTGGGTATTGGATATTGGGCTTTGGGCGTTGGCGGGGCTGCCCAATCCCCAATATCCAATATCTATTATCTCCTCCGACGTAACCGCTGCCTGCGTCGCCCCTGCCCTGTCGGGCAGTTCGAGGAGCGGCGGCAGGCTGTCGGTGGAGGCCAAGCCGTTTTGTAGGGTGTTGTAGACGCGCCAGATCATCCACATCCCGGCCAGGTAGTGGTGGGCCACGTGGCAATGCACCAGATAGTCCCCCGCGCCCTGCTGACAGCCGCCGCTGACGCATTCGTGTTCCACATCAAAGGTTTCAGCAGGGCCGACGGCTTGGGAATCCAGCCGTTCGGAGGGAAGCGTCAGGGGTGGGTTTTTCTCCAAACCGGCGGGCGGCGCAGAGACGAGGCCGGGCTGCCGCGGCCAGCGGATGGAGCCGCCGTGGACGTGATGGACGTGGAAGACCTCCGAACCGCCGTGGATCACCCGCTCTTTGGCCGGGTCGCCCAGATAGCTGCGCGCGATAGGGGTGGCCGGGTCTCCAAAGCTGTAGGAGCTATAGGCCAGGGATTCGTCGAAGTCGCCCGTCAACTGCTGTTGCAGCGCCAGCCGGTTGAGAAAGGGTTCGCTGCGGTAGTTGATGGCGCGGTCGCCGGGGCGATAGGCGCGGGTATAGGGGTCCACCTGATCCACCAGTCTGCTACGGGCGTTGAGATGGCGGTAGCGCTCGTCGCCGATTTCGTGATAAATAATGGCAAATTCCCGGAAGTCGCCGCTGTTTGGGGTCTGGATAATCGCATCCCAGCCGGTGTCGGCCTCTGCGCCTGTGCGGGGATTCAGAAAACGGCTACCCGATGGCTCGACGATCAGCGCGCCGAAGAGTCCGTGGCTGGTCAGTTCCCGCTCGGCCAAGCCGTGGGCGTGGAAATAGTGGGTGCCCTCCGGCTCGTCCGGGCGGATGTACCACTCGTAGCCGACGCTCTGGCTGGGCGCGGCCAGACTGTCCGGGTTGGCAGCAGTGGCAGATGCGCCGGTGGCGGTCAAAACCAGACTGGCCGCGTGCAGGTGAAAGCTGGCCTGCTGCTCGCTCAAGTCGTTGCGCAGGCTCACCCGCAAGCAGTCGCCGGCGTGGACGCGCAGGATCAGCGGTTGGATGGCGTCGCCCTGCAAGCCGATGGAGACGGCTGGCTGCCCGTCGCCGGCGCGGGCGGCCCGGTTTTGCGCTTCCTCAGCCCGCA
>CAMDEX010000181.1 GCA_945897075.1 Litorilinea aerophila
GCTACTATTGTGTATATCTCAGAAATCCCGTATTTAGTTACTTTTTTCAAATTCATCCCCTATCTAGTGGTCAGTTTGCAGAAATACCTTATGTAAGATATGAGTATCCAAAAAAATCACGCAAAATATCAAAACCGGAAATCTCTATATCATCTCAGCATCTCAGCATCTCAGCACCCCACACGGAGCAAACCCCATGACAACGCAAATTGACCCCACCTTCTGGTCCGCTATGCGCTGGCGCTGTATCGGCCCCGCGCGCGGCGGGCGCGTGATCGCCGTGGCCGGCGACCCTACTGACGTGGCGACCTTCTATTTTGGCGCGGTAGCGGGCGGCATCTGGAAGACGACCGACGCTGGCACTACCTGGCTGAATGTCTCCGACGGCTTTCTCAAAAGCGCATCGGTCAGCGATCTCTGCGTCTCCCCCTCCGACCCGAATGTGATCTACGCCGGGATGGGCGAATCCACCATCCGCATTGACGTGACCCACGGCGACGGCGTGTACAAATCCAGCGACGCCGGACGCACCTGGCGGCACTGCGGTCTGACCGACACCCGGCATATCGGCAAAGTGCGCGTCCACCCCAAAAACCCCGACCGGGTCTACGTGGCCGCGCTGGGCCACGCCTTTGGCCCGAACGCGGAGCGGGGCGTCTACCGTTCCAACGACGGCGGCAAAAGCTGGGAAAAAATACTCTTTGTGAGCGAGCGGGCGGGCGCGGTGGATCTGAGCATCGATCCCCAGAACCCGGAGATCCTCTACGCCACCACTTGGGAAGTACACCGCAATTTTTGGGAACTGAGCAGCGGCGGGCCGGGCAGCGGCCTCTGGAAATCCACAGATGGCGGCGACACCTGGAGCGACATCAGCAGAGCCAAGGGTCTGCCCCAGAGTGGGCTACTGGGCAAGATCGGCGTGACTGCTTCGCCAGCGCAGGCGGGCCGGGTCTGGGCACTGGTGGAGGCGAAGGAAGCGCCCGGTCTCTACCGCTCGGACGACTTCGGCGCAAGCTGGCAACTGGTCAGCGACAACGCGGATCTGCGCCAGCGCCCCTGGTATTATATGCACGTCTTCGCCGACCCCCAGGACGCCGAGACCGTCTACATCCTCAATCTGGGTATGTGGAAGAGCGTTGACGGCGGCAAGAATTTTACAGATGTTGCCACGCCCCACGGCGACAACCACGGCCTCTGGATCGACCCCAAGAACAACCGGCGCATGATCCAGGGCAACGACGGCGGCGCGTGTGTCAGCTTCAACGGCGGCGCGAGTTTCAGCACCATCTACAACCAATTGACCGCCCAATTCTATCGGATGGACGTGGACGACCACTTCCCCTTCCGCGTCTATGGCACGCAACAGGACAATTCCAGCGTGCGCGTGCCCAACGACAGCGCAGACGGTGGCATTGGCTGGGGCAACTGCGAGATCACCGGCACAGGCGAGAGCGGCTTTATTGCCGTAGACCCCAAGGATGACCAGATTGTCTATGTGGGGGCCATCGGCTCGTCCCCCGGCGGCCAGGGCAGTTTGCAGCGCGTCGATTTGCGCAGCGGCCAGATTCGTCTGGTCAATGTCTGGCCGGAGGCCACTGGCGGCGACATCAGCCCGAAGGATATGCGCTACCGCTTCCCGTGGACCTTCCCGCTCCACTTCTCCCCCCATGACCCGGCTGTACTCTACGCCTGCGGCAATCACGTCTGGCGCAGCCGCGATGAGGGGCAGAATTGGGAGATGATCAGCCCGGACCTCACCCGCAACGACCCATCCAAACAGGGCGCGTCCGGTGGGCCGATCACCTGGGACACCAGCGGCGCGGAGACCTATTGCAGCCTGGCCTGCTTCCGCGAATCGCCCCACGAAGCGGGTCTCTTCTGGGCCAGCAGCGACGACGGACTTGTCCACATCTCGCGCAATGGCGGCGCAAGCTGGCAAAACGTCACCCCGTCCGCTCTGCCTGCGTGGAGCTATTTGCAGACAATCGAGCCGTCGCCCCACGACGCTGCCACGGCGTATCTGGCCGGCACCCGCTACAAGCTGGACGACAACACGCCCTATCTTTTCAAGACGAACGATTACGGCGCGACGTGGACGCTTATCACCGCTGGCATCCCAGCCGATGACTTTACACGGGTCATCCGCTGTGACCCGACCAGCGCGGGGCTGCTCTATGCGGGCACAGAGACCGGGCTATACGTCTCCCTGGACGACGGGGCAAGCTGGCAGCGCTGGGAAAACGGGCTGCCCATTGTGCCCGTCTATGACCTGCGCGTGAAGGGGGGCAGCCTTGTCGCCGCCACCCACGGGCGCTCTTTCTGGGTGATGGACGACTTAACGCCCTTGCGGGCGGGGATTGGGGAACGGGGATCAGCGACTGGGAAGACTTCCAATCCCCAATCCCCAATCCCCACTCTCTACCCACCGCTGGCGGGTGTGCGCGTGCTGCCCGATCTGCTTACGGAATGGCTGCCCAGCGAAGGGAAGGTCTATGGGATGGCCTCCAATGCGACCTACCTGGCGAAGCGGGACGAGGAGACTGGGCTTGCGGTACGTACCTATTTGGATGGGGGGCAGGGCGCGCCGCGCGGGGTGATTGTCTATTATAACCTTCCCGAACCTGGAGCGGGCGCAGCAAGCAGCGCCCCTACAATCTCTGTTGGAGCGGGCGCAGCAAGCAGCGCCCCTACAATCTCTGGTGGAGCGGGCGTGGCAGGCAGCGCCACTACAATCCCTGGTGGAGCGGGCGCAGCAAGCAGCGCCCCTGCCGAGAAGATGAAGCTGGAAATTTTGAATTCCGTCGGTCAGGTCATCCGGGCCTTTACCCCCAAACCCGCGGGCTGGGACAAACGGGATGAGGCAGAAAAGGGACTTGACCCGGGGCCGTGGATAGCTGTACGGCCTGGTCTCAACCGCTTTGTCTGGAATCTGCGCGAGGAGGGGGCGCTGCGCGTCAAAGGCAACAAGACCGCTGGCGAAGCGGCCAAAGGTCCCTTTGTCCTGCCCGGCGATTACACTGTGCGGCTGACGCTGGGCGAAGAGAGTTTCTCCCAGCCCCTGCGGGTGGAAAAGGATCCCCGCTCGCCGGTCAGCGACGCGGATCTGCGCGCGCAATACGACGCGCTGGCGGCCGTGCGCGACCAGATGAACACACTCTACGCCAATGTCGTCACCCTGCGCCGGGTGCGCGAACAGGTGACAGGCTGGAAGGCGCGGCTGGCCGCGAATGCAAGCGCAGTGGCTGCGGCGGATGCGCTCCTGGCCAAGCTGGCCGCAGTGGAGGATACGCTGATCCTGCCCGGCGAGCAGAAGAATGTCTACGGGCTTCTGGTGCGCCCGCGGCTGAATGCCCGCCTCGCCTCTGTCGTCTCCATTCTCAACACCGCGGATGGCCGCCCCACCAGCGCAGCGACCGCGCTGGTGGCGCAATACAGCGGGGAGATCAACCGGCAACTGGGCGAACTGCACCAGCTTCTCAGCGAAGATGTGGGCGAGTTCAACGAACTGGTGCGCGGGGCAGAGCTGCCCGCGGTCGGCTAAAGTAACGCAAGCTGTTAGCTTGCCCAGAACCAGTGCAAGCTGTTAACTTGCGCAGAACCAGTGCAAGCTAACAGCTTGCGTTACGAGAATAAGGGGATTGAGTACAAATGAAGAAGGTTCAGGCGCGTTTTCAGCGCATGAGTTTGGAAGAAATTGGCAGCCAGCCTGTGGGCAAGTGGTCAGATATGGAGCTGCTGGACGTGCTTTCGGCTTTGGCCGATGCGGAACGGGTGGAAACGACGTGGCTGCGCGAGATTGCTGTACGCTGGCTGATTTTGCGCAGCCCGGATCATTCGGAGATGACGGACTACGACCCGGTATTTTTTGGCCAGGCGCTGGTTCTGAAGGAGAGAGAGTTTGATGCCGCCATTGCCACCGCTTATGCCGGTCTCGTTTATACCTTGCAACACGATGAGCGGAGCGACGCCAAAGGGTGGCTGATTGAGATCGCCGAATTCTTTGTGACGAGGGGTGAAATGTCGGTTGGCATTGCCCAATTCGCCCGGCTACTGCGCAGGGAGCCGACAAACCTGTACTACTATTACAGACTGATTGGTAGTTTGCAGGAGGTTGAACTTTACGGTCTGGCGAAGGAAGCGTTGGACGCCATCTCACCTTTCTTGACTGAGGAGTCAGATGCCGATGATCGTCAGCGGCTGGAAGAACAGCGGGCAGAGTTGAAAGAGTCTGCCGGGGCAGAGCAAACAGACGAGCTCAGCGCCATCGATCCCCAAGCCCTGGCCGATCTGCGCGCCGTCTTTGCCCTGCCCCGGGCTGGACAGGAGGACGATAAAGAGTATCTGCCACCCCTGCGCCAGTTGCTTACGGCACAGCCCAGCGCCATTCCTGCCCTCTATGCCGAAATTTTGGCCCAGGGCCAGACGCTGATCCCCGAACTTCTCTATCTGGCCTGGGACGACAGCCTGTATGCGATGGGCAACCCCGCGCCCGCCCACGCCCTGGAAATTCTGCGTTCTTTGCGCAACGCACACCCGGCCCACTTTGCCCAGATTGACCGCTGGTTGGAGCAGGCCAAAGGCGATTGGCGCGATCTACTTTATAAAGAATTTGGCAAGGTTGGTGGGCTCAATCAGGCTGACCTGCGCAGTTGGGCTGCCAACGCCGCCTGCTGCTGGCAGCTGCGTTCCCGTGCGACCGATGCACTGGCCGCACGCTCCCACCGACACCCAGAGGAGCGGGCGGCAATTGTAGCCGCTTTGACCGATCTGCTCGGTCGTCCTGGCGCGGACGCCAATCTGGGGGAAGAAACCTTCACCGCCTGTGTGATTGGGGATTTGTGTGATTTGGGCGCAAAAGAAGCCTACCCGGCCATTGCGCGGGCTTTTCAGGAGGATCGGGTCGATCTGCGTGTGATTGATTTGGATTATACCCAGGAGAAACTGGAGCAGCCGCGCACAACGCCGCCCATCCCCAAAGATGGCATCTATCTGAATCTCACCTGCAAACGCTGTCAGCGCGCCCGGCCCCACTTTGTCCAGCACGTGACCCTTGATTTGGGAACCCAACGTCGTCAAAAAGAAGGACAGATCGTTCGTTATAATCCTTTCGTTATGGATCGGGAGATTGTCTGCCCCAAATGTGGTGCCAAAGAGAGTTACGAGCTGCGGGGAATAGATGCCATGCGTCTGATAGTGCCCCTGCTCGGCCCGGACAGTTTCCGGGATATGCTGCCCGATGAGGCATTCCTGCCTTTCTTTGGCCCTCGGCCCTTCCTCTCCCGCTTTGAATCGGTGGTCTTTGATCGTTCGATGCACCCGCTGGAAGGGCTGGCCGAGTATCGGCGGCGTATCCAGCAAGACCCCACGAATGCAGATTTGCGGGTGCGTATGAGTCTGTTGCTGCGCACTCTGCACCGTTTCGCCGAGTCGTTGGAAACGGTGCGCCAGGCTTACGACGTCCGACCAAACGACCCGGAAGTGGTAGCCTTTCGCGCCTTTGCCGAACACGACTTTGGCGACAAGGCCCTGGCGGAGAAGTTATACCAGACGGCTATCTCGCTCTTGCGACGGCGTATGCACGAATCAGAGCAGATGTTCGACCTGGCTGGGTTGGTGGCAGATGGCCCGCCCGCACTGGCGGCAGGCAAGCCGAGTCCGTGGCAATCCATGCGCGATGAAGAACTTGTGCCCTCCTTGTCTGCCCCGACGGCAGGGGAAACAAAAGACAAGAAAGGGCGGCGTAGGTAGGGTCTGAAGCGTGGCGCAAGCTGTCAGCTTGCGCTATGATGCGAAAAGAGAAATTCCCTGCTTGACACGTACATACCAGGTGATACAATTATGCCAACGATACGAATTCCGCAACCGATTTCGTTTGACTGGGACGACGGAAACGAAGAAAAAAACTGGCTCAGTCACGGGGTACAAGCGGCTGAAGCAGAGGACTGCTTCTTTGATAAGCAGAAGCGGCTTGCGCACGACCTGTTGCACACGACGGAATTTGAAGCCCGTTACATTTTGTTAGGGAGAACCCGCCGCTCTCGCTTATTGTTTGTCGTATTTACAGTACGGGGCGATCGGGTACGGGTCATCTCCGCACGGGATTGCACGCCAAAGGAGCGTAGACTCTATGCAAAAAGAACTTAAGCTACCAGAATTTGCCAACGAAGACGAAGAACGGGAATTCTGGGCCAATCTGGATCTGGGCGATTATTTGGACCCGGAGGATTTCGAGCCGGTTGCCTTTCCCAATTTGAAACCGACCACCCGGCCCGTCTCCATCCGCTTCCCCGTCTATGTGATTGACGCGGTGAAAGAGAAGGCCAACGAAATGGGCGTGCCCTATCAATCGCTCATCAAAGAGACCATCGCCAGGGCCTTTGTTGGTGACAGTCAATCGTAGAGACGCACAGGCCTTTGGGCTGACCACGGAATAGACGGAATACACAGAAGGGAATTCAAAGAGAACTTTCCGTGTGGTCTGTGTATTCCGTGGTAAATTTCTGTTACCTCGGCGCGTGGATTTCGCCGCCCGCCCTGAGACTGGTGACAAAATAAGCGATTGCAACTTCTCCTGTTTTACGTTTCCACAATCAGCGTCACCGGCCCGTCGTTGACCAGCGCAACCTGCATATACGCCTGGAAAATGCCCTGGGCGACTTCGATACCTTCGCCAGCCAGGGCCGCGCAGAAACGTTCGTAGAGTGGTTGGGCCTGTTCGGGCCGGGCGGCTTCCACAAAACTGGGCCGCCGGCCTTTGCGTGCATCCCCGTAGAGGGTGAACTGGCTGACCGCCAGCACTGCGCCCCCCACCTCCGCCAAGCCCAGATTCATCTTGCCGTCGGCGTCTTCAAAGAGACGCAACCCCGCCACTTTCTTCGCCAGCCAGACGGCCTCGGTCTCCCCATCCGCGTGGGTGATGCCCAGCAGCACCAGAAATCCCCGCCCAATCTGGCCGACCAGCGCACCGTCCACCCGCACGCTGGCTTCGCTCACCCGCTGGATCACTGCGCGCATGAAAGACCTCTGGGTGATGGGATAATGAGACGCTGGGGGTAATGACGCACTCCATCATCTCATCGTCATTTTCCTCTTTGACAAAACGAACATTTGTTCGTATAATTGGGGTATGAACTTCACGATTGCCCTCGACCCCGTGGATAAACTGCTGGCAATGGGCGACGCCACCGGCTTTGAGCCGGCCGGGGACGCGCCCCACGAGGAAGGCGCGCGCCCAGACTGCTTCACCCCCCAAGCCAAACCGACGCGGCAGGAGCGCAACTTGGCCGCGTTGCAGCGCTCCATCGCCCATGTGATGACGCCCAGCGGCCCCAAGCCCGTTCTCAAAACGATGATGACCACCGCCTGCGAGCGCAACTGCTTCTACTGCCCCTTCCGGGCCGGGCGCAGCAGTATGGAGCGCATCACCCTGCAACCAGACGAAATGGCGCAGGGCTTTACCCGCATCCAAAAAGCCGGACTGGTGGACGGCCTCTTTCTCTCGTCCGGCATCATCGGCGGCGGGGCCAAAGCGCAGGATCAAATTATCGCCACAGCGGAGATTTTGCGCAAGAAAGAGCACTACCGGGGCTACATCCATCTAAAAATTATGCCCGGCGCGGAGAAGGAGCAGGTGCGGCGGGCTATGCAACTGGCGGACCGGGTTTCGATCAATTTGGAAGGGGCCACGGAGGAACGGCTGCGTCTGCAGGCTCCCAAGAAAGATTTCTGGGACGAGTTGGTGCAGCGTCTGCTTTGGGTGGAGGAGATTCGGCGTAACGAGCGGATACGCGCTTCGTCTGTCACCCAATTCGTTGTGGGCGCGGTGGGCGACACGGATTTGGAACTGCTGGCGCTGAGCGAGAAGCTCTACCGGCAGGCGGGCATCAGCCGCGCCTACTACTCCGCCTTTCATCCCCTGGCCGACACCCCCTTTGCGGATCGACCAGCCGTCCTGCCCAAACGCGAACACCGCCTCTACCAGGCCAGCTTCTTGCTGCGCGATTACGGTTGGGGTGTGGAGGATTTGGGCTTTGGCGGGGATCAGAATTTGCGCCTGGATGTAGACCCCAAACAGGCCTGGGCGGATATCCATTTGCGTGAGGCGCCGGTGGAGATCAACCGCGCCGACCGCGCCACACTCTTGCGTATCCCCGGCATCGGCCCCGTCTCCGCCGACCGCATCCTGGCTGCGCGCGGCCAGGGCGCTCTCTTCGATCTGACACATCTCGGTCAGATCGGCGTGCCCTCTCCCCAAAAAAGCGCGCCGTACATTCTGCTCAACGGTCAGCGGCCTGAACACCAGATGGCGCTCTCATTCGCGTAGGTTGGGTTCTCCCCGGCAGGCGATGAGGCTCTTCGAGCCAACGAGCACCGGGATAACCCAACAGCGGCGTGCGCCGTGCGTTTGTGACTGCCGTGTTTGTTGGGCTACAATAGAGGTCGTTTGAGGTTGATTGCCAATGGCCGCGGGAGGTGGCGAATATGAACACAGTACGAATAGCATACGATGTTCTTACCCTGGATGAAGTTGCCGATTACTTGCGCCTGCCCAGGGAAACCGTCGAACGGCAGGCCACGAAGGGGCAGCTTCCTGCGCGCCGCATCGAAGACACCTGGCGCTTTCTCAAGAGCGCGGTTGACGATTGGCTGCGCAGCCAGGACAACCGTCTCGTTTTGTTGCAACAGGCTGGCGCGCTTGCCGATGACGAATCGCTGTCAACGCTGCGCGCCGAGATTTATGAGCAGCGGGGACGACCAGAAACAGAAGCGACAGGGTAGCTATAGTTTTACAGATAAAGATTTTCTCGGCCTTCTCTCTGGTAGCTCGCATAATTCCCCAGAGAGAGATGGAAAATGATTACCTGTAAAACTATAGCATGTATATCCTCGACAGCGACACGCTCACCCACCTGCACGCAGGCAATCCCCGCGTTGTCGAAAACCTGCGCAACACTGCCGATTCGGACGTGGTTACAACCATTGTCACAAAGATCGAGCTACTGCGCGGGCGTTTTGACTTTGTTTTGAAAGCTGAAACCGGCGCTGATCTTATTCGCGCCCAGCAACTCCTCACCCGTACAGACGATCTGCTGGCGCAACTACCGGTATTGCCGTTTGACAGCCTGGCGGCGACCCATTTTGATCGCCTTCGGATTCAAAGTAGTCTGCGCAAGATCGGCCGTGCTGATCTTTTAATCGCCAGCATCACCCTTGCCCAAAGGGCCGCGCTTGTCACCCGCAACCTTCGCCATTTTCGACAAGTCCCCGGATTGAAAGTCGTCAACTGGGCGGATTGAGCGCGCCCAATATAAACTTCCTTTCACTGCAATCTGCAAATAGTCTGGCTGACAGGTAGCGTCGCTGCTTACCCCTTCAGCGCGCCGACGGTCAGACCGCGCTGAATCTGGCTCTGGAAGATCACATAGACAAGCAGCGTGGGCAGCATGACGATCACGATGGCGGCGAAGAGGCCGCTCCAATCGCTCTGGTAGCGCTGTTGGTGGGCGAGGAAGGCCAGACCCTGGGAAAGCACATATTTGCTGGCGGAGGTGAGTAGAACCAGCGGCAGGATGTACTGATTCCACATCCCCAAGAAATTGAAGATGCCCATACTGACCAGACCGTTTTGGGCCAGGGGAATTACGATTAGGAAGAAGAGTTGGAGATTGTTGGCACCGTCCATCGTGGCCGCTTCCAGCACTTCGCTGGGCAGCGTCTTGAAGAAGCCAGTCATAAAAAAAACGGTGAAGGGCAGCGAGTAGGCAATGTAGACGAGGATCAACCCGAAGCGGGTGTCTATGATCTTGAAGGATTGGAGCAGAAAGAAGAGGGGCACCAGCGCCAGCATGACCGGAAAGAGCATCCCGCCCAGAAATGAGAAGAAGATAAAGCGATTGCCGGGAAAGCTGAAGCGCGCCAATACATAGCCAGCCATGGACGCAAAGAGCAGGGTGAAGAAGATGGACGGTAGGATGACGGCCAGACTGTTGAAGAAGTAGAGGCCGATATTCGCCTTGCTCCAGGCACGCACAAAGTTATCAAAGGCCCATTGCGCGGGCAACTGCCAAGGGCTAAAAAATATCTCTTGGTCGGTCTTGAATGAGCTGGATATCACCCACAACATCGGGAAGACGACCATCAGTGACCAGAAACCCAAAAAGAGGTAAATGAAAAAGTTGATCACTCTTTCCGAAAGTTTTTTCGTTGTTGGTTGATTCATGGCATCCCTCGTTTGCAGCAATGCGGAGATCTGTTGGAAGAATGGCGGCTGGGGAGTAGGGACTGGAGACAGGGGACTGGGGTGAGGTTCGTCGTCCGCCGTCCGTCGTCCGTCGTCTGCCGTCTGTGCCCCCTATTTCCACCCCTGTTTGTGCTAATACTCCACTGATTCGCGTCGCGTAAGGCGCATAGTCAGCAGAGAGAGTGTGAGCACCAATAAGAAGAGGGCGACGGCAATCGCCGTGGCATAGCCAAAGCGGCTGGCATCAAAGGCCTGCTCGTACAGATAGGTGGCCAGCACATCCGCCGGGCGACCAGTGGACGAGCCGCTGACGACCATTACCCGCGTAATCGCAAACATATCAAAAGCACCCAGACCGGCGAAGATAATCGCCGTTTGCATTGTGTCCCAGAGCAGGGGCAGGGTGATATTCCAGAACTGTTGCCAACGTGTGGCCCCATCAATCGTGGCCGCTTCGTAGTAGGTCTGTGGAATGGCCTCCATAGCCGCCAGGAAGAGCACCATATAAAAACCCGCCGCCTGCCAGACGACGACACCGGCAATCGCCGGGCGCACTGTGCGCGGGTCGCCAATCCAGACGGGGATGCCTTCAAAGCCGAAGAGCTGAAAAAACCATTCCAGTTGCAGGCCCTGGAAGAGCGAGGTGATGATACCGATGGTGGGGTGGTAGATATAACTCCACAGCACACCGATGGAGATAATGGAGATTACCTGCGGAAAGAAAAAAGTGACCCGAAAAACCTTGGCAAAATGAATCCCCTGGCTGATCATAAAGGCCAAAAAGAGGCTCAGCGTAATGATCACAAGGGGCAGAAAGATCAGGTATTGCAGGTTGTGTAGTAGCGCATTCCAGAAAAACTCATCGTTGATCATGCGCACATAGTTCTGCATGCCAACAAAGGGCTGGTTGGCGCTGACGCCTTTCCAACTCGTCAGCGAGTTGTACATCGAACGTCCATAGGGGTAGATCACAAAGACCAGATAGAGGAGAATGGCTGGCGCAAGGAATGGAATAATCACGTGATACTTATTCTTGTACATACGTTTTTCTCCTTGCCGACAAGATTCCGCATTGGGGTACAAACCATCTGTTGTTCATCGGGACACAATCGAGCGTCTCCCGATGAACAACAGATGACCTATTCTACTTCGGGGCTACTACGAAGTGCGCGTGAACTTTGTGATGTCGGGGTCTGCCTTCACCTTGTCGGCCATTTTCTGTGCCGCTTCGATGTATTCATCGGGCGTAATCCGCTTGGTGAGGAGATCGCCGGTCTTGGCGTCTACTTCCTTGCCCAGGTCGCTGTACCAACCGCCGTAGCGCATAAAGGGGAAGACGTTGCCGGCACAGGCTTCCGCCATGGCCACAGCGGATTGCATGCCGGTGCTGATGGTCACGCCTTCGGTGCCACCAAAGACTGGCATCATGGCGCTGACGTTGACGGCGAAATACTTGGCGCTGTCCTTGGAGATCAGGCAGCGCAGAAGCTCCATACCAGCCACAGTATTCTTGGCCTTGGAGGGGACGACGAACGGCTCGCCGCCTTCGGCCAGACAGGCGTTGCCTTCACCCGGCGACTGATCGACAACCATGTTGAAGTTGTCGGGGATGGAACCTTTCATCTCGTTTTCCAGCCAGATGCCGCAGGGAATAAAGGCCGCTTTGCCCTTGAGCCATTCGGCCTGGGACTCGGTGTGGTTCAGCCCCTCGGTGCCTTCCATGATGTAGCCATTTTCGGCCAGTTGGTACATCTCTTTGACAGCATCGACCACAGCCGCGTTGGACCAGGCACCGTCCACCAGGTTGTCGATGTCGATCATCGGCTGAATGCCACCCTTCTTGTACATCAAGCCCTGCAGCAGGCCAAAGATCATGTAGCCAGGGTACTTGCCCTGGTAGGTCCACGGTGCGATGCCGGCCGTCTTGATCGTTTCGCACAGCGCCAACATGTCGGGCCAGGTCTTGGGATAGGTCCAGCCCTTCTCCTGAAAGAGGGTGCTGCTGTACCAGACGCCGCCAACCGTATAGGCGATGTTGAGCTGGTACTGCTTGCCGTCAATCATGCCGGCGTCCTGTGAGCCGGGGAAGAGGGTCTCCTTGACCTTTTTGCCCGGTGTGTCCAGAGACATGGCTTCCATCAAGGGGGCGAGATCGAGCAACTGGCCTTCGGAGACCAGCGCGCCGAAATCCAAATTGCCGGCACCGCTGTTGTCAATCACATCAGGCGGGTTGCCGCCGACAAAGCGCGGGCGCAACTTTTCGCCTACGCCCTGGATCGGTTCGACACTCATTGTGCTGCCGGGGTGTACTTTGGCAAAGAGATCGGCCGCGTATTGAATGTAGTCGTGGCCGAAACCGCCCGAGAAGAAGACGCCTTCGGCGGCGACGGGTTCTGGCATCGCCAACGGGTTGATGGCGTCGGCGGCGATCTCAAACGGGAGACCGACTGGGGCAGCGGGCGCGGCTGCGGCAGCGGCTGGTGCCGCAGTGGCGGCGGCGGGTTCGGCAGCCGGGGCCGGGCTGGCTGGCGCGCAGGCGGCCAACAGCGAAGCCGCGCCTATGCCGGCGGTCATCGACAAAAATCTGCGGCGACTCATTGGATGGTTCATCATTGAATTTTCTCCTTTGAAGAATAGATGGTTAACTGCACTGTATTGGCGTCGCCAAACGCTTATCTCCCCATTACAAAGTCAATGGCGCAGCTATGGCCCCAGCCCGAAGACGAGCCAAGCGCGGCGGCGATCTTCAGGTTATGACCACCAAAGCGGGTTGCGTTTCTTGCAGAGGAACTACCAGGAAGGTGACAGCGCATCTGTGCCTTGCTTTGCCGAAGAGGACGATTTGCAACGCCAATACTTCTCTAACACAGTGTAGCGCACACGGTCAGGAATGGAAAATTCAGCACCCGGCGTTCTGTTGTACCAGAAGTTGACCGGGACGCTTCCCAGGGGCGTTGCGCAAAATGTGACAGAATGGGTTGCAGCCATCCTGACTGGTAACCCATTCTGTCTGGTATTGCCAAAACCTGCAATTCATCTCGACTATCTCGCACAGCGATTGTCAATCTGACAAATCGAGTGAGATCAGCGGCAGGAAGATAGTCGGCGTATCTTCACTGGTACGCGCAGCCACCACCAGGTTCGAATCGTAAAGCGATCCCTCATCTATGGCGGTCTGCTTCTGACTGTGCGGGACAGCTACTTTGACTTCACCCGTGCAGCTGGCACCGTTTCCGTCTGTGGCGCTGAAGCGAATGTGGTAGACCCGCCCGTTGCCATTGCCGCTGCGTTCAGCGCGCACCTGAACAGCGGCTGTACCCACGCCTTGCCCATCCGGGGCAACGTCGCCGTCGCCGGTGCCATTCACCGGTTCATCCTGGAAGATGCTGGTAACGGTGAGGCTGACCGGGTTGCCATCTGGGTCGCTGACACCCTGGATGGCAATGGGCACAAACTTGTGGTTGGCAGGCCAGAGGGTCGCCGGTTTGGCGCTGGCAGTGGTACACACTGGCGGGTGATTCACCGGCGTTGGCGTCGGTGTGACCGTCGGGGTGTCGGTCGGTGTCGGCGTGACCGTCGGGGTGTCGGTCGGTGTCGGCGTAACCGTCGGGGTGTCGGTCGGCGTCGGCGTGACCGTTGGGGTGTCGGTCGGCGTCGGCGTGACCGTCGGGGTGTTAGTCGGCGTCGGCGTGACCGTCGGGGTGTTAGTCGGTGTCGGCGTGACCGTCGGGGTGTCGGTCGGTGT
>CAMDEX010000182.1 GCA_945897075.1 Litorilinea aerophila
CAGCAATTCTCAATATGGGGTGGAGGGAAGAAAAGAAGGCACAAAAGGAGGGGATTTGTGCGGGTGGTCAAAGGGAACTCAGAGCTGTGGAGCGATGCAGCGGCCTCAATATGAGTAGAAGGAGATAGCAATGTTACGAATGACGGCAATCAAAATATCTAGTTTGGATTCGTTTCGAGAAGAGTAAACCCATATTGTGAAAAGATTCACGAATTTAGTTTCTTAGGGGTCTTAAGGGCTAGAGGACAAGCCGATGCCAAGACCTTTTGCCATGTGGTCGAGGAGTGCTTGCCAGTTTGGGAAGTAGGAATAGCGGGTCAGGGTGCGAATATCGCCAAAAAAAGTCTGGCGTGTGCCCAGTTCGCGTCGCAGCCGCTGATAGAGAAAACTGGTCAAATCGAGGACGGTGTGACAGAGGAAGGCAAGCAGGTTGAGGGTGACCAGAACTGACGAGAGATGCTGCTGTCCATGCCCGAAGTTGTGCGCCAGGTGATAGCCGTGGTTCTTCAGTACATTGTTGCATTCATTTTCCGTTTTCCAACGGGCACGACCAGAAGCCACGATAGACTTGACCGTAGCGTCGTTGATCAGGTGGTTGGTCACAAAGGAGTTGTGATAGATTTGTGTACCTTCGGACTCATGCGTGATAGTGAGTTCGCACCAATTGACCTGTAAGGCGTGTTCGCCACCACGCAGAGGAACCTGGTTAACATAGCGATAGAGCCACTTCTCATGGAAGCGACCATTCCAGCGCCGCACTTTCACCTGGGAGACCCCGGCGATCTTGTCCAAGAGTGCAATCTCTTCATAGAGTGCTTTGTGGGAATCCGGCTTGCACACCAGGATGAAGTTGAAGTGGTTGCTCAACAATAACTCACACAGCGGTTGATGACTGTGCAGATCATCGGCCAGGATGGTCACTGTGTGGGGAGCAAAATGGCTGGCATTGCGCTCAATCCAGCGTTTGATAGCGTTTTGCTCACAGTCCTGTTTCTCGCTCCCATCCTGGGGTGTGATGAATTCCGGCTCTAATGAAATTACTACCGGACTGTCGGGGGCGACCAGGACGGGTGTGATCGCCGCATGATAATAACGCACTGTGCCATCTTTGTGCGTTTCGTTGCAATTCTCGCAATGGATCGCTTTGGATGTGAAGTACTGGACACCGTCCATTGCACACAGCCAGTTGTTGGCGTGACCCCGCTGCTTGTTCAGCGTGCCCCTTGCCTTGAGTTGAGCGTAGATTTCCCAGAAGGGTGCATACAGATGCTCTGGCCCAATTGGGTCCAGCAGGTTGCGAATTTGGTTGTCGCTCGGAATCTTCTCCACCCCAAATAGACTCTGCGCATTGTTCTGCCCGTTCTTCCGCTGCATGTCCCGTTGATAACTCAGAAAGGAGGGCGATTGGGTGAAAAAAACGCCAAAAGCCCCTGCCGCCGCATCCCCAATCGCGTACCTTGTGTTCTGCCCTGTCCGATAATCGGGCAATTGTTTGAATGTCCGTTGCAGAATTTCCATCAACCCAGCGTGCGTGAATCCTGTTTCCATTTATCCCCCTTGTCATTCCTTCTCTCCACTCCCTCTCTTTTACCAGTCCCCTTATCCCCTGTCAAAATCCCATATTGAGAATTGCTGGGTGGCAGGTGGCAGGTGGCAGGGGGCAGGGGGCGCGCCTCGGGTTGCGACGTTACCGGCTTGTGGTATAATGACAGGGCGTTGGGAATGGGCGCGCAACCGCCGGGCTGACAGGAGGGATTGTATGGTTGTCACACCGGAACGAATGGAACGAATCGAGGAACGGGTTGATCGGCTGGAGACGATATTTGGTCAGTTTATGACCCAGACCGGCATCGCCTTGCGCCGGATTGATCGTTCCGTCGAACGCATAGACCGATCAGTCGAGCGTATAGAAGCTACCATTGCAGAGATGAAGGCAGAAGGAGCACGAGACCGCGAGGAATCGGTCAAGTGGCGCGAGGCAGTTGGGCGAGACCGCGAGGAATCGGTCAAGTGGCGCGAGGCAGTTGAGCGAGACCGCGAGGAATCGGTCAAGTGGCGCGAGGCAGTTGAGCGAGACCGCGAGGAGTCGGCACGATTCCGCGCACGGTCAGAGCAAGATAGCCGGGAGATGAACAAGCGTTGGGGTGAACTGGCCAAAAAAATGGGTACGCTGGTGGAGGATATTATCTCCCCCAGTCTGCGGCGCATGGGCCTGGAAGAATTGGGCTGCGGCGAGGAGCATCTCTTTGTCGAGCGCATCTCGCGCACACGGAGCGACAATCCCAAACTGCGCCGGGAGTTCGACGCACTCTACGTCGGCAGCTAGGCTGTGCTGCTCAACGAGAGCAAATCCACAGCGCGCCCCGAGGACGCCCGTGATTTTGTAAACTTTGTCAACAGCGGGGAATTTGCCCTCTATTTCCCCGAATACCGAGAGAGACGGATTGTGCCTGTCTTCTCCTCGCTATACATCCAACCCGATTTGGTGAGATACCCCACCCGGAACGGTATCTACGCCGTGGCGATGGGTGAGGAGGTCATGCAGATTCTCAACCTGGCCGAACTTCGTCCTGAATCTGTCGAAAAGTAGCACAAGAATCACCAGCCACCCGCCACTCCCCATTCCCCATTCCCCATTCCCCACTACCCCGTATACCCCATCCGCAACGCCACGAAGATGCGCCGGTAGAGCGCGGAGGAGAGTACGACCAGTTCCAGCAGGATCATCAGCCCGGCAAAGGCGACGACCATCGGCAGGATTTCGTCACCGGCGATGACCGGGAGGAGAGGCGGCAGGGGCGCGTTAGGGCCGGCACCGACGCGGAAGAGCGGCACGAACAACTCTGCCGCATAGGAGCCGACGAAGACACCCACCACCGCGCCGTAGCTGGTCAGGATGGCATATTCCAGCAAGACTTGGGCCGCCACTGCGCCGCGGCGCATCCCAATCGCACGCAGCACGGAAAAATGGAAGAGCCGTTCGTTGAGCGAGGCATAGCTGTAGGTAAGCAGCCCCAACGCAGCCATCAGCGCCGACATCACAAAGCTGACCGTCAGCGTGCCAAAGACGCCCACCCGCTCCATCTGCGCCCGCTGTTTATCCAGCGCGCTGTCCGCACCCAACCGTTCAATCGCGTCCACGCCGGTCAATTTGGGGATCGCAGCCAGCACCGCAGCGCTCTTTGCGCCAGGTTGTAGCCGCATCCAGATGTTGTGGGGCATAGTTACGGGGTAGAAAGAAAAGAGATAGTCCAGATTGCCCACGACAACCACCTCGTCCTCGTAGACTGTGGGAAAGTAGTTGTAGACGCCGGCCACCACAAATTGGTCCTTTACGGATGTGCCCAAATCGGTAATCACCAGAATCTCCATGCGGTCACCGACAGAGAGCAGATTCTCCTTATAGAACTTCTCCGAGACCAGTACATTGGCACCGCCCAGCGCCAGCCGGTTCATCAGACTGCCCAGGGGTTCCGCGGCCAGGTCGCGGCGAAACCAGGCCACTTGGGGAAAATCGCTGCGATCTACGGCCAGAAAGCGTCCGCGCGCGCGTCCGCCGGGCAGCGTGATATCCGCGGTGTAATCACCCACACGGGTCGCCGCGGCCACACCGGGCATGGCGGCGTATTCGCTGACCGGAGGAATCCATTCTGCGCCGACCGCGACGACAGGCGCGCCCAGAGCGGCACTCTCGCGAAAGGGTCGCAGCGTTACGTCCGCGCCGATGCTGTAGTAGATGCGGTCTTGCAGCCACTGGTCCAGGCTGGCGGCCATCGAAAAAGTATAGACGCCCAGGGCCAGCGAGACGATCACCAGCAGCAGAGGATTGATGTAGGTATGGCTCTGGCGGCTGAGCTGGCGCAGGGCCAGATGCAGGGGCAGCCAGGCCGAACGGCGCGCGATCACATCCAACAGACGCATGAGCAGGGGAAAGGGGCGCATAGCGATCAGGCCAATGCTGACGATAAAGAGCGCGGGCACCAACACCAGCAGCGGGTCTTGGAAGAGATCTTCGGCCCGATCCTGCACCAGACTGCCCAGAGAACCGGTCTTGGACAACTGGTCATAGGCGTAGGCTGTCGGTATGACCAACAGCAGGTCCAGATAGGCCCGGTACCAGAAAGGGCCGCGGCTGGGGCGGGCGTGTTCACGCTCTTGCGAGGTGGCGCTGGCCCGGCTGGCCGCGGCCGCGGACCAGAGACGGGCCAGCAGTACAATCCCCAGCGTCAATAGAATCAAGCGCCAATTTACCCCCAGCCAGGAGACGGGCAGAGGTGGGCGATCTACAAAGACCAGAAAACTGGCAACATAGCCCATCGCCCGCGCCAGCCCAATGCCAAAGGCCAGCCCCAGCGGCGCACCGATCACGAAAAGAATCAGCGCCTCGACAAAAGTAAAGTTAAGGACAGTCAGCTTGCCCATGCCCCGACTGACCAGCATCGCCACTTCCCGCCGTTGCCAATAGGCGATGACCGCCGAGGTGAGGACGAGGAAATAGAGCAGAAAGCCCAGCCCCGGCACGTTGAAACCCAGCAGAAGAGTGGTCAGGCTGGTCTGGCGGTTGACAAATTTCTCCAGGGAGAGGGAAGGGGTGGTTAAGCGTGCGCCGGGCAAGTAGCGACCAATCACAACGGGGGCGCGCGTCAGCGCCGAGACGTAGAGACGCCCGTGGTTGGGGACGGCCTGGCTCTCATCCAGCGTCACCCGCCAGGTGGCGGAGCGCACTTTGACATCCAAAATAGGCTCAATGTGGCTGGTGTAATCAGCCCGACGCACCAGCAGCGCATCCTCAAAGGCCTGATCCGGGTCGGTCAGCCAATAGCCATCCTTGGGGTCGGTCGCCTTCCAGACACCCGCCACCCGTCCCGCCACAGCCTGCGCACTGTCGCTGGTCGCAAGAGAAAGGCTGTCGCCCACATCCGCGCCGATCTTCCCGGCCAGACGCTCGTGTATCCAGACGTCAACCTGCTCAGCGGAGACTGCGCTCTCGTCCAGAGCCACGCCCTGGCCGATGGACATATAGCCAGCGACCGCATCCTGATAGAAGACGTTGACATTCGTCTCCACGATGGCATCGTTGCGTTTGGTCTGCATCGTCAGGATGCCGCTGTTCACCTGCAGAAGCAGCTCCTTGACCGGCAAATCCATCTCTTGCGAGAGCGTTGTAGCAATGCCTTTGCCCAATTCGGTGGCCCACGCCAACGAGAGGGGGACGGCCCGCGTGGAGGAGTTGAAGACGCGTACAGACAACGGCGCCCGCCCAGTGATGCGGCTGTACTCGGCCAGCTCCTGGCGCATGACAACTGTGTCCACGGCCTGGGAGAAAAAGCCGGCGCTTGTCACCAGCCCGACAGCCAGGATGACACCGATCAGAGCGAGCAGATTCAGTCCCACATAGTGGCGCAGACGGCGCAGAGAGAGCAGGACGAGACCGGCGCTGCGGTTGAGGCTGCGCCAGGGGCCAAAGCGGGGCAGATCAAAAGCAGGCAATTGGGTGGCTGGTTCGTGCGCTGGGTGGGTCGCAGGTGTAGGGTTGGGGGTCGTCATCGGGGCGCGGTTCGGGTTGGATTGGATTGTTGCTTTTTTCACAGTTTGACACGCTACGGTTTCTATCATATACTGACTGCGTAGTGAAAGACAACTACCGACAGCGCTGTTCGGAGGAGTCCGCGGTGCTGGCTTCTCCGACACATCCGATGAACGCTGTCCTCACTTTCCCCCAACTCGCTATATACGCGCTGCCCGCATGTGATGGACAAATGCAAAGTCAGCCGCCCCTCTCTCTATTGGCCCGACGAGAACAACCGGGTGGCCTCCTGCTATCTATTTGATGACAAAGAGATATTGCACGGGGATGATGTGGGCACACTTTTCAAGAAGAAGAAGGTGACCGTAGCCCGCTGATCTCTCTTGGCAGTGAACGCAAACCGGCAAGAACGGAAAACAGGACAGAGAAGAAATCTCTGTCCTGTTTTTTTTGTGATAGACTATCCCAACCAATCAACCAATCAACTGGTTGACTGAAAATCCTCACCCCAGGAACCCATTCGATGGCAACTTTCTACGACTCCATCTCCCCCGATCTGCAAGAGTGGATCGAAGCCCAACATATCTTCTTCGTCGCCTCTGCGCCGTTGAGCGGGGAAGGCCACGTCAATCTTTCGCCCAAAGGACTCGACTGTTTTCGTGTGCTGGGACCCAACCGGGTGGCCTATCTGGACTTGACCGGCAGCGGCAACGAGACCTCCGCGCATCTGGCCGAAAATGGACGGATTACCTTTATGTTCTGCTCCTTTGACAAAGCGCCGCGCATCACCCGGCTCTTTGGCCGTGGCCAGACGATTCTGCCCGGCAGCCCTGACTGGGAATCATTGCAAGGAAAATTTCCCGCCGACTATGCGGGCGTGCGCCAGATCATCGCGGCGGACATCTACCAGGCCCAGACCTCCTGTGGCTATGCCGTGCCTTTTATGCAATTTGTAGAGGAACGGGACACACTGTTGCGTTCCTCCGCCGCCAAAGGTGAAGCAGGCATGGCCCAATACCGGATCGAGAAGAATTCCGTCAGTCTGGACGGGCTGCCCGCACCCCTGGCCGAGAAGAGATAATGGACATTACATACACCAGCGACATCAGCCGGGTAGACTGGGACGCATTGAAAGCCGCGGTCGCCGCCGATGACTTTGACAACGGACGCACACCGGAGCAGATGCGCCTCTCGGCGCAGAACAGTTTTGTCAACGTCTTCGCCTACGCCGGGGAGGAGATCGTCGGCAACGCCCGCGCCCTCTCGGATGGCGTCTGCAACGCCTATGTGGTGGACGTCTGGACGAAGACCGCTTACCGCAAGCAGGGCATCGCCCGCCGCATGATGGAGATGATCTGCGCACGCGTCCCCGGTCAGCACGTCTATTTGGCCGCAGGCGAAGAGGTGGAAGCCCTTTACGAAAAACTCGGCTTCACCCGCTGGGATGTGGGTATGGGTCGCGTCGTCGGCCAGTGGCTGCGGGCAGAGTAGCAGGTGGCAGGTTGCAGGTGGCAGGTGGCAGGTGGCGAGTTCGCCACACGCCCCATTCACCATTCACCATTCACCATTCACAATTCACAATTGATTTGTTCTTTCCCGGAGGTACCCCAATGACCAAACGCATCCTCACCCTCCTTCTCTCTGTCCTGCTTCTGGCCGCCTGCCAGTTTCCGCCGCCCGCGGTCGTCAGTGACCCGGATTTGGCCGCAGCCATCGCGGGCACCCAAGACGCGCCCGGCCCATTGGAAGTCGGGCTGGATCAGATGTTGCCCAGCGACCCGGCCATCCGCACGGGCAAACTGGACAACGGGTTGACCTATTACGTGCGCGCCAACACAGAACCGGCCAACCGGGCCGAACTCTGGCTGGCCATCAACGCCGGTTCCCTGCAAGAGGAGGACGACCAGCAGGGGCTGGCCCACTTCTTGGAGCATATGCTCTTCAACGGGACAAAACGCTTCCCTGAACAGGCGCTGATTGATTTCTTCGAGAAGGTGGGCATGACCTTCGGGCCGGACATCAACGCCTACACCTCCTTCGACGAGACGGTCTATATGCTGCGTTTCCCCACGGACGACGCTGAAATTGTGGACGCCGCCTTTGCCGTGCTGGAAGACTGGGCGGCCTACGCCACGCTTGACCCCGCAGAAGTGGAGGCGGAGCGGGGTGTGGTTGTGGAAGAGGAGCGGCTGCGCGTTCAGAATGCAGGCGGGCGCATCAGCAAGCAGATTCTGCCCTTCCTCCTCGGCGATTCCCGCTACGCGGTGCGCCAGCCCATCGGCCAGATGGATATCATCCGCAGCGCGCCTGCCGAAACCCTGCGCCGCTTTTACACCGACTGGTATCGCCCGGACCTGATGGCGGTGATTGCCGTGGGCGACTTTGACGCCGCTGCTTTCGAGGCGCGCATTCGCGAGCAATTCGCAAAGCTGCCCGCGCCCGCACAGCCAAAAGAGCGTGCGGTCTACACAGTACACGCCAATGAGAAGCCCGCCTATCTGATTGTCACCGACCCGGAGTTTCCGGTGACGATTGTGGAGATTGACTACCGCCAACCCGCCCAGGAGCTAGACACAGCCGGCGCTTACCGGGATATTCTGGTGGGGATGCTCTTTGAGCAGATGCTCAATCTGCGTCTGGAGGAGATCAGCCGGGAGGCCGATTCGCCCTTTGTGGGCGCAAGCGTGGGCAGTGGCGCACTCGTGCGCACGTTGGAAACCCTCAGCGTCAGCGCACAGGTGCAGGACGAGGAGGTCTTGCAGGGGTTAGAAGCCATCCTGAGCGAAGTGGAACGGGTGCGGCGTCACGGCTTTACCGCTTCCGAGCTGGAGCGGGCCAAAGGCGAAGTCCTCAACCGCTACCAGCGCATCTACAACGAGCGCAACAACCACGACAGCGGCAGCTTTGCCGACGAGTACAAGCGCAATTTCCTGGAAAACGAGGCCATCCCCGGCATCCCCTACGAATATCTGTTGGCGGGCCGCTTTGTGCCGGAAATCAGCATAGACGAAGTAAACCACCAGGCCGACAGCTATGTGGGCGAGAAGGGGCGGGCTGTGCTGGTCATCGCCCCCGAGAGCGCGGCGGCTGATTTGCCCGACGAAGCAGCCCTGGCCGCTGTCATCGCGGGGGTGGAAGCCAAAGAGATTGCCGCCTACACAGACACCGAGACGGCAGATGCACTTCTGGCCGAAGAACCGGCAGCGGTGAAAATCATCAGCCGGACAACGCTCGAAGCCACGGATACGGTCGATTTGGAACTGGCAAACGGCGTGCGTGTCCTGCTCAAAGCCACCGACTTCAAGGAGAGTGAAGTGCTCTTCACCGCCTTCAGCCCCGGCGGTTCGTCTCTGGTCAGCGACGCCGATTACACCGAAGCCGCGCTGATTCCCAATATCGTCTCCCAGAGCGGTTTGGGCGACCACAGCTACAACGAAGTGCTGCGCATTCTCTCCGGCCAGTCGGTGAATGTCAATCCTTACATCGCCGAGACGGAGGAGGGCTTTAGCGGCGGCGCGGGCAATGACTTTCTGCCCGCGCTCTTCCAGATGATCTATCTCTACGGCACAGCCGCCCGCGCCGACGAAGCAGCCTTCGCCACCCTGCAGGATCAGGCACGGGCTTTCTTGCGCAACCGCTCCACCCAGCCCAACGCGGCTTGGGAGGACGCCTTTAGCGCGGCCCGCTATGGAGAGAGCATTCGCTATAGCGTATTCTCCCTGGCCGAGATCGAAGCGCTCGACAAAGAGCGGGCCTTTGCCATCTACCAGGAACGTTTTGGCGATTTCAGCGACTTTACTTTCGTCTTTGTGGGCCATTTTGACATAGAGCAGATGGTCGAGTGGTCGCAAATCTACCTGGGCAATCTGCCTTCCAGCGGCCGGGTGGAGACGTGGGTGGATGTCGCGCCGGACCCGCCTACGGGTGTGGTGGATGAGGCTGTTTTCAAGGGCCAGGAGGCGCAAAGTCTGGTGCAGATTCTCTTCACCGGCCCGGTAGACGCGACACCCGAAAACCGTCTGCGCCTGCGTCTGCTGGAAGGGGTGTTGGACATTCTGGCGCGCGAGGAGCTGCGCGAGAAGCGTTCCGGCGTCTACGCCTCGTCGGTCTCCTCGGATATTTTGACCGAACCCGATGAACTATACGAGATGAGCGTCGTCTTCGGCAGCGACCCGGAGCGGGTGGAGGAGCTGGTGGATGCGCTCTTTGCGCTGATCGCCCAGGTGCAGAGCGACGGCCCCCGCCCCGATCTGCTCGAAAAGGCCAAAGCGCAAATCCTACGCCAGCGCGAAGAAGAGCTGGAACAGAACGGCTTCTGGCTCAGTCTGCTGGCTGCCTACGCCGCGCCCGAGAGCGAAGACCCGGCGCAAACTCTCGACCTGGCCGCCCGCCTGGACGCCATAGACGCTGTCTCCGTCCAATCCGCCGCGCTGGAATTCCTCCCTGCTGATCGCTATATCGAAGTGGCGCTCTACCCGGAGGGGTTTGTGAAACCGTGATTTGAAAATAGAGACTGGGGACTGGGGATCGGGGACTGGCAGTTGCGCTCAACCAGTGAAAGTTGTAGGTGTGCAGTTTGCAGCCGCAGGCTGAGAAATGTGAGATATGGAAACACCCAAGTTGACGGCTTGTGACGACGAGGATGTGACCTGCTCGCTGTTGCTTGAGGAGCAGTCGGAAGGGGAGGTGTCAGATAGCGCCAGCAACGCAGCACTGGAGCAGTTGGCGCGTATGCGCAAAACGGCCATTGTCGGTGACATTCTGTCCCCAATCGAAGTTGAGTGGGATGCGTTGCAATAATGCCATTCGTGATCATTGGCGGATGCCACCTCCACTACACCCACAATCGCAACACGGCGAACCGACCCGCACTCGTCTTCATACACGGAGCGGGGGGCAGCAGCGCAGACTGGCCCTACCAGTGGCAGCAGACTTCCATCGCTCTTTCGCGCAGCGAACCGCGCTGGATCACCGATTACCCCCTCTACCGGCTTGATCTTCCTGGACACGGTCGCTCTCAACCGCCAGCACGCACAAGCATTGACGGCTACGCGGCGGATGTGGCGGCTTTTACCCAATCGCTGGGGCTGCGACGGGTGGTGATCGTCGGCCACTCGATGGGCGGCGCGATTGCTCTGACCGTAGGGCTGCTGAAACCCGCCAACCTGGCTGGGCTGGTCATCCTGGGCAGCGGCCCGTCTATGCCGGTGAGTGACGTCATTCTGGACGGGTTGGCTGCCGACTTCGCCCAGACCGTCGGGCTGATTATGAAATTCAGTTGGCGCAAAGAGGCGCGGGCCATCTACCGGGAAGTGGTCACCCAGCATATGCTGGCCGCGGGGCCAGAGGTGGTCTACGGGGATTTTGCCGCCTGCAACGCCTTCGACATCCGGGCGCGGCTGGGGGAGATTGGTCTGCCCACCCTCGTCATCGGCAGCACAACTGACCGGATGATGCCGTTGGCCCAGAGCGAGGCGCTGGTCGCGGGCATCCCCGGCAGCCAACTGGCCGTGATTGAGGATGGAGGACATTTTATGATGACGGAGCGCACCAACGAAGTGAGTGCCGCGTTGCTGGCGTTTTTGCAGAGGATACGGGCTTAGGATTGTCGAACAAATACGTTGACGGTTTCGACCTTCCGGGAAGCGACCAGAACAACTTCCCTATGCCCTTGATTCTGTGACCGCTTCCCGGAAGGTTGCCGTTAGTGACCGTACAGATGCTCGATGCTGTCCAGCACCTCGCCCTGCCAATCCAAGAAATCGGCGGCGGTTTTCAGATTGGCAACTTTGCCCTCGTCTACCAGTTCCTGCAGAAGGGCCATCTGCGCTGGCGTCAATGCTTCGGCGGCCAGGGCCTGCGCCCAACTGTTGAATTCGTGCCGTTCGTGAATTTGCGCCATCGATCTCGCCTCGTTACTACTGCAACCACAAAGACACAAAGGCACGAAGGAAGAAACAAGAATTATGCTTCTTCTTTGTGGCTTTGTGTCTTGGTGGTAATGATAAATTCAGCGTCGCTGCCGTCGGTGAAGTAGAGTTGCAGGTGCTTGGCGTTGAGGCGAAAGAGGCGCATGGCCTGGCAGACGCTGTCCGCCATACTCGGCTGTGCGGATGCTTTGGCCCAGCGGGTATCAATCCCCGCATGTTGCAATTGCAGATAACTGCCATCAACGAAGAAGAGTACGGCCTGGTCGAATGTGCCGTTGGCTACATAGCGGGTGGCTTGGGAATGGGCGATTTCGGCGCAGGTCACAGATAGCCGCCCGCCTCTGCCTCGGCCAGCACCGCTTGAATCGTCGCCACCAGCGAACGGGCCGCTTCCACACTCAGTTCCACAGCCACCCGCGCCCCCGGCCCCTGGCTCTCGTTGACAAAATCAATGTTCAACGCGTGTTCATCGGACAGGCTGAAGGGGTGATCGTAGGAGACGTTGGCGTGCAGCAGCGGAAACCAGTCGTTGCGTCCCTTGCCGTTGCCGCTGATTGTAGCCTGATGACAGATCATTGTACACATTGCAAAAACTCCTGTGCCGGTGCTGCGTGCTGCGTAACCGTAGATATTCAGTAGACCGCAATCGTCGGGCAATTTCAGCGGTCCGCCGTCTGTCGTCTGCGGTCTACTGATATTCTGATAGTACGCTTCACGTCTCAAGCCTCACGTTTCACATCAGATGCTTCCCCAAAAAGGCCCAGATTTTGTTCCATCCGTCCATCGCCTGCTCTTGGCGGTAGGCGGCGCGGTCGTAGTAGAAAAAGCCGTGGCCCGCGCCCGCGTACATGTGAAACTCGTACTCTTTGCCGTACAGCTTCAGCGCGGCCTCGTGCTGGGCCACCTGTTCCGGTGTCGGGCTGCGATCCTCTGCGCCGAAGAGGCCGAGAATCGGACAGGGTAGATCGGCGGTGTAGTCAACCGGCGCCACCGGCCAGTTGGCGGTGAGCTGATCCGACGGCATCACAACGCGGCCACCCCAGCACTCCACCACCGCATCAAAACCGGGCGCGCGGCAGGCGGTCAGAAAGGCGTGGCGTCCACCGGAACAGGTGCCGAAAATGCCGACTTTGCCGTTGCTCTGGGCCTGGCTGCGCAGAAAACGCATAGAGCCGGCCAGATCGCCCACGGCCTGGTCGTCGGGGACACCGCCCGCGGCGCGCGCCGCCGCCCCCATATCCTCCGGCGTGCCGTGACCCATCCGTTCATAGAGGTTGGGCGCAATCGCCAGATAGCCGTGATGGGCGAATTTGCGCGTGGCCTCCCGATACCACTCGTCCCAGCCGGGGAAGTGATGAACCAGCACCACCGCCGGAAAGGGTCCAGCCCCCAGCGGGCGGGCGTAGTAGGCGCGGATGGGGTCGCCGTTGTGACCAGGGATGACGACGGTTTCCGCCAACATTCCTTCGTAGTCGTTGGTTTGGTACATAGCGATCGCCTCGCAGTGATTTGGGTATTGGGTATTGGATATTTCGTTGGTTGCGCAACCAACGAAATACCCAATATCCGTTTTTGACTTACTTTGTTGTTTCCGCTTGCTTCTTCAACCCGGCAGCGAAGTTTTTGAAGGTCTCAGTCAGATCGGGGATCGTCCTGCCGATGAGGGGCAGGAGCAGACCGCTGAATTCCTCGCGGGTAACCACCTCCACCGTGCCTTTGCCTTTGCCGACGGGGGTGAGGGTAAAGGTGCGTTCCCCCTTGAAGAGGCCCAACGGCATGGCGCTGCTCCAGACCATTTTTTTGCCCACAACAAACTCACTCACTGTCACTGGAAAGGCCCGGTTCGGGCTGAGTTTGGTGTAGACGGTAATCTTTTCGCCCAGAGCGATGTTGCCTTCAATGCGGATCACATTTGGTTCCCAATTGGGGAAGTTGGCAGCGTCGGTCAGAATCTTCCAGATTTTGTCTGGCGAGGCGGCGATGGTTGTCGTGGCGCTGAACGATTTCATGGGTTTTCCTTCTCTCTGTGCAATACCCTCGCCAAAAGTTAGGGTAAAGGGATTAATGGTAAATAGGGCTGTATAGGGTAGAGTAGAAGTCTTACGGACAAAAACTCAGCCAGTGGAGAAAGCCCATGATAAAGATAAGAGCACTTTTAGAAAATATTGCACCTTTGGTAGAGAAGACGATGTTGGGGCAAATGAGCCAAGTCGTATCGGGAATGCTGGTCGCCACAGGACGGCTGACGATGTTGGGTCTGTCACGCTGGACAGAGAAAGGAGGAAGTTATCGAACCATCCAACGGTTGTATCAGAGTGTAATTCCCTGGAAAGGCATCCAATGGATGTTTTTTCGGAAATGCCTATTGAAGGC
>CAMDEX010000183.1 GCA_945897075.1 Litorilinea aerophila
CGTAGCTCACCATTGATTCAAACTCGGCATGCAGTTCTTGTACCAGGCTATTTGTGTTGTCTGACATGGCTCTTCTCCTGTGTGAATCGGTTTTGGATTATCCTACACTGTAGTATGCCATGCCTCTTACTAATTCTGAATACACCCAATTTATTTGATCGCCGATCCGTAATGGCAACACAGCTACCGATACTGCTGGCAGAATATCACATCTTCGTCAACAATGTACTGGTCAACAAGACGGTAAATAGGAGCATCTGCTTCTCGCTTCCCGCAATCGTCCTGCCTCTGTTTGCCAGAAAAGGCAAGGAATGGGAAAATGAACGCAGATATTCAGTCGGTGCGTTCCAATAGAAAGAAAGAGCCTATGCCATCCCGCCTCAATATCCTTCTCATCGGCGGCAGCGGCTTTGTCAGCGGCACTCTGGCCCGGCTGGCCGTGGCTCAGGGCCACGTCGTCACAGCCATCACCCGTGGACAGCGCGCCCTGCCTGTCGGGGTGACGCCGCTGGTGGCTGACCGCAAGCAAATGGCTGCCTTTGCCTCCGCCCTCCAACAGACAGAAACCGTCTGGGATCTGGTGGTGGATTGCATCGGCTACGGCCCGGAAGACGCTCTGCAAGACGCAGCCCTCCTACGCGAGCGGGCCAAACATCTGGTCTTTATCTCCACGGATTTTGTCTATGCACCCGACAAGCGCCGCTTTCCCCAGGGCGAAGAGGACGCCGACTATCTGGCCGATGGCTACGGCGGCAAGAAACGCCAAGCCGAGATAGTGCTGGCCACGGCCGATACAGGGGCGATGCGCTGGACGGTTCTGCGCCCCTGCCACATCTACGGGCCGGGTTCCCTGCTGGGCTGTCTGCCCGAACACGGGCGCGACTCCCAACTGATCGACCGCTTGCGACGGGGCGAGAGTTTGCGGCTGGTCGGGGGCGGCCACTTTCTGCAACAGCCCATCCTAGCCGCAGACCTGGCCCAGACGATTCTTAGCTGCGCGGACAATCCCGCGGCCCACGGCCAGATCTGCAATGTTTCCGGCCCGACGGTCGTAGAGTCGTGGCAATACTACCAGATTATCGCCGATATTCTCGGCGTGTCCCTGGCGGTGGAGGAGCTTTCCGTGACCGACTATCTGCGGGCCAACCCGGAACGGGCATCCTTCTTCTGCCACCGCATCTACGATTTGAGCCGCTTATCCGCCTGTGGGCTGCGCATCCCCGCCACGCCGCTGGCGGATGGGTTGCGCGCGCATGTGGAGAGCTTAGAATAGGGAAAGGAAGCGAACGATGACAACAATGACTGTTAACCAGAAGTATGTTGAAGTGCTTGGCGCATTCGGCGATATGCAAACTGCCGTTGATTTGGCGATTCAGCGCTATGCAATTGAGCAGATCACGAGAAAGATCGCTGAGTTGCGCAGTCGTTCAGAACAATATGAAGCCAAGTACAGTTGCGATTACTCTACTTTTGTAAAGCGCATCGCAATCGATGAGGCATTTGTGGAGAAAATCGAGTCTGATGTGAACATCACCTGGGAACTTGACCTGATCGAGTGGGAATTTAGTCACAAAGGAATCGGCGATTGGACCAGAAAGCTACAGAGTATTTTGCTAGGATAGTCGAACAGGCAAGGGCGGTTCTTGAAAGTGTTGTCATTACGACAGAGATAACTCCGGATCGCTCAATCCTACGTTTGATAGCTGAATACGGTAGACGCAGAGTTGTGGCTAAAGAAATATTAACCGTCGGTGAACGCCATTACAGCTACTACGTTTTGCGCGGTCCGTATGTAGAAGCCGGATTTGACAACAGCCCTGATCCCAAAGCCATTCGTCTCAAATTCGGCCGCATTGGCGCTGACTATGAGCAGAAACTCGTACCACACTTACACACCGAAAACAAGCAAAGATTGATGCTGACCGACGAAATCAATTTCAGTTCATTTTTGGAATGGCTGGTAAAAAATGTACCCAACGCGTAGCGCCCACATCGAACGCAAGACCGCCGAAACACAGATTACCCTTTCCCTGACCCTTGACGGTGCGGGCAAGGCCGACATCCAGACCGGCATCGGCTTTCTGGATCACATGCTTACGCTCTTTGCCGGTCACGGCCTCTTTGACCTGACTGTGCGCGCCGTCGGCGATCTGCAGATTGACGAACACCACACCGCCGAGGATGTCTGCATCTGTCTGGGCAGGGCGCTGGATCAGGCGCTGGGCGACCGGCGCGGGATTGTGCGCACAGCGCACGCTTACGTGCCGATGGACGAGGCGCTGGGGCTGGTCGCCATAGACCTGGGCGGGCGGCCCTACTGCGTCTTTGACGCGGAATTTGTCACCCCTCGCCTGGGCCAGTTGGGCAGCGATCTGCTTTTTCACCTTTTCGAGACGCTGGCCATCCACGCACGGCTCAATCTGCACGCCAAAGTGCTCTACGGGCGCAACGACCACCACAAGGCCGAGGCGCTTTTCAAGGCGCTGGGCCGCGCGCTGGACGCGGCCACACAGATCGATCCCCGTCGCCAGGGCGTGCCCAGCACAAAGGGGACGCTGATTGCATAAGGTGGCGTAGTGCGTAGTGCGTAGTGCGTGGTGCGTGGTGCGTAAAGAAGCAGTGACGATTGGCCCACGCACCACGCACTACGTGTAGTGGTGAATGGCTAACGCTTATGCCGTCGATCTTTTCAACGCAAGGTAGATAATCGTAGACACAAGGAAAGGAATCGAATTGATGGCGCAGGATCCACGAAAACGGCAGCAAAAGTTACAAAAGAAGGCGGCCAAACGCAAAGTCAGGCAGCAAGATTTGGTTCGGGTTGCCAGCCAATTGATGGCACCTTCTCTGCGCAAGGCCGGGGAATGGCCTTTGCACGAGGTCATACTCAATGAGGGGTGGGATCAACCGCAAACGTTGACATCAATCGTCGTCGCTCGTCGGTCACCCAACGGCTACATCGCCACCGGCAATTTTTTGGTGGATCGTGGCTGCTTGGGTGTGAAGAACGCCTTTGGCAAGCTGATGGATGAAACTGGGTATCGGCAGTTTGTCCGCGAATTGGGGGAACATCAGCGTCTGATCCAGGGCGATATCCATCTGGCCGCCAAAATCGTCCGCGATTCTATCGCCTACGCCCGGCAGTTCGGCTTTCAGCCTAACCGGGATACGCCCCAGGCGATGAATGTGCTTGGCAATGTGGATCCAGATGTGTGTACCATAGACATCCCGTTGGGCGGAGAAGACGGCAAGCCTTTCTTCCATTCTGGACCTTATGACGATGTGGAGCGGATTGTGACTAAGCTGACAAAAGCCGTCGGTCCAAACGGTTTCACCTTCATATTAGATATGCGGGGGATTGATTCTTTTGAAGATGACGACGACTTTCTGAACTACGAACCAGGGCCAGATTCCGTGGAGTTTGACGACGAGTAAAGCCAATCGCCTTTTCCATCCATCCAGAGAGCAGCCGTGACCACACCCCTCGACATCCCCACCCTGCACGAAATCCGAGAAACCCGCCAACGCATTGACCCGTATATTGTGCGCACACCGGTCTGGCGTTGGGCAGCGCCAGAGATCGAAGCGCTGGTCGGCCCAGAGACCGAACTCTACCTGAAGCTGGAACTCTTTCAGAAGACCGGCACCTTCAAGCCCAGAGGCGCGGTCAACAATTTTCTCGCCCTGGACACCGCGGCCCGGCAGCGCGGTGTGACTGCGGTCAGCGCAGGCAACCACGCCATCGCCGTGGCCTATGCCGCGCAGATTTTCGGCAGCAGCGCCAAAGTCGTCATGCCCAAGAGCGCGCCCCCCTTTCGGATGGCAAAGGCACGTAGCTACGGCGCAGAGGTGGTGCTGGTGGACGATGTACACGCGGCCTTTGCCGAAGTGCGCCGCATTGAAACCGAAGAGGGGCGCACATTCATCCACCCCTTCGAGAGCCGGGCCACAATCGTTGGCCAGGCCACCGTCGGGCTGGAATTTGGCGAAGACGCGCCGCCGCTGGACGCGCTGATTATCCCCATCGGCGGGGGCGGGCTGGCCGCGGGCATCGCGGCCGCGGTAAAACAGATGCAGCCGGCGTGCGCCATCTACGGCGTGGAGCCAGCCGGCGCGGATTCGATGAGCCGCAGCTTTGCCGCGGGCACACCCCAGGCCATCGAGCGGGTGCGCACAATTGCCGACAGTCTGGGCGCACCGCGTGCCGAAGCCTACAGCTATGCGCTCTGTAAGCACTTTCTGGACGAGGTTGTGCTCGTCAGCGACGACGAGCTGAAATCCTCGATGCGTCTGCTCTTTCACAGCATGAAACTGGCCTGCGAACCGGCCTGCGCGGCCAGCACAGCCGCCCTCCTCGGCCCGCTGGCCGAAAATTTGCGGGGCAAACGGGTGGGCCTGATTCTGTGCGGCTCCAACATCGGGCTGGAGACTTTCGTGGAGCAGACGAAATAACCCGTAGGGCGGAATGGTATTCCGCCCAGTGCGGACGGAATACCATTCCGTCCTACGTGTGAGAATTCTGTGATCGAACTTGCGCCCCACCACAAAAGCGGTCTGCCTGTGGATTCGCCCATTCTGCTGGCGGGCGGCAGCGCGGGCTACGGCGAAGCCATCCACCCCGGCCTTGAGACAGCCCGGCTGGGCGGCATTGTCATCGGACCCATCACCCGCCACAGCATCCGCGGCAGCGACGCGCCCCGTCTGGCCGAGACGAGCAGCGGCTTTGTGCTGCAAACCGGTCTGCAAAACCGGGGCGTCAGCGCGGTCATCAAAAATTTCGCCCGTCTCTGGCCGCGGTTGGGCTGCCCGGTCATCGCCCAGATTGCCGACAACACGTCCGAGGAAGCCGCGTCTACGGCGCGGCGGCTGGCCCAGATGGACGGGTTGCTGGGGCTGGAGTTGCGCCTCTCCCCCCAGACCCCAGCCGGGGAGTTGCGCCCGTTGTTGCGCGCCATCCGCCGCGCCGCGGACCTGCCGCTGTGGGTCAAATTGCCGCTGTCCGGTGTGGAAGAGTTGGCCCACGCAGCAGCCGCAGCCGGCGCGGATGCGCTGGTCATCGCTTCCCCCGCGCTGGGTGCGGGCTTTGCGGGCCAGGCCACCCTTATCCGCGGCGATCTCTTTGGCCCCACTGCTTTTGCGCCGATGCTGGCCGGGCTGTCTGCCGTAGCCGCGCTGGGATTGGAGCTTCCTCTGATCGCCTGCGGCGGCATCCACACAGCCCAGCAGGTGCGCCAGGCCCTGGCCGCGGGTGCGTGCGCGGTGCAGTTGGACAGCGTTGTTTGGGTGGAGCCGGGTGCGGTGGGCAGGATATTGGAGATTGGGGATTGGGGATCGGCGACCGGGGATTAGCGACTGCGAATGACAGCGAATGGGGGGATGGCGCGGATTGTTGACTTTCATTGGACGCTGAGAATCGGTTGCCCAGAAGCGTAATAGACAGCAACAGTCTCGAATCAACGGAAGTGGGGAATCAGCGATAAGCGTCGCGGCGATCGTACTTATCCACTCAATTTCCCTTGCTCAATCAAGCGCTGTCTGACCTCTTGCAGTGTTTCCCGGGGTTCATCTGCACGCACTTGAGCCAACAAAATATCATAGAAATCTTTCCATAGGTAGCCGTACTTTTTCAGGTCAATCTGAACGGCGGTTCTTTCGCCGCGTTCATCGATAACAAACTGAATGCCGCTTAACACACGCAGATTCCTTTCTCGTAGGCGGATGCTCAATAAACATCATAGCACAGCCCAGCGTCCGCAACAACCAGAGCTTGTCAAGATTTGTGGGTCTATAGCAAATGCATACTTCCTCCCTTCCTCCCTTCCTCCCTTCTCTCTTTTTCCCTACCCTCTTTTTCGCCTTCCGCCTGGTCTATATTCCTGCCTCCATCCTCTCCCACAGCGGCCACGGGCTGCCCTATGCCAACGCAGCGCTGGCGCTGTGCGCCACCTTTGGCATGGAATTTCTGACGCGCAGGAGCAGGCAGCGCGGCGCGGCGGCTACCCGCGCACGCGAAATCTGGTTTGTTGTGGTTGCCCTTCTGCTCCTGGGGCTTTTCCCCGAAGAAGCGCCCACCAGCATCATTTTGTGGGCGGCCATCGGCGCGGTCTGGGGGCGTCTCTGGCCGGGGACAGAGATAGGGACGCAGATTTGCGCAGAAACAACAGATTTGCGCAGATTTTTATCCGCGTCAATCTGCCCTTTCAGCGTCATCCGCGTTCTGTTTTCACATCAGCGGACGCAGATTAGCGCAGAAACAACAGATTTGCGCAGATTTTTATCCGCGTCAATCCGCCCTTTCAGCGTCATCCGCGTTCTATTTTCACGTCAGGCCACACGACCGGCAGACACCGGTAACGATGAAAATCGTAGGTCGGACTGCCAGTCCGACCTACAGTGGCTATTTTCAGATCAGACGACGGACCGCAATCCCCAGTCGCTATTTTCACATCAGTGGGTTGGATGGCTGGTCGGCGGGCTGCTCGGTGTGACGGGTCTGCTGGGGCCGGGGAGTTGGCTGATGGCTGGGGCGCTGGCGCTGTGGGTACGACTGAAGTGTGCGGATTGTTGATTGAAGATTGAAGATTGTGTAGACTTGCCTTATACTTAGTAGTGTCCGTAGATAGTCCTGTTCCACAACCACCCGGATTGAACCAAATGAAGCACATCACAATCCTCCGTCATGGCCAGGCCAGCCAGGACAGCCGCTTCGAGGACTTTGACCGCCCCCTCACCGACAAAGGCCGCAAGCACCTACCGCGTATGGCCGCGTTTGTGGCGCGCAGCGCAATCAAACCCGATTGGATCGTCAGCTCCCCGGCGCAGAGGGCCAAAGAGAGCGCGGATCTGCTGGCCGAGGCTCTGCAATTTGCCCGTTCGATTGTCTGGAACGAACGGGCCTATCTGGCCTCGGCCATCACGCTGCTGGAAATTCTGCGCGAGACGCCGGACGTCGCCGAGCATCTGGTCATCGTCGGCCACAACCCCGGCATGTCCGATCTGGCCGCGGGACTGTGCGCGGGCGGCGATTTCCGGCTCAACCTGCAGATGGAGACAGGCGCGGTGGCCTCCCTCTCTGCCCAGATCGTGCATTGGCGACAATTGCGCTGGGGCTGCGCCGAACTGCTGGCCTATGTGGCCCCCCGTTCTCTCAAGGGGCTGGGTTGATGGCGGGCAACCGGGCGCGGATTGCTGCCATCTTTGACATGGACGACACGCTGCTCAACGGTTCGTCCGGGCGGATGCTCTTCATGTGGCTACGCGAAAAGGCAATGCTCAACCGCTACTTCCGCCGCCGGGACATACCCCAGGTGGTTGTGGCCGCACTGCTCTACAAATTGCACCTGCTCGACCCCACTTGGCTGATCCTGCGCATGGGTCGCTCCGCGGCGGGCGCGGACGCCGCCGAGATGTGGGCCATCTCCCGCCGCTGGTTCGACGAGATGCTCGTCCCCGCCATCAACCCCGACGGGGTGGCACGACTGGCCTGGCACACGACCCAGGGCCATCTGCCTGTCATTTGCAGCGGCAGCAGCCAATTTGCCGTTGAGTTGATGGCGCAACACCTCGGCATTGGCGAGACAGTCTGCACCGAGTGGCTGATCCAGAAGGGCAAATTGACCGGCGAATTGCGCCAGCCACTTGTCTATGCGCGGGGCAAGGTGCATTGGATGGAGCGCTGGGCCGAACAGACCGGCGTCGATCTGGCCCGCAGCTACTTCTACACCGATCACATCTCCGACCGCCCGCTGCTGGAACGGGTGGGCCATCCTGTGGCCGTCAACCCGGATCCCCAACTGGCGCGGCTGGCGCGCGCACGCGGCTGGGATGTATTGACCTGGAATTGGTAACTACTTAGGCCCAGGGAGAAACTCGGTTTTTGCGTTGACGAAATCATTTCGCCGACCAGACAAAAACCGAGTTTCTGCCTGAGCAGTTACGAACTGGAATTGAGACTTTATGCGTACCAATTGGGTAGATCTGTTTGGCAAAGCGCTGCGTCAAACAGAGTAAAGGTCTGAACAGAAACCAATGGATCCGTTGCTCGTTCAGGACCTGACAAGAATAGCCGATGAGGAGTTGCTGGCCCGGACCGTCGCCCAGGATGTGCGGGCGTTTGAGGCACTCTACGATCGCCACGCGCGCACGATCTACAGCCTGATCCTGCGCATCGTCCACGAGCCAGAAATCGCGGAAGAGCTGGCGCAAGAGACCTTTTGGCAGGTCTGGCGCAAGGCCGAACAGTTCCACGGCGGTGGCGCAGTGGGGGCCTGGCTCAGCCGCATCGGGCGCAACCGGGCGCTGGACTATCTGCGCCGGGTGAAGGCCCGCCCGCAAAGCGACGGCGGGGAGCCGGAGATGCTGGAACGGATTGCCGCGCCGGAGCGCCATCTGGTGGAAACCCAGGTGGGGCGCATCTGGGATCGTCAACGGCTACACGAAGCGTTGGCCGCTATCCCGGATGAGCAGCGTCTCTGCCTGGAGATGGCCTATTTCGACGGCAAGAGCCAGCGCGAGATCGCCGCCGAGACCGGCTCGCCCTTGGGCACGATCAAAACCCGTGTGCGCATCGGGCTGGAAAAGTTGGAGCGCAGTCTGCGCGCCGCAGGCTATCGGGAAGGTGATGTGTGATGCGTGGTGCGTGGTGCGTGGGGCGTGGGGCGTGGGGCGTGGGGCGTAGATGTCTGGTAGACCGATCTGAGATGGGTAGATGAGTAGACAGAATGCAGGCCCAGAATTGAATAACCCTAGCCCTGGGCTGAGCGAAGCGGCTGTGCTGGAGATGTTGCCCGCCTACGTTCTGGGCAGCCTGGAGCTGGACGAGATGCTGGCGGTGGACGACTTCATCGCCGCGCAGCCGTCACTGCTGGCGCGCGTGGCGGAGTTGGAAGCTGCCGCCGATCAACTTGCCCTGGCCGCGCCGCAAGCCGACCCGCCCGCCACGGCCAAAGCCGGGCTGATGGCCCGTGTCCAGGCCGACGCGGGCGTGCGTGCGATGCTGGCCGCGATGGGCACGCCGCCCGCAGCGGCAAGCGCGCCACCCGCGCCCAGTCGCCCGTCGCCGCTCGCCACTCCCCGCCCCGCGCCCAGTCGCCCGTCGCCGCTCGCCGCTCCCCTACCCCCCGAAGGCTGGCTCGACCGTCTGCGCCGCTTCTTGGGCGGCAATTTCTTCTGGCCTGCGCTGGCCGCGGGCACGCTGGCCGCGCTGCTCGTCGTTGCTGTCTACGCCGCCCAGAGCGGGATAGAGGCCACACGCAGCGCCGCGGCGCTGGCCGCGGCCCAGGCGCAGATCGCCCTCTTGCAGAATCAGAGCGAGGAACTGCGCCAGATCAACCAGCAGTTGCAGGAGCAGCTCTCCAACGACCGCAACCAACTGGCGATCTTCTCCAACGCCGATCGGGTGGTGGCGCTGGCGGGCACGCCCGACGCGCCCAATGCCAGCGGCGCTTTCTACAGCGGCCCCGAAAACGGTCTGCTCGTCCTGCGCGGCCTGCCCCCCCTGCCCTCTGACCAAACCTACGAACTTTGGCTCATCCCCGGCGCGGGCAATCCCATACCCGCCGGGCTGGTGCAGGTGGCAGCAGATGGCAGCAATACCTTCACGATTGCCCTGGCCGACCAGCCCAGCGACTTCGCCGCCGTCGGCCTCAGCATCGAGCCGGCCGCGGGGAGTCCAGCGCCGACAGGGCCGATTGTGCTGTTGGGGAAGGTGGGGTAGAGAGCTAGGGTTGGGGGAGGTCCGATTCCGGGAACGCTGACTGGAATGGGAATCTCATTTTCCGTTTGTCGCTATACCGCCTTGATGGTAAACTCTGACCGCCAGCTTTGCTGGTACTTGGCAAACACACTCCGTCTCCTGGTTGTCTTCCATGCCCACATCTGACTTTTCCTCTCAATTCCGGGACGTGCGCGCCGAGACCTTTGTAGGCCGCGACCTATACCAGCACATCGAAGTTCACCTAACCGGTGCGCAGGCCCAGGAGAGCCTTGACCAGTTGTTGCCCCTGCTACGCCGCGCCGACGTGGGCATAGCTGACGGCGTGGTGAGCAGCCAGGGCGACCGCCTTGCCATTGACAGCGCCCACGCCGACGCGCTGGTCAAATACATTACGGCCGGACCCACAGAAGATGCCGCAGAGCGCGAGCAAGCCTACCTGACCCGTCTCTGCCTGGACACGGGCCTACGCCGTATCTACAGCCGCTACGTGCCGCTGTCCGGCGGCTACCGGCCTGTGCGGGAACTCTCCCCAACCTACAGCCGCATTCTGGTGCGCGGCGACGGCCCCCAGCGCACGATTGAACGGGTGCGTCTGGACGACATCCGGCAAGCCGTCACAGAACACCCGGCCTTCATCCTGCTGGCCCAACCCGGCGCGGGCAAGACCACCGTGCTACAGCGGCTGGCGTTGGAGATGGCCCTGAAACGCTTGAGGGAAGGCGGTGACGCGCTACTGCCGCTCTTTGTGCGCCTTGCCAGCCAAAAGGTGGACGAAGCGCCCATCGACTTTCTGGGGCGGATGTGGCGAGAGGAAGCGCCGGGCCTGCACACAGACCCTGCGGGAGAGGTCACCCTTGCCTTGCGTCAGGGGCGTCTCTGCCTGCTCTGTGACGCCTTGAACGAAGCGAGACGGGAGAAGTTCCGAGAGCGGCTGATGGAGTGGGCTGATTTTGCCCGCCAATTGCCTGCGGGCAACCGGCTCCTCTTCACCTGTCGCACCCAGGACTACAGCGGCGGACTGGCCGTGCAGCAGGTGGAAGTAGACCCGCTGAGTCCAGAACAGATAGAGGAGTTTGCCCGGCTCTATCTGGGCAAAGAGAAGGGCGCTGGCCTGTGGGGTGAACTGCAACGCGGCCACAGCGACCTGCTTGATCTGGCGAAAATCCCCTACTACCTGCTGTTGATGACCGAAGCCTACGCAGCCGCGGGAAGACTGCCGAAGCATCGGGCAGGACTCTTTGCCAGTTTTGTCGAGCGGTTGTTGCTGCGCGAGATGGAGGAGAAGCGGCACGCGGAGTGGATTGACCCGGCGGCGCAGAACCTTGCCCTGGGCAGACTGGCCTTCGCAATGCAGGAATTGGGCACTGGAACCCAAGTGGATACAGCCTGGGCGCTGGCAGCCATTCCACAGAGTGTCAGCATTGACGGGCAGACGATTGTCACACGGCCGGAAACCGTGATGCGTTTGGGTACAGCGGCCAATCTGTTGGCCTTGCCCGACGGGGACGCGGTGCGTTTCATCCATCATCTTCTCCAAGAGTATTTTGCCGCTGAAGAACTACTGCGACGCCATAATGCCGGCGAAGGCTTAACCGACCTGTGGACAGTGCCCTCGTTGGCGCGTGAGATGCCAAACGCAGTACGCGGAGAGTATGACCCGCTGCCAGAACCGCCGACCAGCGGCTGGGAGCAGACCACGATTCTGGCCTCTGGCCTCTATCCGGCCCTGATTGACACAATACAGCCGGTGAATCCAGCACTGGCAGCCCGCTGCCTGTTGGAACTGGGGGTAGACGCGGGAGCTGCCCAGCGAGAACGCAGCCAGACTGCGCTGCTGGAACGGCTGGGCAACGTTGCCATCCATCTGCGCAGCCGCATGGAAGCCGGGCTGCTCTTGGGCCGACTGGGAGACCCCCGTTTTCTCGTAGAGACGGTCAAGGGGGTTAGCGTCATCGTGCCGTCGATGGTCGAGATTGCCGCAGCCACAACGACAATTGGCAGTGCGTGGTGGGACTTTGGCGCGTTCAATGATGAAAAGCCCAGGCACAAAGTCCAACTGGCCGCCTACGCCATCGGGCGCTACCCCGTGACCAACGCAGAATATGAATGCTTTCTGCGGGCTGGGGGCTATACGGAAGAACGCTATTGGAGCGCAGGAGGCAAGTATTGGTTGAAAGGGGAACCAGTGCCGGGGGAAGAAGACCCTGCGGATTGGTGGATTGAAACTTGGAAGCGGCGTAAGGCGAATCCGAAAGAAATCGAGGAAAGGCTCAAGGCCAATATTATCACAGAACATGAAGCTCGAAACTGGCGTAATTACATTACGTGGAGTGAAGAACAGTGGCAGGCAGCAGTTGTCCAACTTTATCCACAGGGCGAAGCCGTGCGCGAACCCCGCTACTGGCAAGACATCGCCTACAACAATCCCTCGCAACCGGTGGTGGGGGTTTGCTGGTACGAGGCAGTGGCATACGCCAACTGGCTGGCAGAAATCACCGATCAACTCTACCGTTTGCCCACAGAGCCAGAATGGGAATGGGCGGCGCGCCGGGACGGGCGCATCTTCCCCTGGGGCAAGGGCTGGGATGAGACAAAGCTCAATTCATTGGAAGGGCGGGTGATGCGCACGACGCCCGTGGGCGCATACCCGCATGGAACAACGCCCGATGGCATTCACGACCTGGCAGGCAATGTCTGGGAGTGGACTGCTACTCGCTATGCCCCATACCCTTACGACCCAGATGCACACCGGGAAGACCTGGACGCCACCGGCCCACGCATCGCCCGCGGCGGCGGATGGTCAGGCAACCGTAAGATGGTGCGCTGCGCCTGCCGTTTCAGGCGCAACGCCTGGCACTGGAGCTACAACAGGGGGTATCGCCTCGCCAGGGCCTGCTCTCGTTAGGCAGTTGTCCCCTGTCCGCTGTCCACTGTCCGCTGGAACCAAGAAACATCCGTGGAAAGATTGTCGGCCTTCGCCCAATGCGGACCGTCAGGGCCGCGATTTTTGAAATTGTAGGTCGGGCTGGCAGCCCGACCTTGCCAAAGAATTTGTAGGTGCGGTTTCTAACCGCACTTTTGTTCGTAGACGTGCGGTTGAAAACCGCACCTACAGATTCCATGATATTGTTGACCAATCAATTTCGGGAAACATGAAAACCTACCGCCATCTCCACGAACAGATCAGCGACTTTGCCAATCTCTATCTGGCCTTTCGCAAGGCGCGCAAAGGCAAGCGGGAGAAGGCCGAAGTTGCGGACTTTGAGTACAACCTGGAAGCCAATCTCTTTCTGTTGCAGACGGAACTGCGCGACGGCAGCTACCGGCCCGGCGCTTACCGCAACTTCTACGTGCGCGAGCGCAAACTACGGCTCATCTCCGCCTCGCCCTTTCGAGACAGGGTGGTGCATCACGCCCTGTGCCGGGTGCTTGACCCCATCTTTGAGCCGCGCTTTATCCACGATACCTACGCCTGTCGGGTGGACAAAGGCACGCACAAAGCCGTAGACCGCGCCCAAGACTATGCGCGCGGCCACGCCTACGTCCTGCAATGCGACGTGCATCAATTCTTCCCGGCCATTGACCACGCCATCCTCTACGACAAGCTGGCAAAGCTGATTGCCGACCCTCAGACGCTACAACTCATTGCCCACATTCTGGAGAGCGGCGCGGGAGTGTTGTCGCCGATGTACACAATGGAATGGTTTGAGGGCGACGATCTGCTGGCGGCTGTGCGACCACGGGGCTTGCCCGTGGGCAATCTCACCTCCCAGACCTGGGCCAACTACTACCTGGATTCCCTGGACCAGTTTGTCAAGCGGGAACTGAAATGCAGGGCCTATCTGCGCTACTGCGATGACTTCCTGCTCTTTCACGACGACAAAGCCGTGCTGCACGGCTGGAAAGAGGCGGTGGAGGAACATCTGAACGGTCTGCGTCTTGCGCTCAACTGGCGGCGTTCCGAGGTCTACCCTACGGCTACAGGCATTCCCTTTCTGGGCTACCGCATCTTCCATGACCACCGGCGTCTGCTGGCGGCCAACCTGCGCACGGCCCGCCAGCGTCTGCGCCACAACCGGGCCGCCTATCTTGCCGG
>CAMDEX010000184.1 GCA_945897075.1 Litorilinea aerophila
TTTGACGAGGTTGTGAAAGCCTCGAAAATAACCGAAGATGGATATTTTGAACCAGTTTTGGGTCAATTTATCTGATAGAATGGCCTAGTTTTCGAGTAGAATGGCCTGGTTTGCGAGAACCAAATCCTTAACTTAATGACATTGACTGCTCACTGATGACTGTTTACTCTCCCCTTTGGCCCATCAATGAACCCCACCCCCGCCGACCTCTCCATTCTCATCGTCTCTTGGAATGTCTGGGATTTGCTGCGCGCCTGTCTGGAATCCATCGCCCGGCAGAGTGAGCCGACCGGAGAGCCCCACCTGCGCCGTTTCGGACCCGACGGCGCGGCCACCCTGCGCGTGCTGGTGGTGGACAATGCCAGCGCCGACGCCACCCCCTCCCTCCTGCCCAGCCGCTTCCCCTGGGTAGAGACAATCCTCAGCGACGAAAATCTCGGCTTCACCGGCGGCAACAACCGGGGGCTGGAGGCGCTGGGCTTTGCGGTAGCAGAGAGACGGCAGACGGCGGACGGCGGACGGAAGACGGCGGACGGCGGACAGCAGACGGCAGACGACCCGCAACTCGCAACTCGCAACTCGCAACCCGCCACTCGCCAGTCGCCAGTCGCCAGTCGCTTTGTTTACTTCCTCAACCCGGACACAGAACTGCTGCCCAATAGTTTGTGGACGCTCTATGCGGGGATCGGCAGCGACGCTTCGATTGGGGTGATTGGGCCGCAACTGCGCTACGGCGATGGCAGTTTGCAGAGCAGCCGGCGGCGCTTCCCCACCCGGCTGACCGGTTTTTTCGAGAGTACCTGGCTGGGACGGCTGTGGCCGGGCAATCCCTGGGCGCGGCGCTATGCCCTTGACGACTGGTCGGCGGCTGTGCGCCAGGACGTGGACTGGCTGGTAGGCGCGGCCTTGTTGGTGCGGGGGGAGGCGCTGGCTGCGGTGGGTGGCTTTGATCCAGCCTTCTTTCTATACAGCGAGGAGACCGATCTCTGTCGGCGCATCAAAAGCGCGGGCTGGCGGGTGGTCTACGAGCCGGGCGCAATGGTGATCCATTTTGAGGGGCGCAGCAGCGAGCAGGTCAGTACACGGCGGCAGATTTTTTTCAACCGCAGCAAAGTCTACTACGCCGGCAAGTATTTTGGCCCTGTTTGGGCAGAACTTCTGCGCGGCTATCTGCTGCTGGAATTTCGGGTGCAGGTGGCGCTGGAAGGGGCAAAGGCGCTGCTCGGCCACCGCAGAGAGTTGCGCCGGGCGCGCATCGCCGCCTACCGCGAGGTCATTGCCTCCGGTTTGCGGATGGAATAAGACTCTATGCGCCGCGATCTGCTTGGCCGGATGCAACAAATTTTTCTACTGATCAGTATTTTGTTGTTGCTTGCGATTGGCCTGTTGGCTGCCCAAGCGGCGGGGTTCTCCTGGGCTTCCGGCCTCTCCTGGCGTGGATGGCTGCCGGTCGCGCCGCCCCACCCCCGCGTTGTGTTGATCAGCGGCCACGCGGCCAGCGATTCGGGCGCGGTCTGTACAGACGCCGATGGCACTGTGAGCCTGGCCGAGGCCGACGTTACCGCGGACGTGACAAAGCGCGCAGCCGAACTCCTGCGGCAAGCAGGCAACGAGGTGGAGATTTTCGCGGAGTTCGACGCGCGGCTGGATGGGTTGGCCGCCGATGCGCTGGTCAGCCTGCACGCCGACAGTTGCGTGGAGTACAGCGGCTACAAAGCCGCCCATCGGGAGAATGCGCCGACGGTGGATGACGTTCGCCTGCTGGCGTGTGTTGACCAAAAATATGCGGCGGCTACGGGGCTGGCCTATCATCCGGACACCATCACCCGGGATATGATTGACTACCACGCCTTCCGCAAGATCGACCCAGCCACGCCCGCGCTGATCCTGGAACTGGGCTTTCTGGGCGGGGATAGGGTACTCTTGACCGACGGCGCTGAGCGGGTGGCGCAGGGCGTTGCCGATGGGATCACTTGCTTTTTGGCTGGATCGTCGGCGGATGAACAATCGCTCAGTCCATAAATGCTGTGCCAAATGTAACTGCCCGACCTTCCGGGAAGGGGTCACGAGCTGACTGAACTCGTGTCAACCTGCTCGACCCCTTCCCGGAAGGTGTAAATTCTGACGCCCAACTGTGCCAACTCCTTTTCCATCTGCGTTTCTGGTCTATAGTGAATGGCGTGCATCCCCACTGCCCGCGCACCGGCTACATTGTGGGCGAAGTCGTCCACAAAGAGGCTCTCCTCCGGTCTACAGCCCAGCCTTTCCAACGTGCGCTGGAAGATAACGGGGCTGGGCTTCATCACCTTTTCCTCCGCCGAGATGACGATCAGATCGAAGGCGTCGCCGATGGGGTATTCCTCGGCCAGGCTGCGGCGCAGATCGTCCATAAAGTTGCTGATAATGGCGGTCTGGTAGCGGGGGCGCAGGCGGCGGATCAGCGCCATCAGTTCTGTATTCACCCGGTCGCCGCCCCAAAATTCGTGCTGGAAGTGGGCCAACCCCTGCTTGTCCAATCCCACATCCGCAGCCACCCAATTCCACAGCGTCCGCGACGTAACCTCCCCCCGCTGTGCGGCCTGGCCCATAGGACTGTTAAAGACGATCTCATCCGTCTGGCCGCGCAACAGTCCCAACTCCCGTTCCAATTCTGCCCGCCTGCTGCGATCCTCTGTGCGGATCAACACCCCGCCCACGTCAAAAATTAGTACACGAATCATGGCTTATCGCTTTCATTTGTCTGGGGGTCTGGTGACAATCCGTACATAAAGTCCCCGGCACTTTACGAACTTGCATGGCCGGAACTTCCTCTACAGACTCGCCAGGAGAAAAAGTGCCGGGGACTTTAAAATGCCGGTCGGACTACCAGTCCGACCTACGCCGGCTATTTTCAGGGCAGTGAACAAAATTATACCAGAAAACGGGGAAGGCGGGGCGTATCGCTTGTGTTTTGGGCGATTCTTCGTTACAATGGGGATGTCTTCCGTACATCTATTACGCGCTGCACTGCTTTTCTTGGCAGCCTATCTGTCGTATCAACCACTTTTTTCTTTTGGAGGAATGCAATGTCAAGATACAGAATCCGCCTATTTGCTCTGCTGCTGCTGGTTGTGCTGCTGGCGCTCTCGGCCTGCGCTGCGCCGCCGCCCCCGGCTGCTGGCGACGCAGCCAGCGCCCCCGCTGCGCCCGCCGACGAAACCGTCACCCTCACCTGGGCCATGTGGGGCAGCCCAGAGGAGATTGCCACCCATCAGAAGGTAGCCGACGCTTTTGTGGCCGACCACCCGAACATCCAGATCGAAATCATGGGGGCACCCTGGAGCGACTACTTTACCAAAATGCAGACCCTGTGGGCCAGCGGTGACTCCGCCGTGATCCCCGACGTGGCCTTCCTGTGGCCCACGCCCCGCTACGCAGCCGAAGGCGTTCTGGAGAATCTGGACTCCTACATCAGCGCCAGCGGCTACGATCTGAGCGACTACTGGCCCGCCCTGTTGGAGTCCGCCTCGCTGGATGGCAGCGTCTATGGCTTCCCGCGCGATATCGGCACCGACATTCTCTACTATAACAAAGACATCTTCGACGCTGAGGGACAGGCCTACCCGACCGACGAGTGGACCTGGGAAGATTGGCAGGCGGCCATCCAGGTATTAAGCAAAAAGGATGCCAATGGCAAAGTAGAGCGTTACGGCCTGGCTATGGAAGGCGGCAAGTATGGCAAGTTTGTCGGCCAGAACAACGGCCAACTTCTGGACGACATGCGCAACCCCAGCAAGTGTATGCTGGACCAGCCCGGCGCGCTTGACGCCATCACATTCCTGGCCGATCTGATGAACAATGGCTACGCCATGCGCGACGCTGACCTGGGCCAGGCTGGCGGCGACGCGGCTGTCTTCCAGAGCGGTCAGGCCGCTATGATTGTCCAGAATAGCAGCCGCGTCTCGGCCTTCAACGCGGCCGGGATGAACTACGATGTGGCCCCGGTGCCCATCCCGGTCGGCGGCAAGCGATCCAACGCGGCGGGCGGCGCGGCCTGGGTGATGAGCGCAGGCAGCGACAACAAAGACGCAGCCTGGAGCTTCCTGAGTTGGTTACAGAGCAAAGAGGGCGGCCAGAAGCTCTACACCGAATCCGGTGAGATCTTCCCGGCCCTGCGCTCGGTGGCCGAGTCTCCAATATTCATGAATCCGGCTATGCAGCCCGCCAATCGCCAGGCATTCATCACTGAATCCAATGCCTCCGAGGTCGGCGCGTTTGGCTACTTCCCCGAATGGGATGAACTGAACGGCTCGATCTTCAGCCCGGCGCTGGAACAGATCTGGGCGGGCGAGGCGTCTCCCGCCGATGTCCTGCCCGGAGCGTGCAGCCAAGCCAACGACTTCCTGGCCGCCAACGGTTTCCCGAAGTAATAGGAAGCCGTGAAAAGGTGAAGGGGTGGCGGACGGATTGCTCACCCCTTCGCCTGCCCTGAAAAAAGTCCCCGGCACTTCACGAACTTCGATGGCTGGAACTTCGTCTACAGGCCCGCTGGGGCAGAAAGTGCCGGGGACTTTTATAATGCGCACAACCTCTCCAACAACCAACAGGCCCTGGCGGCGCTATCGCCCCGATCAGCAATGGGAGGGCTATCTTTTCCTCTTGCCCAGCTTCATGGGCTTTGCGATCTTTGTCTTGCTGGCGGTGGTCATCTCTCTGGGCATCAGCTTCTCGGATTGGGGGCTGACGGGCTGGAAGGGCTTTGTCGGTCTTAGCAATTATCAGGCGATCTGGCGCGATCCCGTCTTCTGGAAGAGCTTCCGCAACACGGCCTTCTACATTGTCACGATCGTTCCCCTCCAATTGACGTTTGGCCTAGCCCTGGCCGTGGCGCTAAACCAGGGCATGCGCGGTCGTCTGCTCTACCGGCTGATCTATTTTATGCCTGTGGTGACGACGATTGTGGCCGGGGCTATCGTCTTCCGGCTGCTCCTCAGCACGAATGGCCCTGTCACAGATGGAATCTACTGGCTGGTGAACCAGACGGGTCTGCCCCTGCAGCCGCCCGATTGGCTCAACAGCAGCCGTTTCTCCAAGTGGTCGGTGACGCTGTTGACGCTCTGGAAAAATACCGGGTTCACGCTTGTTGTCTATCTGGCCGCGCTCCAGGGCGTGCCGGTGGACCTCTACGACGCGGCCGAGACCGACGGGGCAAACCCCTGGCAGCGCTTCCGCCATGTAACGCTCCCGCTGATCAGCCCGACGACCTTTTTTCTGCTGGTCTTTCAGATGATCGGTGCGTTCCAGCTTTTCACCGAGCCTTTCGTAATGACCCGCGGCGGTCCGGCCCAATCCTCCATGCCCGTCGTGCAGTACATCTACCAGAACGCCTTCCAGTTTGGGCGCATGGGCAAGGCATCGGCGATCGCCTGGTTTCTCTTTCTCTTTATTTTTGTCTTTACGCTGCTCCAAAACCGGATGCAAAGCCGCTGGGTCTACTACGAGACGGAGTAATATGGCGATCCAAGCAGACGCTGCCGCTGGCCGCGCAGGGCATGACAATCCCCAATCCAGGCCAGCGACGCTGCGCCGGCTGCTTCTGCATGGGGCGCTGATTCTGGGCAGCGGGCTGATGCTTGCACCCTTTTTTGTGATGCTGGTCGTTTCGTTGGTGCCCAACGAAGCCTTTCTCTCGCGGGATTTCAGCCTGCAACAGTTCGGTTTCGCCAATTATTTCGAGACCTTCCGGGTTGCCCCCTTTGGGCGCTACTATCTCAACAGTTTCATCGTCGCCTCCAGCGTGACAGTGCTGCAAATTTTGGTGGCGTCGGCAGCAGCCTTTGCCTTTTCCCGCCTGCGCTTCTGGGCGCGCGATCTGATCTTTCTGCTCTACCTCTCCACGCTGATGATCCCGTTTCTGGTGACGATGATCCCCAACTTTCTCATCGTCAAAGAGCTGGGCTGGTACGACAGCTACTATGCGCTGATCCTCCCCACCGCCTTTAGCGTCTTCAGCACATTTCTGCTGCGCCAATATTTCCGCGGTCTGCCGTTGGAGTTGGACGAAGCCGCGCGCATGGACGGGGCCACCAGCCTGCGCATCTGGTGGCAGATCATTATGCCCCTGAGCGGCCCCGTGATCGCCACCCTGGCCATTTTCAACTTTCAGGGGTCGTGGAACGATTTTCTGTGGCCGCTGATCATCACCAGTTCGGCCGAGATGCGCACGATCCCTATCGGTCTGGCCTCCTTCCAGGGGCAATACAGCACGGAATGGGGTCTGTTGATGGCCGGCGCGGTCATTGCCCTGCTGCCCGTGTTGACCATCTACATTCTCGCCCAAAAACGCTTTGTCGAGGGCATCACACTCTCCGGGATGGGCGGCAGGTAAGAGCCATGACAACAGCAATCGGCAAAATCGTCAAATCCAACACCCACATTGACTATGTGTGCCAGGTCTATGGGCCGGGGGAGCTGGTGGCCCAACCCCTGCCCACGGACTACGCCTTCGGTGAATTCGTGGCTATCGAGTTGAGCGGCAGCCGCAGCAGCGCTGGCGCGCTGATCGGCGTCATCTACAATACACTGCTCCTGAACCCTGAATTCGGCAGTCTGGGGCCGCGTCTCAGCCCGCGCGGTGAGCAGGAGATTTTCACGCCCGATTATCTTTCCGAGACAGCTACGTTGGTGGGTATCGTCGCCCTGGGCTGGCAGGAGAGCGGCGGCGCTTTTCGCCAGGGCGTGCCCGGTCTGGCTGCGGACGTGGACGCGCCCGTGCGCCGTCTGCGCGACGACGAACTGTGCGCCTTTCATCTGGATGGGGCGGGGAGGCTCTCCCTGCGCTACGCCTCGGTGCTGATGGGGATGAACAACCCTCTCGTCCCCCAACTGCTGCTGACGCTGATTGACCGGTTGGTCGCCCTCTTCCCGGAGCAGAGCAGGCAGTTGCAGGTGATGAGGAATAACGTGGCGTGGAAGAGTATTGTGCAGCCGGCGGGGTAGGAGAGATTGGCGATTGGAGATTGGCGATTGGAGGTCGTGATGAATCAGCAACTGGTGATTATACCCGATGAATTGAGTGGTTTCTGTCAACGGAATCAGATTCGAGCGTTAAGCATCTTCGGTTCTGCTGTGACGGGGAATTTCACGGATCAAAGCGATATTGACCTGCTGGTTGATTTCGACCCCAAAGCCAAAATCGGTTTTCTGGCGTTGGCGCGTATGCAGCGGGAGTTGACAGAACTATTTCAGAGACCCGTTGATTTAGTACCACGCAACGGGCTGAAACCGATGATTCGCGAGCAAATTCTTTCTCAGGCAGAGTTACTTTATGCGAGTTTTTATTCGTAAGGCAGAAAACATATTGCATGGTATTCAAAATACAATCGAGAAGGATAGCAATGGCTCACAGTGATATTGATACGAAACTCTCAGGTATCCTTAAGAAGTATCAAGACAATTTCTCCGAAAAATTATATGTGGACAACTATGACTCTACAGATCTCTTGATGGAAACCTTTGGTGTTACGCAAGAATTGAAACGCGAAAACAAGCAGTTTTGGGGAAGACAACTGGGTATGTGCTGGCAACTTTTGGTAGTAGAGCTTTGCAAGAACGCTTGTTCTGATTACAGTAATGCTCTTAGATTCGGCAGTGATGAGCCTTGTGACTTAGTTCTCGGTACCGATGCTATCGACACAAAATATCGAGTGGGATCCGGTGATTCAGGCACCCTAAGAAAATTTAGGCAGTATGGAGACCTCTTAAGAGAAAACGGTTACCGACCTGTATTTCTATTTCTTCGAGAAGATAATCTTCCGGCAGCCCTCAATGCCTGTCGATCTGGTGGATGGACTGTGTACACAGGAGAAGCAACTTTCAATTATTTGAAGGAAAAGACAAGTTTCGATCTCTATAGATGGCTTCATTTTCATAGAGATCGAAAAACTTTCTTTATCGAAAGGAACCGAGCGTGAATTACATAGATCAAGTTCTTTTAGGTGACTGCAAATCAATCATGTCTAAAATGCCTCCCGATTCAATGGCGGCATGCATAACAGACCCGCCATATAACTATGAATTTATCGGTCGCGATTGGGATAACAGGGAGATAAATCGGCGACTTGAGAGAATAAAGGACAGCAAAACCTTAGTAAAAAATATTCCTTATGGTAGCGGATTAGCCGGCGGAGTACGCAACGCTAGATGGTATGAACGAAATCAAGAAAATGTAGTTGAATACACAAATTGGTGTAAAGAATGGGGTCGAGAGCTATTTCGGGTATGCAAGCATGGCGCTCCTGTTGCTGTATTTAACAGCACTAGGACTGCGGCGCATGTTCAAATCGCACTTGAAGAAGTTGGTTTTTATACGCGAGATCTCCTGGTCTATCGGAGACATTCGGGTATTCCGAAGGGGCTGAATCTCAAAAGCAAACTTGAAAAGATAAATCATCCTGATGCGGAGAAATGGGAAGGCTGGCATACATGCTTTAGGAACGAATGGGAAGCAATTGTGTTGGTTCAAAAGCCACTTCTAAACAACTACTGGGAGACTCTACAAGAAACAGGCGTTGGAGTATTTAGAACAATCAACGAAGACGGATCCTTTCAGTCAAATATTCTTGAAGGATACTATAACAAATCCGAAAAGCAATTTGACCATTGCACCGTAAAGCCATTGGAGCTAATCAAGAAATTGATTCTGACATTAGTTCCGAAATTTGGTAATAATATAGTATTAGACCCATTCGCTGGAAGCGGGACGACATTGGTGGCTGCTCAGCAGCTTGGCTATCATTTTACTGGCATTGAAATAGAAGAGGAATACGTAGAAATAATCAAGGAGCGTTTACTGGAAAGCTATCAGCCTACTTTTGAATTCAATACTGGCACATAAAAAGGTGTTGTACCAAACCGTTACGCTTCATACAGTCGGTAAACTTGGTCGTTGTGGCGAAAGGTAGATAAGAATGCGCAATCTCGATAGAATCACTATTGATTCAAATGTAATGGGTGAAAAGCCGTGCATTCGCGGCCTTCGCGTCACTGTCGGCACGCTGGTTGGGCTGCTGGCGTCCGATCATTCCATCGAACGAATTCTCATTGCGTACCCCTTATTTGGAAGAGGAAGATTTGCGTCAGGCTTTGGCCTATACCGCCTGGCGCGCCGAGGAAGTCGACATTCCTTTGGAATTGGTATGACCTACCAATGACCCAGCAAACCGGCATCGGCACTGTCAAAGGACCGGGGGAGACCCCCCACGAATATACCTTCATCGCACCGGACCCGGAGCGGCGGGTGAAGCACGGCGAGTTTGTCTACTACACTGCGTCGGTGGACGGCGCGCAGAAGGAGATTCTGGGTAGGGTGACGGGCCGGGAGCCGGTGCGCATCTTCCCCGACAGCTTTATGGCCGACCCGGCCGTGCCGCCGGATACAGTGGCCGCGCTGCTCGGCTATGACAGCGACGCCCGCGAGCTGTTCCAGATTACCGTCACCGTCCTGGGCTTTTACGACGACATCCTCAAAGATTTCGTCAACCCCCGCGTGCCGCCAGCCGGGGGCGCGTCGGTCTTTATCGCCGAGGACGAGATGCTCACGAGCGTTCTCAGCCGGGGACGCAAGGGCGAGCGGGGCAGCGCCTACATCGGCGATCTGCTCAGCCGCGAGCCCGGCGCGGTGCCGGTGGCGTTGAACGTCAAAGGCTTCACCAGCACCCATCTGGCGATCATCGCCAGCACGGGCAGCGGCAAGAGCTATCTGGCCGGTGTGCTGCTGGAAGAGTTGATGATGCCCTACAACCGGGCCGCGGTGCTGATCATTGACCCGCACGGCGAATACGAAACGCTGCAACAGATGCAGAATCTGCCCGCATTCCGCGAGGGCAACTACAAGCCCGGCGTGCGCATCTTCCGCCCGGACGATCTGCGCGTGCGCATCAGCAGCCTGACACTGGGCGATCTGCGCTATCTGCTGCCCAACCTCTCCGAGAAGATGCACTACCAGTTGGGCCGCGCCTATGCCTTTGCCCAGCGCACGTGGGGCGATGACAAATATACGCTGGAACAGTTGAAGCAGGCCGTGCGCGAGACAGCCGAGGGTAAGCGGGGCGAGGAGGAGGCGTTTGAAGACGATCCGACCACCGGCGCGCTGATCTGGCGGCTGGGCGCGTCGCTGGGGGGGAGCAAAATTTTTAACGACTTCGAGAATCTGGAACTGGCCGAGCTTTTCCGTCCCGGCATGGCGACGATTGTGCAGTTGAATGAAGTGGACCGCCGCGAGCAGCAGGTGATCGCCGCCACCCTTTTGCGCCGGGTCTACCAGGCCCGCGTGGACACCGAAAAGGGCAAGGCCACGCGCGGCGAGCGCAATTTTGTGCCCTTCCCCGTCTTCTGCCTGCTGGAAGAGGCGCACAACTACGCGCCAGCCAACGCCGACGCGGTGAGTTCGGAAGTGCTGAAGACGATTTTGAGCGAGGGGCGCAAGTTCGGCGTGAGCATCGGGCTGATCAGCCAGCGCCCCGGCAAGCTGGACAGCGACGTACTCAGCCAGTGTATGACGCAGTGCATTATGCGCATCACCAACCCGATTGACCAGGCCCGCATCGCCGAATCGGTGGAGAGTGTGGGCCGCGACCTGCTGATGGAGCTGCCCAGCCTGAGCAAAGGCCAGGTGATCATCACCGGGGCCAGCGTCAATACACCGGTGATGCTAAAGGTGCGCACCCGCTACACCGAGCACGGCGGTCAGGACATCGACGCGCCGGAACTCTGGCGCAAATGGTTTGAGGGGGAAGGGCTGGCCGCGGTGCGGGACAGCGCGCTCTTTGCCGAAAAGAAGCTCAACCGCGACGAGGATGGGGAGTTGTGGGCGTAGCTATCCCGCGCCGCGCAGGGTGGCGACGATGCGGGCCAACTGCTCTACAGTATAATCAATCTGCGCCGGCGTGTTGCTGCGTCCCAGCGTCAGGCGCAGACCGCCGTAGAGGTCGGCGGCGGGCACGCCCATCGCCCCCAGCACATGGCTGGGCCGCTGCGAGGCATTGGAGCAGGCGCTGCCGCTACTGGCCGCAATCCCCGCCATATCCAGACCGATGAGCACCCCTTCCGCTTCCAACCCGTGCAGGACAAAACTGGCGTGGTTGGGGAGTCGGCGAACGGGTGAACCGGTGAGACGGACGCCTTCTACGTTCTCCAAAATGCCGCCGATCAGTCTATCCCGCAATACCTGTAGCCGGGCCGTTTCGCTTTCCCGCTCATTTTCCGCCAGCTCCAGCGCGGTTGCCAGCCCGACCAGCGACGGCACATTCTCCGTAGCCGCGCGCCGTCCCCCCTCCTGGCTGCCGCCGGTGATGGTCGGCTGGTAGGGCGTACCCTGGCGCAGATAGAGAACGCCCGCACCCTTTGGCCCGTAAAATTTGTGCGCGCTCAGGCTGAGACTGTCCACGCCCAGTGCGTTGACGTCCAGCGGCAGTTTGCCCGCGGCCTGCACCGCGTCCGTATGGAAAGGCACGCCTGCGGCTTTACAGAGCGCGCCGATTTCGGCTATCGGCTGGATCGTCCCCACTTCGTTGTTGGCATAGAGAAGGCTGACCAGCGCCACATCATCGCCCAGCGCCGCGGCCACGTCCACCGGATTGACCAGTCCGTCGCCGTCCACGGGCAGAAGGGTGAGTTCAAAGCCGTAGTTGTCGCGCAAATCCTCGGCCGTGCGCTGGATGGCGGCGTGTTCGATGGGGCTGACAACGACCCGATTCGCTCCACTCTGCCGACGCCGGGCCAGGGCGATGCCGCGCAGGGCTGCGTTGTCGCTCTCGCTGCCGCTGGCGGTAAAGACGATCTCACTCGGCTTTGCGCCCAGAACACCCGCCACTGTGCGCCGCGCCTGGTCCAGACCCGCGTGGCCACGGCGGCCAGCCCAGTGGATGCTGGACGGGTTGCCGTAGAATTCGGCAAAGTAGGGCTGCATTGCCGCCAGCGCCTCGTCGCGCAGCGGGGTGGTGGCCGAATGGTCCAGATAGATGGCGGGGCGGGAGCGGGACATGCGGGTTTCCTGGAGTGGTTTGCGTCACGGATGGCCGCATTGTAGCACCGGGGCGGGGGCAAGTCAATGTAGAATCCAAAGCGCGGAATGGAGATTGTCGCATTTCTCTGCGTCTTTGCGGCTCTGCAGGAGATTTTCCAGCTCTGCCACCCTGTGATTTTCAAATAGGCCAATCGTTGTCAATTCCACCTGCCTGGGCTATAGTATGGAATGGCGGCGGCTTCGGTTTTTAGAAACTGCGCCGAAAGATGCAAACAGTCAATTCAACATAAACGGAGAAATTTCAATGACAATTATCGAAGGCATTGTAGGGCGGGAAGTGCTGGACAGCCGGGGCAACCCGACGGTGGAAGTGGAGGTAGTACTCGCTTCCGGTGCGATGGGGCGGGCGGCTGTGCCCAGCGGGGCCAGCACCGGCGCGCACGAGGCAATGGAGCTGCGCGACGGCGACAAAAAGCGCTACGGCGGCAAGGGTGTGTTGAAGGCGGTGGAGAATGTCAACGAGACTTTGGCCGACGAACTGATCGGGATGGACGCGCTGGATCAGATCGCGATTGACGAGTATCTACTCGAACTGGACGGCACGGAAAACAAAGGCAACCTGGGCGCAAACGCCATTCTGGGCGTCAGTCTGGCTGTGGCCAAAGCCGCGGCCGAGGCGGTGGGGCTACCCCTCTACCGCTATCTGGGCGGCGTGGGCGCGCGCACCCTGCCCGTGCCGATGATGAATATCCTCAACGGCGGCAAACACGCGGTCAACAGCACCGACTTCCAGGAATTTATGGTCATGCCCGTCGGCGCCGACTCCTTTGCCGAGGCCCTGCGCTGGGGTTCGGAAATCTACCAGTCGCTGAAGAAAGTGTTGCACGACACCGGGCAGAGCACAAATGTGGGCGACGAGGGCGGCTTTGCGCCCAGTCTGGGTGGCAATGTCAAAGCCGTCGAGGTCATTTTGAAGGCCATCGAAAAGGCGGGCTACCGTCCCGGCGAGGATGTCTTTATCGCCCTGGACCCGGCCAGCACGGAACTCTACGACGCCAAGACCGGGCTGTATACGTTGGACATTGAAGGGCGCAGCCTGACCAGCGCAGAGCTGGTCGATCTGTGGGTGGATTGGGCCAACCGCTTCCCGATTATCTCCATCGAAGACGGCATGGCTGAGGACGATTGGGACGGCTGGAAGCTGCTCTACAGCAAACTGGGCGATCGCGTACAGTTGGTGGGCGACGATCTGCTGGTGACGAATGTGACCCGCATCCGCCGCGCCATCGCCGAAAAAGCCTGCAACGCCCTGCTCTGCAAAGTCAACCAGATCGGGACGCTGACCGAGAGCATCGCGGCCATCGAGATGAGCCACCGCGCCGGTTGGGCCGTGGCGGTCAGCCACCGCTCCGGCGAGACCGAAGACGCCACCATCGCCGATCTGGTGGTCGCCTTCAACACCGGGCAAATCAAAACCGGCGCGCCGGCGCGCAGCGACCGCGTCGCCAAATACAACCAGCTTCTGCGCATCGAAGAAGAGTTGGACGTGATGGCGCTCTACGCGGGCACAGATGCCTTCCCGCATTTGCGTTAGGACAGCAAAAGGAAAGCGGTCTTTGGTGGTCAAGTCTTCCGACCGATTCAGCAGCAATTCTCAATATGGGGTGGAGGGAAGAAAAGAAGGCACAAAAGGAGGGGATTTGTGCGGGTGGTCAAAGGGAACTCAGAGCTGTGGAGCGATGCAGCGGCCTCAATATGAGTAGAAGGAGATAGCAATGTTACGAATGACGGC
>CAMDEX010000185.1 GCA_945897075.1 Litorilinea aerophila
GGTCAGGCCGGTGACAATCAGGTAGGTGTCAAAGGTTTCGTCGCCGTCAGCGATACCGTCGTCCACGTGGAAGAGGACGCTGCGTCCCCAGGCGTTGGTGTCGTAGAGGCTGTCGTCGTAGCCGTAGTCGGCCAGCACCACCCTGATAGGCGCGCCGTTATCAATGGCGGCCAGTTGCTCCAGGGTGAGGGCAATGGAGTCCGAGCCGAAAGGACCTTTGGACTGGGCCGGTTCGATATCTGTGCGATCCGGCGCGTCCCAGGTGATGACGGGCAGATCGCCGATGAGAATGTTGATGCGCAGGCCAGTGACCTTCACGGCCAGGTCGCTGCCCGTGTTGCCCAGGCTGTAGTTGAAGGTGAGCCGGGCCGCGTCTGTAGGGTCAACGGTGGTGGCGGTGGACCAGGCTTCGCTGGAGACCAGCGTGTTGACTGTGGAGCGGGTGATCTCTGCGTATTCGGTCTCCGTGCGCAAGTCAGAGTGGCTGGTGGACCAGCCTTCGCCGGTTGTCGTCGTCTCGGACCAGGTGCGCAGGGCCGAGAAGCTGCCGCCGCCATCGTCGTTGTAAGCGATGCCGGAGCCGCCGCCGCCGGAGCCAAATTTACTATTACCGTCAGGCAATCCATTCCCGCACTGCGGCCCTGATACAGTAGTTGAAAAGTTCACAGGTGTATTGGAACTTTTGCCCACTTGAGATGAGCAAGTATTCGGACTACAGACTGAAACTCCATTTACTGATAGTGTGTGTCCATTTCTTTGGAATGGTTGTATGACCCAGTTCCATAATGCTCGGCCAATTTCCCAAACACTTCGGGTAGGTCGCTGTTGCGTGGCGATGCTGGTAGGTGTCGGAACGGGTGTCGGAATTCCAGGCGCGTCATCGCACGGGCCGTTTTGTGGTACCTGGCCGACGGCACAACTGAGTCTACGCGCATTCTCATCTTGGCAGGTATCAGGAACACCGAACCCAGGCGGATACGTAGCACAACCACTTTGAAGGTCTGTATTCAGAGTAGCAGGGAACCACGAGTTCCACCACACCCCAGGCAGGTCTCGCAGACAGACGGCATTTGAACCTGCATAAACATGGAAATGGAGATGGTCCCCGGTACTTTTCCTCAAATTGGACGAAGTGTTGCCAGACTTAGCAATTATAGACCCAGCTTGTACATCTGCGCCCGAAGTCTGTGCCTGAAACGTTGACGGTAATATCTCACTCAAGTGAGCATACCAACTCCGCCTTCCATCTGGGTGCGCAAGTTCCACGGTTAAGCCATATCCGTTACCGTTCATTTCGGCGACCATGACTTTGCCTGTAGCGGCAGCTTTGACTTCAGTTCCTTCAGGCATAGGAAAGTCAAGAGCTTCTGCTGCAATATTTTTATGCATGTCTTCGCCCGGACCATTACTAATGGGGTGGCTTCCATCGAATGGCAGTCGCATAAGCACACTATCGACTTGTTTTGAATCGCGATCAGACGCTTCTAACCCTTGTACCCATCCCAAGTGCTGGGCGGTAGATTGAATGCGTTGGAAGTCTGTTGTGAAATGGTAGCTATCTACAAATGCTGTCCATTCAGGAGGAAGTTCTGAGGAGAAACTGGAAGTGATAATAAAATAGACTTTTGTACCTCGTGGAATGTAGGTTGTGAAGACATAATGATCCTCATGGAAAAACACTCGCTGATATACGGTAGATTCAGCCACTTGCAAGACTCTGTCATAAAGAAATGATGCAGAAGATTCGGCGGATGGTTTTGTCCATTCGACAAGACTTACGTCATCTGGTTTGTCATGTAAGAAGACTCCCATCTGAATCTTGATAGGATCTGATGAGTTGGTCTGATAATCGGTTACCGTAACCATACCTTGTCCATGTGTAGCGTCAGTAGAGGTCTCCACAGCCCAATCCGCAGGGTATCGAAATGCAAACCCATAAAATGGATCTGAGTAGAGTTGCCAATCTGCTACATTGACCTGTTGTAATGTGTTAGGGTCTGGTAATTTGTATATATCTGTTGTGTATAACGAGTGTGGATCAACGATGCCCGCCAGATTCAACAATAAGCCGTTCGAAGCGTTTTCAGACTCCGCTGGTTCGATGCCTCCCACCGAACTTGAATGCTCCTGCCAACCGTTGCGGCCATTGGTGTCAATCGTGCCCACAGTAGTGCTGTTGCCTTTGGTCTCGGCAAAGCCCGTCGAAATCTCCTCCCCCTGGGTGATTGTACGTTCAAACGTCTTGATCTCTTTGGTCACCACGTCGATCGTAGCCGGGTTCACATTGAATTCAATCACCGGATAGGCCGCCACAAAAGGGCTGTCGCCGGGCGGGCGCACCCAACTGGGCATGGCGGGGCTTTGCCATTTGGATGAATCACTTTCACGGGGGTAGGTGCCATAGCCGCAAGAGGTCACGCCGCCCGGGCAAAAAGTTGTTCCGAAGAGTTCCTGCCCATCATCGAATTTGTCGCCATCCGTGTTTTCTGAATCACCCGTACCGATCCGGGTGCCTACCATATAGGCTTCGGCGAAATCCGGGATGGTGTCGTAGTCGCCATCGTTGCAGGCAGGCGTCGTCAGGTTGTTGTCGCGGTTGTTGAAATCGGGCCACGGATTGGGTGGGCCAAAGGGCGGGCCATAGTTCCAACGCGTCGTGCGAGGGAGGGTCACATCCAACAGCGCCGCTACCTCCTGCCCGTCCGTATATTTTTGGGCATCGCCGTCGCTGTTGTCGTTGAGTGGGTCTGTACACCACCAACTTTCCTCGACGTTCGTCAATCCATCCCCGTCGTCATCCAGACTGATAGAGTCGGCGAGAGCAGCCTTTTGTTCTGGGTTCAAGGCGCGCAGAGACGCTCGCAGTCCGTCCAGGACCGCGGTCTGGTCAGCCGATAGGGTGTCTGCTGCGCTGAGTTCACCGCTTCGGGTCACAATCTGGGCAACAGCCGCCGCCTGTTCCAACAGCGGAGCAATCGAACGGGCCAGCCAAGGGCGATCTGACGCGTTGGCCGCGACCAGTCCACTCAATTCGTCCGCGCCGCGCGGCTGGTACTGGCGTCTTGCCAACTCTTGCAGTTGGGCAAAATCAACCAGAACCAGGGCGGAAGAGTCATTCCGCTCCAACACCACAATTCCCATCTGTTCCAAACGCTGCCAGCGCATCGGATCAGCAACGGCGATAGTCACCCGGTAGAGGATTTCGCTGGCGGGCGCGGCGCTCCCTCCGCCGCCGATGAAGGGCAGCCAGACGGGTCCGCCCTCCTGTGCCTGGACAGCGGGTGCGGCGGACGAAAGTAATAGACTGAAGATGAGAAGGTAGACCGACAGGTGGTGAACGAGACGCCGGACAGCCATAGGACCCTCCGCGGGGAAGAACGTTCGCAAAAGAGCGGGTGACGGATGCACAAAACAGAACGTATGGAGAGGCACTCCATACAAATATGGGCCGGCCTGGGGGATGCGATGATAGGTGCGTTGGGCCGACGGTACAAATCTAATCTTCAGTATAGCACCGGCGCGCGGGGAGATGCAAAACAATTAGAATGGGTATTGCTGGAACTTGTGCTACTTACGCCCCTCTCACGTCCTGGCCCCGCGTTGCATACGCCGGAAGGTTGCGATCAGAGTCGAATCGTCGAAAGCCAATTCGAATTGACGCAGCCAACCCAAAATATACCCGGTGTCAAGCGTGTCGCCCTGCCGGCGAATCACACCGCTGGCGTCCTCGTGGTCACGTGGGCGGGTGGAGATGAGTTTATAGATAAGCAAGTCTTCAGGGCTGCATACCGTAAGCGTGACGCCGGATAAAACCTCAATGGCGCGCCCACGTTCTACAGCAGCAACGTCGTAGGGCGTATCGGCCAGGAGTAGGTCCAGGCGAACGTTATCCGCATCCTGAACAAACAGCATTGCTTGTCGTCTGATGGCTTCCTTTGGGTCAGGCAGGAGCGGAACATATTCAGGTTTTAGTACGGTCAGGAGGCGGTCGGCATCTTTACGCTCCAAAAGAATCTTCAGATCGGCATCTAGTGTAAGACGCGGCTCGCCCCAAACACCGACTGCCACGCCACCGATCACAATCGAAGGGATACCAGCGTCAACCAGACGTTTTTGGAGGTTCTGAATCGATGTGTACAGATTGCCCATTTTGTGCCTGCCATTCTGCCAGGCGTCGCAGCCGGGACTGCAATTCGGCCAGCGCTGCCCAACGGTTGGGAGCAAAGAGGTGCGCGGTTTGCTGCAACTGAGGTTCAACGGTTTCCTGCAACCGTAAGAGATCGCGCATACTTTCGTGTACGCTCAAGGCACGCAAGAGCCGCGTCTCTTCCATAACAACCAGATCCCAACCTTCGCGCAGTGCTTTCAGTTCGCGCATTCGTTCGGTTTCCCTCATGCAGAACGATTCCGTAAGCGGATGCCGCACAAATCTTCGGCTTATCTGTCGCCACCAGAGTGCGCCTCTCGCGTGAAGCCGTATTCTTTCTCTATACGCCGCAACCCGTACGCCATTGTCCGCCAACGATAGAACGCGCCCCAGTCCTCCGGGTCTTCATCGAGCAGACCAGCTTCAAAATCCAGCAAAAACTGTTCGGAGGAAAGCCCGTACTTTGTCTCGAAAGCGATGACGCCGCCAAGCATCCGCGCATAGACCTCGCGGGGCGTGAGTGGCTGGTGGGTACGCGCGTGTTCGTCACGCAATTGGCGCGCCCGAATCTGCCGCACCTGCTTGCGCGCCGCAGCGATGAAGAATTCTTCTACTGCATTTGTATGGACAACCGATTTGACCTGATCAACCAGTTCATCCGGAACTGCAATGAGTGTGGACATTGAACAGTAGCCACCTTTCGTTTGCGTGATTCCCAAACCGTCTTCGCCAATTATACTACAATGGGCAAGCTAACAGCTTGCGTTACTGTGCCCGCGCCCCCATCCACCGTAACCGTCTCCCCGGCTGTAACGCAAACTGTTAGTTTGCGCTCCGCAAGCTGACAGCTTGCGTTACTGTGCCCGCGCCGCCGTCCACCGTAATTGTCTCGCCGTCTACAATGCGCCGCGTCGCGCCGGTGACGTTAATCACCGCGGGCAAGCCGTATTCACGCGCCACAATCGCGCCGTGGGAGAGTTGGCCGCCGATCTCCAGCACCAGACCGCTGATGGTAGAAAAGACGGGCGTCCAGCCGGGGTCCGTGGCCCGGGTGACGAGGATTTCGCCGGGCTGGATGCGGCCTGCCTCTGCCGGGGTCATCACGACCCGGGCGATGCCCTGCACCCGTCCCCGGCTGGCGGCGATGCCCCGCAGCACATTCGGATCGTCCGGGCTGATGGCGTCCCCGGCGATGTCCACCGGCCTGCCCTGGAGGTCGAGGACATCCGGCGCGGGCTGGGTGTGCCAGTATTCCCAGGCGGCGCGACGGTCAGCCAGCAGCGCGGGCAGGTCGGGGCGATCCGTCAATGCCTGGGGATCGTTGGCCGCGACAATCTGCTCGATCTCCGTATGGGCCAGGAAGAAAATGTCGTCGGGCTGGGCCAGCCAGCCCCGTTCCGCCCAGCGTCGCCCCAACTCGGCGATGAGACGGCGCACGGGCAGAAAGAGTTTGACCAGATAGTGCTGGCCGTTGTCGCGGACCCGCACCTGCTCTTGCAGGCTGGTCAGAGAGCGGCGAAAGGAGATTCGCTGCAACGGATTGAGCTTGGATTCCACCAGCGCCTGGGTCTCTTCCCGCTGGCGCTGTTGGCGGGCTGCGTTTTTCGCGGGGTCAAAGCCCGGCGCGGCCCGCAGATAGCCCTGCACCATCTCCATTGCCTGCTCCGGGGTCTCGGCCCAGCGGGGGACGAGAAATTCGGCTTCGGTCATACAGCGGTGGCCGTGACGATGCAGGAAGCGCTCAAAGATTGCAAGCGCACTGGCCGCGCGTTCATTGGTGCGCAGGGCCGCCAGGGCAGCCGCGGGGTCCAATGCTTCCAACTCTTCCGCCAACCCCAGCCCTCGAATCTCTTGGGCGATGCGCCACAGGTCCGGCACCATCTCGGCGGAGATGATACCGTTGAGGCCGGAGACCAGTTCCTGGGCCAGTTCCCGCCGCCCGGTCGCTTTCGCCACACTATCTTCCAAGCTGCCAAAGCCCTGCATTGAAAGGGAGGTAGAGGCCAGGTGATAGTCCATATAGTGCATCAGCCGATCCCGCCAGACGACGAGCGCGCCCCGGTAGAGGTCCGCGTCGGATTGGGCATCCAGCGGGCTGTCCATAAAGTCGTCCACCAGCCGGTCGATGGTGGCAAACTCCTGGGGAAAGTGGGCAATATCCCGGTTCCATTTGCCCATACGCTGCATCATAAAGAGCGCGCTGCCCAGCACTTTGCCCCACTGCCAGCCGGTCAGCTTCGTCTCCGGGTTGATATGGCTGATGGAAGGCGCAACCATCGACGCGGCAAAGCCATAACCGTCGGTATAGGCGTGAAGGACCGCGCCTTCGTTGAAATAGACGTGGCCGAAAGCGCGCCTGGCCCACTGGATATGGCCTTTGTAGGGCGCTTTCACCCCGGCGACCAGCCGCTCGGAAGTCTCGTGGATCATCTCATAGCCGGTGGACCAGGTGAAAGGCGTCACCGGTTCAGGCCAGCGCTCGCCCACGTCGGCCTGGGTCCACCAGTCGAAGGGCTGGGGGGCAAAGTCGGGCAGTGGCGGCCAGGCGTCGTCGCCAGGGACACATGCTGGCCCGGCGCTTGTGGTCACCGGGCGGGATTGAAGGATGAAGAGTTCGCCCCCGGCGAAGGCCCATTCGATGTCCTGGGGCGCGGCGAAGTGCTGCTCGATGCGCCGCCCCGCCGCGGCCAGTTCAGCCACCTGGGCGTCGGTCAGGGCGCGCTGGCGTTGGCGGGATGGGTCTACCGCCACCTCAGCCGTGCCCGCGCTCTGGGCTGCGGTCATCACTGCTTTGTCGCCAATGGTTACTTGTAGCAGACCGCCGCTCTCTTTGGCCGCCACGTAAGTATCCGGGTTGACCTGACCGGCCACCAGCGCTTCGCCCAGCCCCCAGGTGGCGTTGATGATCACCTGCTCGTCGTCGCCGGTGACGGGGTGGACGGTGAACAGCACCCCGGCCACAGCAGCAGGAACCATCTGTTGCACAACGACAGCCAGACTCACGTCATCCGGAGCGATGGACTGGCGCTGGCGATAGGCGATGGCCCGCCCCGTCCACAGGCTGGCCCAGCAGCGCGCCACCGCATCCAACAGCGCATCTGCGCCCACGACGTTCAGATAGGTATCCTGTTGGCCGGCAAAGGAGGCGTCGGGCAGATCCTCGGCGGTGGCGGAGGAGCGCACGGCGACCGGGCTGGCGTCCGGGAAGGCGTCGGCATAGGCGGCCAGAATCGCTGCGCGCAGATCGTCGGGCAGGGCGGCGCGGGCAAAGAGGGCGCGGATTTCCTCCGACGCCCGGTCATAAGCGGTGGGATCGGCGGCGTCAATCCCATCCACCAGCGCGCTGATGGAGGCAGCCAGACCGTTGGCTGCTACGAAGTGGTCATAGCCGGCGGTCGTCACCACAAAGCCGCCGGGCACGCGCAAGCCGCCGCGGATCAGAGCGGAGAGATTGGCTGCTTTGCCCCCCGCATTGGCGAGGGTCAGGTCTGGGCTGGAGAGGGGGAGAATAGGTTTCATTGTGGATGCTCGTAGGGAGATGTGTGAAGCGATTATACGACTTGTTGACTACCTCAAACGTTGCCAAGTGGGGACACATCGTCTATACTAGAGGAAGCATCCCCGCAGATTCAATTGAATCCCAAAGAGGAATGTATGGTAGCAGCAATCCAGGCACTTCCACAAACGGGCCGTTCTGATATGCATTTGTTTGAAAAGGCTCTGAGCGTCTGTGTCGAAAACATCGAATTTGAACTCAGGGGATACGCTTCTGTTGAATGGTCAAGTTTTCTGCTTAACCCTCGCCGTTTGCGCGGTAGCGATTTTCTCATGCGTTGGTCACAAGGCGTATGGAGCGAAGAACGAATCACTCAGGCAGTCAGTGAAACCAAAGAGTTTTTTGCGATACCTTACGGCCCAAGTGGAACTGCGCCAAATGATGATGTTAGAGCATTTGAACTCTATTTTGAGCGTCTGGAAGCGGCTGGCTTGGGTAAAGTCAAACGTCCTGATTTGTTAATTTTCAGGAACACGGACCAGCAAGCCATCAAGGAAATAGTTGATAGTCTTGGCGGCTTATCCGAGTTACCCTTCACCGTTGAAGACAACAAAAGTATAAAAGAAATGTTGTCCAAAGCTGTTGTCGCCGTTGAATGCGAGAATAGCCTTTGAAAAGGGCAACTTATGCCAGATTACGGTACTGCGCTGAAACCACAAAAACGGCTGGATGGCAAAGTGGGTTTAAAGAAGAATGCGGTTCTGCCTACAATTATCTTGAAGGAAGAAGACCGCAAACCATTGCAGGCGTGGCAAGATGCCAATGAAGTTCCTATTCACATCTGGCACGTTTTCTATGATGTGGCATTCGGCATTGCTTTTGACAAGGCTCAAAAGCTAATTGAAGAAGGTTATATCCAACCGACCGAGCAAATTTTTCAGGCCCCAGGCGGCGCAACAACAAGAAAATCTCTATACAAGTTCTATTATCACTACGGATTCCCGCTTGGCGATGCTCTTGAAGAACCAAAACTCACCGCCAAACATATCGTCGATAAAAATGGTCATATTCTCCCCTACGTTCATTTTGAAGGCGGAACAATGTCTTTGAGAGACGAAGCGTTAGGCGTCCTGCGAAAGATGGCAAATGCAGAAGATTAATTCTTACAAGCTTCCTGCATCGGGTGAAGCCAGAGAACTACTCCGCAAAAAAGGACAGTTCTGGACGCCTGATTGGGTTGCCGAAGCGATGGTTGACTACGCGCTTGCTGACAAAAGTGGCACATTGTTTGACCCTGCGGTAGGTGCAGGAGCATTTTTTCGAGCGGCAAAAACGATAGCAAAAGAAAAAGGTCTGTCTGTTAATCTTTCAGGCATGGACATTGATCCACTCGCATTAGAGCAAGCCATTGAGCAGGGGCTGAATAGAAACGACCTCGCAGGAGTCAAAATCGGCGACTTTGTCTTTCAGTCTCCGCCAGAAAAATTATCCGCAGTTGTTGCGAACCCACCCTATATTCGACACCATCGTATACCGGCGGCAACCAAAGAACTGCTCAAGCGGCTAAGTCTGCAAACCATCGGGACTGTTTTGGATGGGCGCGCAGGTTTGCACGTCTATTTTCTGATTCGCGCCCTGACTTTGCTGCATGAAAACGGGCGGTTGGCTTTTATTATGCCTGCCGACACATGCGAAGGTAAGTTTGCTCACGACTTGTGGCGTTGGATTTCAGCAAACTACGCATTGGATGCCGTAATTGCTTTTGCTCCCAAATCTTCTCCATTCCCCAATGTAGATACAAATCCGCTTATATTCTTTATTCGCAAAGCATCACCAAAAGAGAATTTCTGGTGGGTCAAGTGCTACGAATCACAGACTGAATCTCTCAAGCTATGGGTTCGTTCAGGCTTCGAGATGATGCCTACACACGGATTAACTGTTACGCAACGGAAACTATCCGAAGGTCTAAGTACCGGTCTGTCAAGACCGCTGACAGAGGGGAAAGCAAGCAAACATATATTAGGGGACTTTGTACAAATCGTTCGTGGTGTTGCGACGGGGGCAAACGAATTCTTTTTTATGACCGCTGAACAGGTAAAGCAAACTGAGATTCCAGACTGCTACTTCACAAGAGCAGTTGGACGAACGAGAGATGTATCTAGCGAAGAGATCACACAAGCAACGTTGGATTTACTTGACGCCAAAGGCAGACCCACATTTCTGCTTGCCTTGAAAAAAGATTCTTTCGAGAGCTATCCTAAAAGCCTGCAAGAATATCTAAGAAGAGGCGAAGCACTAGGATTGCCACAAAGACCGCTCATTTCACAGCGTAAGCCCTGGTATAAGACAGAGACACGCGTCACGCCACCCTTTTTGTTTGCCTATTTGGGACGACGAAATTCAAGGTTTATCCGCAACACGGCAGGGATTATTCCTCTTACGGGTTTTCTGTGCGTCTATCCCAAGAGTGACGACAAGGAGCATCTCGACCATCTCTGGAAAATTCTGAATCACCCTGACACAGCAGCCAATCTCGTCATGATTGGCAAATCTTATGGTGATGGAGCAGTAAAGGTTGAGCCGCGTTCTTTGGAGAAATTACCGATTCCCGAAAATGTAATTGAAAAATCAGGTATGCAAACACAAATGCGACTGTTTGAAAGCAAAACACTCTATGACGTTTAGTCCCATTATCGGCCGAATACCAATGGAACAACGATTCTTCACGCCTTCAAACGCCTACACACCAGCCATCGCCCATTGGGTCTGGATGTTGGAAGACACCCGGCGGCGCACTGTAGAGGCGCTGGCCGGTCTCTCGACGGACGCGCTGGAGTGGTCGCTGGCGGATGGCAACAGCATCGGTTCGCTGCTCTATCACATCGCGCTGATCGAAATGTCCTATCTCTACGAGGACATTCTGGGGCTGGGTTGGGTGGCCGAATTACAGCCATTGTTGCCCTACGACGTGCGCAGCGGGGACGGCCACTTAACGGCGGTTCGCGGCGAGAGCCTGGAATCCCATCTCGCACGGCTTACAGCGTGCCGGGCACTGCTCTTGCAGGCATTGGGCCGGATGGATGAGCAAGATTTATCCAGAACACGCCAGGTGGAGGGCGCGGCCATCTCGCCCGAATGGGCCTTTCACCATCTGATGCAACACGAAGCCGAACACCGGGGGCAGATTGTCGAAATCCGCGCCCAGGCCGGGTAAAAGATGACTGGACGCAGATTCACGCAGAAACCCCAGATTTTTTTGATCCGCGTCAATCAGCCCGATCCGCGTTATCCGCGTTCTATTTTTTGAAAGGAAACCCTAATGACTCGCAAGACCAGCGGTGACCGTCCCTTCGCCTTTTCTCTATGCGAAGACCTCTATACCCTTCCAGAAAAGACGCTGCCCTCGGAAGTGCGGCTGCACGGCGGTTTTGCCGTGGACAAACGGCCCGGTCACGGCCAGATTTACTACGGAATGCCCGGCTGCGGTCTGTTGCGTATCGCGGCGGACCTGAGCAGCCAGGAGTTGATCGCACTGCCGCCCGATCTGCAAGAGATCAACTTTCACAGCACGAAAATCGGCGGCACAGAGGCCGCGCCCCGTCTCTTTTTGTCCGCCAACAACAACGGCTTTGTGGCAGTGGTGACGCTGGACGGCGACGTGGAATACACCCTTTCCCGGCCTGCATTCGCCGAATACAGCGACGCCGAGACGCCCTACAAACCGACGGATACTGTCCCGCTGGGTGAGCAGCTACTGGTGGCGGACGGCTACGGGGCCAATTACATTTCCACGGCAGATCTGCCCAGCCGCAGTTGGCGCAGCATTTTTGGTGGCAAGACGACCGATCCCCACGAAGATGGCAAATTCGGCACGGCGCACGGCTTCAACCTGACCCCCGGCGGCGGTCATCTGGCGATTGCGGACCGCTTCAATTCGCGCATTCAAATCCACGGGCACGACGGCCACTTCCACGCCAGCCACCCGATGCCCGCGGCCTCCCGGCCCTGCGGCATTGATTTTGTGGGTTGGCAGGGGCATTCCTATGCGGTCGTGGGCAGCCTGGATGACCCGGAAAAGGAGAAGCGGCCCGCGCCCATCTACATTTTGGACGGGGAGACATACGCAGTGCTGTCCACCGTCCGCCCCAAAGAGGAGCTGGGCGTGGCCCTGGCCGACCACCTGCACAACGTCGTCTGGCACATCCACAACGGACGGCTCTTTCTCGTCTGCCAGGCGTGGAATCCGGGACACTATTTTGTGTTGGAGATGACAGGGTGACAGGGATGACAAGGTGACAGGGTGACACGCCGATCGCCTTGTCACCCTGTCGCCTTGTCATCCCCCCACGGAGAAATGAATGCGTAGCACTGCAATCCCCCAAACCGATCTGGTGCCCTCGGCCATCTGTCTCGGTTCGTCGAACTTTGGGAACGGAATTGCCCCGGCAGACGCTTTTCAATTGCTGGATGCGTATGTGGCCTGTGGCGGCAATTTCATAGACACGGCCGCGGTCTATGCCAACTGGCTGCCGGGCGAGAAGAACAGCAGCGAGAAGACAATCGGGCGTTGGCTGGCTGCCAACGGCCAGCGCGATGCCATTGTGCTGGCGAGCAAAGGTGCGCACCCGGAACTGGCGACGATGCAGATTCCCCGTATGTCGCCCGCCGAGATCGTAGACGATCTGGAGACGAGCCTGCGCAATTTGCAGACCGACCGGATCGATCTCTATTGGCTGCATCGCGACGACCCGGCGCGACCAGTGGCCGAGATCATTGATACGTTGCACGGGCAGGTGGTGGCGGGGAAAATCCGCTACTTCGCCTGTTCCAACTGGCGGGCGGAGCGCATCGCCGCGGCGCAGGCGTATGCAGCGGCCCGGGGCATCACCGGCTTTGTCGCCAACCAGATGCGCTGGAGTCTGGCGCAGATCGACCCCGCGGCCACGGGCGACCCCACGACAGTCGCAATGGACGAGGAGACTTACACCTATCACCGGCGCAGCGGGCTGGCCGCCATCCCCTATTCGTCCCAGGCCAACGGCTATTTTCAGAAGATGGCGGACGGGCGCGCGGTTGCCCCCAATCAACAAAAATTGTACGGAGCGCAAGAAAATGGCCGACGGCTGGCGCGGGTGAAAGAGTTGGCCCAGGCGACGGGCTATTCGGTCAGCCAGATTGTGCTGGCCTATCTGACCAGCCAACCCTTTGTAACGATTCCGATTGTGGGCTGCCGCAGTGTGGCCCAGGTGGAAGACAGTATGCAGGCGGGGGATGTGGAATTGACGGGCGAACAGGTGGACTGGTTGGTCCGAGGAGACGAGTGGAAACGATGAGCAGTCAAGCCCAATTTTTGCGCGCCGAACTCCGTGAACAGATACTTCCGTTGGTGGAGCCAGAGTACGCGGCCAAAATCCAACATCTGGTGCCCAGCCAATGGAGCGCGCTGGGCGTGCGCGTGCCCAAATTGCGCGCCCTGGCCGCTGAGATGAAAAAACGCCATCCGCGCGTCTCTACGGCGGACTTAATCGTTCTGGTCGATCTCACTTTTATCCGTCATTGCCGGGAAGATGTACTGTGCGCGCTCTTCTGGCTGGCCGCTTCCATCAAGAGAGAGCCGGCTGCCCCGCTGTGGGCGGCTATTGACGGCTGGATCAAACAGATTGCGGATTGGGAAATCTGCGATCAACTGGCAATGAATGTGGCCGCGCCGATTGTGGCCGAGAATCCCCGGCGCGTGGCCGATCTGGTGGATTGGACTGGATCGCCTAACCCCTGGCGGCGGCGCTTTACAGTGGCCACGGCGGCCGCGCTCAACCAAAAAGGGCGCTCCAATGTCGCGGCCACCCTGCAAATCTGCTCCCATCTGCTCCAGGACGAAGCGCCAACTGTACGCAAAGCCGTGGGCTGGGCGCTGCGCGAGGCCAGCGAGAAGGAACCGCGGGCTGTCTTCGGGTTTCTCTATGAGCAGAGGGCCATGACCGAACGCTCGATTTTGCGCGAAGGCTCGGAAAAGCTGACGGCTGAGCAACGCGCGCTGATACTGGAAGAGGTTGCCTGAACCAAACAGACGAAAAGCAACTACACCTATTTATCTGCCCCTCAACCCCTTAACGACTCTACT
>CAMDEX010000186.1 GCA_945897075.1 Litorilinea aerophila
ATGTCTGCCCGGAGAATGCGATTGCCCTCCCCTTTGTGATTGTTTTTGGTCCAGCTACGCCAACGTCTCCTCCCCTAATCAACCGAGAGTGAATAACCAATGAACAAACCTTACATCGCCATCCCGGATGTGCGCGCCCTGTTGGGCGATATTGCCGAGGAAAGTATTGTCAACCGCAGCCTCTACAACGAGGCCAACAGCCGGGCGATGCTCTTTGGCTTCGCCCCCGGCCAGGATCTGAGCGAACACACGACGCCGATGGCGACCACGATCCACATTTTGGAAGGCAACGCCACCCTGACTCTGGGCGGGGATGCAATGGAAGCGGGTCCGGGCACGCTTGTTGCTATGTCCCCGGGTCTGCCCCACAGTGTACACGCCCACGGCCAGGTGGTTATGTTGCTGACGATGATAAAGGAGAGCGCCAAGTGAGAAGCGCACTCCGTTGGGAGCGCGCCCCTTTGCTGGCTCTGGCCGTAGGAACACTCCTGTTGGCGGCCTGGGCCGGAATCGTCCGCATGGGCTGGAACTGGCCTGTACTCTTTCCGGCCCTGCCGCTGAGCCATGGCCCGCTGATGGTGGGCGGCTTTCTGGGCACGCTCATCGGTCTGGAGCGGGCGGTGGGCGTGCAGAAGCGTTGGGCCTACGCGGGGCCGCTGCTGACCGGTGTGGGTGGGCTGCTGCTGATCGCGGGCGCGCCGACGGGTTGGGGCGCGCTGTTGATGCTGCTGGGCAGCGCCGTGCTGGTGGTCGTCTTCGCCGGGATCATCCGCACAGTGCCCGCGCTCTACACCGTCGCTATCGGGCTGGGCGCGCTGCTCTGGACGCTGGGCAACGGGCTGTGGCTGGCGGGCTGGGCGATTCCCCAGGTGGTTCTCTGGTGGGCGGGCTTTCTGCTGCTGACGATTGCCGGGGAGCGGCTGGAACTCAGCCGTCTGTTGCGTTTGAGCCGCACAGCTTCGGGCTTCTTTGTGGTCGCCACCGCGCTCTTTGTGGCCGGGCTGCTCGTCTCTCTGGCCGATTACGCAAGCGGTGTTCGCTTGGCCGGGCTGGGGATGCTGGCGCTGGCCGCCTGGCTGGCCCGCTACGACATTGCCTGGCGGCGGCTGAAGGCGGGCGGGCAGGCGCGCTTTGTGGCCGTCTGTCTGCTCAGCGGTTACGTCTGGCTGGCGATCAGCGGCCTGCTGGCGCTGCTCTATGGCGGGATGAGCGCCGGCCCCTTCTACGACGCGATTCTACACAGCCTATTTCTGGGCTTCGTCTTTGCCATGATTTTTGGTCACGCGCCGATTGTCTTTCCCGCGGTGCTGGGCCTGCCCATCCGCTACTCGCCCTGGCTCTACAGCCATCTGATTCTGCTCCACGCCACTCTTCTTCTGCGTGTCGGCGGCGATCTGCTGCTCTGGATGTGGGGCCGTCAGTGGGGCGGGCTACTGAATGGGGTCGTCCTGCTGCTCTTTTTGGGGAATACTGCATTTTCGATTTTCGGCTCCAACAGGCAAACGTAGCGCGGTAGGGTCATAAGAAATCTCCCGCAGAGCCGCAAAGCCGCAGAGAAAAGCAGAACAAAGAGAATTTTCCACCTGCCACCTGCCACTTTCCACCTGCCACTCTTATGCCCCTCCTCACCCGCCTGTTCGTCAAAACCGCCCTCATCTATTTTGTCGCCGCGCTGCTGACCGGTCTGCTGGTGACGGCGCGGCCTGTGCTGGGCTTACCGCTGCTTGTGGCGGGCCTGAGTCCGGTCTACTTTCACCTGTTGATGGTGGGCTGGGTGACGCAATTGATTTTGGGCGTGGCCCATTGGATGTTCCCCAAATTCAGCCGCGAAGAACCGCGCGGTCGGGATTGGCTGACCTGGACAATCTACGCGCTGCTCAACAGCGGGCTGCTGCTGCGCGTGATTGCGGAGCCGGCGCGCACGGTCAGTGACGCGCCCGTGTGGGGCTGGCTGCTGGCCCTCTCCGCGCTGCTGCAATGGCTGGCTGGGATGGCCTTTGTCGTCAACCTCTGGCCGCGGGTCAAAGGACACTGAGATGCCCCGCCCAAGCGTCTGGTTTCTGCGTGCTGCCCTGCTCCACCTGGCCCTGGGCTTCACCTTTGGCGGGCTGCTGCTCTGGAACAAAGGCGTGCCCATCAATCCACTGCTCTGGCGGCTGCTGCCCGCGCATAAGGAATTTCTGCTGCTGGGCTGGACGGTGCAACTGGCGATGGGGATGGCCTATTGGATTCTGCCCCGCTTCTACACCCAGCGCGGCGACGTGCGGCCCGTCTGGTTGGCCTTTGTCCTGCTCAACGGGGGCGTCTGGCTGGCGGGGATGGGGGGCACGCTGGCCGCGCCGGATTGGGTGATTCTGGCCGGGCGTCTGTGCGAGGCGGCTGCGGCCGCGGCCTTTGCGCTCAACGCCTGGCCGCGCGTTAAGCCGATGGCCGCGGAGGCGAGCCATCGGGGTTGCCGCAACACACGCTGAAAGAAGAAACCCCACCGCGGAGTCGCGGAGAACGCGGAGGAATTGAGGATAGATGGCAGCGATTATGATTCCTGAGTCAGTAAAAGCGCATTTTCCAGCCACAATCGATCCAAGTCAACTTTGGGTACGCTACAATCCGCTGGCAGATTCGTTGACCGTCTATTTCAACGGCGCGCCCACGCCGAGTGTGTGGGATGATGTGGACGATCACGCCTTCATCGGCTTTTCCATCAACGATGATACCCTTGTGACAGGCGTGAAGATCGAACACTTTACGACCTGGCTGCTTGTGCCCGGTCAATCAAGCCGTGTGCTGGAAGCGGCCTGATCTGACCGCAGACTCAACAGCCACACCCCTATAGCAACAGCTACCGGCACAAGACTGCTCCAGGCCGCGGCGCGCAGGAGGACGAGCGCCGAAATCGGCACAAACTGGAGCAACCCCAGCCCCAGCAGCGTCAGCAGCAGCAGCCCGACACCCCCAATCCACGCCCAACCCAGCCAGCCGCTCCCACGCGTTTTCCCCAACCCCAACTGATCCACAATCAACGCCAGCAGGAGACTGCTCAGCCAGCCCAGCAGAAGATTGTGCAGGAAGTAGACGCGCAATTGCGTGCCTGCGCCCCACTTCCAGACGCCGGGCCAGAGGACAACCAGCGCCATCAGCGCGTGAACGGTCAGCATTCCCACGCCAAAACGGGCCAGCCAGGGCAGGATTGTCCAGTAGCGTAACAGCGCGCCCGCGTGCCAAAAAAGCAACAGACCAGCCAGCCCATTGGCCAGCGCGGCCACCCAAAAGAGGGGCGGCGCTACCAGCGCGGGGGAGATGCCCAGAAAGAACGTCGGGGCAATCGCCAGGGCCAGGGGCAGAATGGGCAGCCGCGCGGCAGAACCCCCACCCCAGCCCTCCCCCGTCCCAGGGGTGGGGGTAGACATCCACGCCCATAGCAGGCCGAGCAGCGCCATAGTAAACCAGCCCACAGCGAAGAGATCGAGAAAAAGATGCAGGAATGTCTGCTGCAAAAAGAGGCTCTGGCTGCCGGTGACGACCAACCCCACCAGCCCCAGCGCGCCGCCGGAGGAGAGAAGCAGGAGCAGAATCGCCCAGTCCCACAACTGCACGGGCAGCGGACGCCGAGCCAGATGTCGGCTCTCCTGCCAATAGAGCCAGGCGAAGTGAAACCAGGTGAGGCCGTTGAGGCTGGCGATCATCGCGCCCAGGGGCAGGGATGCAGAGCCAATCTGCGTCAGGCCATAGCCGTTGACCCAAAAGGCGGGGAAGCTGAGTAGGGCCAGAACGGATGTAATGCCCATCTGCCAATGGACGCTGGGGGGCAGGGCGCGCCCGGTATAGCCGGAGAGAAAGTGCCAGATCAGCGCCATCAGCGCCAGCGTAGCCCAGCCGAAATACATCAGATGGCTGTGGGCGTGGCGGATAGCTGTGTAGTTGGCGGCCCAGGCGGGCATTCCCCAGCCCAGGCCAAAACGGAGCAACGAGCCAGTGGCTGCGGCGATGACGAGGGCGAAGAGGGCGGTGAGCAGATAGCGGCGAAATTGGCGAGGTTGCATGTGCGTTTTCGATTGGGTGGTGTTCGATTTTGGCGAATGTTCCAAACAAAGTAGCTGTAGGTTTATTCCAGGCAAGAATACAGCGGAACCGGCAGCCAGTCCATGACTTATGTCCCATACGGCTGCGCAGATCAATCCCAGCAGCCAATTGCTGACTTTTTGTAGTGATCAGGCTGATGGTGAAAAAAGCTGGACGCAGATAAACGCAGATAAACGCAGATTTTTTCTTTGGATCAGCGTCTATCCGCGTGAATCAGCGTCCCATTTTCTGTTTCACCGTCATCCTGATCAGTACACAATTGCTGACTTTTCCTCGCATTGGGTGTTCTGATTTGCGCGGGTTGAAAAATGTGGAGATCGGTTGTAGACTGTTCAGGTATACTTTATGTCTGAGCGGCCCGGATAAGGGCGGCCATTGGGAGGCTGTTGAATGAGCGTTGACACCTTTTCGGACGACAACCGCATTCTGCCCCCGCCTGGAAAAGAGGAAGATGCAACGGGCGCGGGCGCAAGCGGGCCATCGGTCAACACCGACGGCGGCGCTTATGTCGGCGGCAGCGTAAACACAACAGGCGGCACTTTTATCGGTCGCGATCAGGTGACTTACGTCGGCTATACTGCCGAGGAGGTCGAGCGGATTGTGGAGCGCACCCGGCGCGGCCAGGAAGCAGGGACGCCGCCTGTCGAGATGACGCCCACCATCAAGCGCCAGCCCTGGGAACCGGAAACGATCCCGATCCCCGCTGGCCCCTTTCTGATGGGCAGCGCCGACCCCAACGCGCCGCGCGCCGAACAGCCCCAACACACCGTCGCTCTGCCCGATTTCCGCATCGGCAAGTATCCGGTGAAGTTGCGCGAGTACGCCGCCTTCCTCAAAGACCGCAAGACACACCCCGCGCCCCAGGGCTGGTTCAACCGCGAGCCGCCGCCTGACCGTCTGGATCACCCGGTGACGGACGTCAGTTGGCACGACGCCCTGGCCTACTGCGTCTGGCTCAGCGACCCCAAACAGACCGGGCGGCGCTACACCCTGCCCAGCGAGGCGGAGTGGGAGCGGGCCTGCGGCCAGAGCGGGGTCGAGGATCTGCTGGGCGCGGTGCAGCAGTGGACGCGCTCGCTGTGGGGCACGCAGCCGCAGCAGCCCGAGTACGGCTACCCGTATGACCCCAGCGACGGGCGCGAGATTGCCGACGCGGCCAAACTGCCCGCCCAGGCGCGCCTGGTACACCGCGGCGGTTCATTCAAATCCCAGCCCGCGGAGCTGCGCTGCACTGCGCGGGGCAACGCCCTGCCCGACAGCAAAATCGCCTGGCGCGGCTTGCGCGTCGTGATGCACTTGGAGGAGCCAAAATGAAAGACCTACGCCAGCAACGCCAGGCTCGACCCGGCCTGATCGAGAGCATCAAGAATGGGTCGGCCGTGCCCATTCTTTCCGACGAGGCGATCTTCGATCTGGTGCTGCCCGGCCATGCACCCCTGGCCCAGGCCTATGCGGGCTACACAGGCTACCCGTTGGACGACAGCGACAACCTGCCGCGCATGGCCCGCTTCTACAAACTGAAACGCCAGAAGGAGGCGATGCTGGGGGGCACTGACTTCCTGGGCAACGATCTGCGCGCCGACTACTTCGAGTTCGTCAAGAACTTTATCTACACCCATGCCGAACAGCAGGCTGCCGACCCCGATCTGCTGGCCGAGGCCGAGGCGCAGTACGCCACAACGACGGTGACTGCGTTCGCCGCGCTGTTGGGCTACCCGCGCTTTGACCGCGGCGCAGAGGACCCGCTGCAGGTGCTGGCCAATCTGCCCTTCCGCGTCCTGCTCACCACCAGTCCCTACACCTTTCTGGAGGCGGCGCTGGTCAAGGCGGGCAAGCGCCCGCGCACAGCCGTGATCCGCTGGCGGCCAGACCTGCGCGACCTGATCTCTGCGTCGCTTGCCGAAGCGCCCGTGGGTCAGGAGAAGGATGCACCGCTGGTCTGCCATCTCTTTGGGCTGGAGAGCCATTCCAGTTCGCTGCTGCTGACCGAGGACGATTACCTGGAGTTTCTGGTGGACGTCAACCTGAAGCGTGGGGTGGAAGGCAGCGACAGCGTACCGGCCCAGGTGCGCCGGGCGTTGAGCAGCGATCTGCTGGTGCTGGGCTTCAGCCTCAACAGTTGGGCCTTCCGCGCCCTCTACGCCGGTCTGATCAAATCCGACGACGCCCGCGCCGAGAAGCGCGGCATCTGTGTGCAACTGCCGCCCAGCGAAGCCGAACAGTCTTACTTGCACGACTACCTGCAACGCGAGGCGCGTTTCGAGGTGGACTGGCGCGACCTGAACCAGTATGCCCAGGGTTTACGAAGTATTTAGTGGGTCAGTAAGACAGTGGGACAGTAAGACAGTCACTGTCCTACTGTCCCACTGTCCCACTGTCCCACTGTCCCAACGAGGAGCCGCCATGACCACGCCCGCCCCCGACAGCCCGCCCAACAATCCGTATGTCGGCCCGCGCACCTTCACCTCTGCCGACCGCAAGCGCTTCTTTGGCCGCGACAGCGAGGCGACCAGTCTGCTGGCGCGCGTCGTCTCGGAGCGGCTGCTGCTCTTCTACGCCCAGTCGGGTGCGGGCAAAAGTTCGCTGATCAACGCCCGCCTGATCCCCGCGCTGCGCGAGGAGGAGGGCTTCGGCGTGCTGCCCGTGGGCCGCGTGGCCGGCCAGTTGCCCACCGGCGTGGCCGCGGTGGACAATATCTTTCTCTTCAACCTCATGTCCAGTCTGGATCAGGGAGGCGACAACCCGGCGCGCCTGGCCCACCTGGGGTTGGTCGAATTCCTGGAGCAGATGGTCACCGATGACGGGCTGACCTGGCGCTACGCGCCGACCGGCGCTGAGATGGTGGATACACCGTCGGCGAACGACGAAACGGGGCCGCCTCCGCGCTTTGCACTGATCATAGACCAGTTTGAGGAGATCGTCACCGGCCACGCCGACCGCTGGCGCGAGCGCGCCGACTTCTTCCGCCAGATCGACGCCGCGCTGCAAGCCAACCCCAACCTCTGGGTGGTACTCAGCCTGCGCGAGGACTACGTGGCCAGCCTGGACCCATACGCGCCGCTGACCTTCAACCGTCTGCGCGCCCGCTTCTATATGGAGCGTATGGGCGTGGCCGCCGCGCTGGACGCCATCCGCAAGCCGGCCGAATCGGCAGGACGCCCCTTTGCCCCCGGCGTGGCCGAAAAACTGGTGGACGATCTGCGCCAAGTGCGCGTCGCGGGCCAGGAGCAGACCGTGGCCGGCCAGCACGTAGAGCCGGTGCAGTTGCAGGTGGTCTGCTTTCAGATGTGGGCCAAGTTGGATGAGGTAAGAAACCGAGTTTCTGTTAGAAACTCGGTTTCTCGTGACGAAATTACCGTTGACGATCTGGCGGAGGCGGGGGATGTCAATCAGGCGCTGACCCAATTTTACGAGGAGTCGCTGGCCGCGGCCCTGGCCGACCCGACCGCGGCCAGCGTGAGCGAGAGGCAGTTGCGGGGCTGGTTCGACAAAGAATTGATCACCGAGGCGGGCACCCGCGGGCTGGTACGCCAGGGTGAGAGGGAGACGGGCAGCCTGCCCAGCGGCGTGGTGGCTGCCTTACAGAAGCGCTTCCTGGTGCGCGGCGAGGCCCGCGGCGGCGATACGTGGATCGAGCTGGTACACGACCGCTTTGTGGAGCCGATCCGCCAGTCAAACCGAGCCTGGTCGGGCCACAACCTGAACCCACTGAGCGTGGATGCCCAGGCCTGGCTGGAGACGGGCAAAGTGGAGAGTTATCTGTATGGCGGCTCTCAACTGGCCGCAGCCGACGCCCAGATGCGGGCCAACCCGGCCGAGTTTGGCGAGGTGGAGCGGGCCTTTGTGGAGGCGGGGCGGCAGGCCGAAAGCCGCTGGGCCGCGCGCCGCCAACGGGCCGTTGCCTGGGGCGCGACAGCGCTGTCATTGATCTTCATCGCCCTGACGGTCTGGGCGCTGTGGAGTCGAGGAGAGGCGCAGGATGCGCAGCAGGTTGCGGAGCAGGCGCGCCAGGATGCGGACGCTGCGCGCGCCGAGACCGAGCGCCTGACCCACAGCATCCGCGCCGACCAGTTGACGGCCAATGGGCTGAAGGTAGTGGACGAGAACCCGCCCCTGGCCCTGCTCCTCGCCGCCGAGGGGCTGCGCGCCCAGCACGACTTCACCCGGACACAGCCCTACACCGACACCCGCATCATCTACGATTTCGACCAGGTCGCCTATGTGACAACGACCGCCGTGATCACCAGCGCTGAAACGGTAGTAGGCTCTGCGCAGACCAACATGCACGAACTCCTGGGCAAGGTCGGCGGCACGCCGCTGCCCGGCCATACAGACAGTGTCGTTGCCGTGGCCTTCAGCCCGGACGGCCGCTGGCTGGCCACCGCCTCAGAAGACAGCAGTGCCCGCCTCTGGGATGTGAGCGCCGCCGACCCCACCGCTGCCCCCATCGTCCTCAGCGGCCATGCAGACGGTGTCACTGCCGTGGCCTTCAGCCCCGATGGCCGCTGGCTGGCCACCGGTTCACGCGACAGCAGCACCCGCCTCTGGGATGTGAGCGCCGCTGACCCCGCCGCTGCCCCCATCGTCCTCCAGGGCCATGCAGACATTGTCTGGGCCGTGGCCTTCAGCCCCGACGGTCACTGGCTGGTCACCGGCTCAGAAGATAGCAGCGCCCGGCTCTGGGATTTGAGCGCTGCTGACCCCGCCGCTGCCCCCATCGTCCTCCCGGGTCATGCATACTCTGTCAGTGATGTGGCCTTCAGCCCGGACGGCCACTGGCTGGCCACCGCCTCAGACACGGCCCGCCTCTGGGATGTGAGCGCCGCCGACCCCGCCGCTACCCCCATCGTCCTCTATGGCCATGCAGCCAGTATCATTGCCGTGGCCTTCAGCCCCGACGGCCACTGGCTGGCCACCGGCTCAGTCGACAACACGGCCCGCCTGTGGGATGTGAGCGCCGCCGACCCCGCTGCTACCCCCATCGTCCTCCCGGGCCATGCCTCCTTTGTCAGTGCTGTGGCCTTCAGCCCGGACGGCCAACGGCTGGCCACCGGCTCAAACGACAACACGGCCCGCCTGTGGGATGTGAGCGCCGCCGACCCCGCCGCTGCCCCCATCGTCTTCCAGGACCATGAATCCCCGGTCAGGGCCGTGGCCTTCAGCCCGGACGGCCGCTGGCTGGTCACCGGCTCAGATGACCGCAGCGCCCGTCTGTGGGATGTGAGCGCCGCCGACCCCACCGCTGCCCCCATCGTCCTCCCGGGCCATGCCTCCTTTGTCAGGGCCGTGGCCTTCAGCCCCGACGGCCAACGGCTGGCCACCGCCGGCTCAAACGACAACACGGCCCGCCTGTGGGATGTGAGCGCCGCCGACCCCGCCGCTGCCCCCATCGTCCTCCAGGGACATGTAGGCAGTGTCTTGGCCGTGGCCTTCAGCCCGGACGGCCACTGGCTGGCCACCGTTTCAGGCGATTTGTTTGGGTCGTCCATAGACAACACGGCCCGCCTCTGGGATTTGAGCGCCGCCGACCCCACTGCTGCCCCCATCGTCCTCTATGGCCATGCAGCCAGTGTCACTGCCGTGGCCTTCAGCCCCGACGGCCAACGGCTGGCCACCGCCTCAGACGACCGCAGCGCCCGCCTCTGGGATTTGAGCGCCGCTGCCCCCGCCCAGGTTCCACTTGTCCTCACCGGCCATGAATTGGGTGTCTCTGCCGTGGCCTTCAGCCCCGACGGTCGCTGGCTGGCCACCGGATCACGCGACGGCAGCGCCCGCCTGTGGGATGTGAGTGCCGCCGACCCTGCCGCTGACCCCATCGTCCTCCAGGGCCATGCGTACTGGGTCAGGGCTGTGGCCTTCAGCCCGGACGGTCACTGGCTGGCCACCGGCTCAGGCGACAGCAGCATCCGCCTGTGGGATGTGAGCGCCGCCGACCCCGCCGCTACCCCCACCGTCCTCCAGGGCCATGCAGACAGTGTCAGGGCCGTAGCCTTCAGCCCCGACGGCCAACGGCTGGCCACCGCCTCCGACGATAACACCGCCCGCCTTTGGGATCTGAGCGCCGCCGACCCTGCCCAGGACCCACTTGTCCTTACCGGCCATGCATCCAGTGTCACTGCCGTGGCCTTCAGCCCCGACGGCCAACGGCTGGCCACCGCCTCAGACGACCGCAGCGCCCGCCTCTGGCGCTGGCGCGTCGAAGACTTGATCGATCTGGCGTGTCGCGCTGCCGGACGCAACTTGAGCGTAGAGGAGTGGCAGCGCTATTTTGCGGACAGGCCTTATCGCCGGACGTGTGAGCGCTGGCCTATGCATCCGAGTGTCACCCAGCCGTTGCGGGATGAAGCACGCAGTCTGGCGCAGCAGGGCGATGTGGAGGAGTCCATCGCCAAGTTCGAGGAGAGCTTGGCATTAGACCCGTCGCTGCCGCTTGAGCCGGAGGCCGAAGCGAAACGCATCTATGCCCAGGCGCTTGTCGAGCAAGGGCGCAGCCTAGCCCAGCAGGACGATGTGGCCGGTGCCATCACCAAGTTCGAGGAAGCCTTGGCATTGGACCCGTCGCTGCCGATTGAGCCGGAGGCCGAAGCGAAGCGCATCTATGCCCAGGCGCTTGTCGAGCAGGGGCGCAGCCTGGCCCAGCACGGTGATGTGGCTGGTGCCATCGCTAGGTTTGAGGAGAGCTTGGCGTTGGACCCGTCGCTGCCGATTGAGCCGGAGGCCGAAGCCAAGCACATCTATGCCCAGGTGTCTCCCATTGCAGCAGGTGAAACCGTCACCGGCACAGTGACAAGCGGCGTCATTGAACTCTGGAGTTTCGACGCTGCGGCCGCCATCACCGTCACCATTGACCTGATGGCCGACAACAGCACATTGTATCCCTATCTCTATCTCTACGCGCCGGATGGATCCACCGTCGTGGAGTACGATTATCTCCCCAGCAGCACCTCGCACATCGAAGCTACACTATCGCAAGCCGGGCGCTATCTGATCGGTGTCGCCGGCTACTTCAGCTTCAGCAACGGTGCCTATCGACTCAGCCTGTCGGTGGCAGGTACAAAGCCGTAATCAGATAGACGATGCCGATTAAGTTCGCTGGCATGTACCTACACAAACAGATGAGCGGCCCTCCTTTCGGCAGGCCGCTCATCTGTTTTTCGTGTAAAAGAGGCAGACACAGGTTACTTCAGCGTGCGGACATAAGCCACCACATCGTGCAACTGCTGTTCGGTGATGGCCGGGTTGCCGCCTTTGGCGGGCATCCCCACGCCGGTGGTGTTGAGCGGGTCGTCCGGGGTGCGCCCGACCAGAATAAAGGCCACCAATTCGTCGTCGCTCTTGCCGCGCACAAATTCGCTGTCCGCGGCGTGCAAACTCTTGCCCAGCCCGGTCACGCCTTTGGCGTCCGGCCCGTGGCAAGCGATGCAAGTGCCCATATAAACTGTCTCACCGGCCGTGGCGTCGCCAACCACCGCAACGACCGCTGCCGTGGGTTTGGCCGGCGCGGGGGTGGCGGTGGGTTCTGGATCGTTGCCGCCACACGCAGCCAGAGCAAGCAGAAGAAAAAATAGGACAACAAGTAGTTTCTTTCGGGAAAACATTGGAAAAGCCTTTCGTTCAAAAGATGAGATAGTGAGATAGCGAGATGATGTGATTCATCCCTATTACGTATTGCGTATTACGTATTGCGTTTTCGTCAGCATGATTCTCACTGCTTACGCAATACGGAATACGCAGTATCATTTGCCCTCCATTTCCAATCCGGCCAGTTTCTTGGCGGCCTGGGCAAAAGTGAGCGCCTCCCCGCCCCATTCCTGGGCCAGACTTCGGGCTTCCAACTCATGCGCGCAGGCGGCTACGCCAAAGCCCATCGGCGTCTGCAGGCTATCGGCCAGCACAAACCAGGCCGCGGTTGCGTCCAGCCACTCTCTACTCGTATAGTCATGCACGAACCAACTGACGATTTTGGCTTGCCCGTTGTCTTCACCGGCAAAGGCGAACATCTCGCCGGCATCGTCAAAGAGCAAAGACTCGAATTCGTTGGCGGCCCGCTCCACCACCAGCGCGGCGGCAAAGCGGTCATCGCTGATGATCATCCCGCAGCGCTGGCAGACATCCTCGCCGTAGACGATCTCCGGCGGGGTGTTGGGGTCAACCGTAGCGCCACCACAGGCTGAGAGAAGGAGAATCAGTAGAGTGAGAAGAAGCGTTTTGTGTTGCATTGGTCGGTGTCCCTATTGGGTATTGGATATTTGGGTATTGGGTAATTTGCTACTCGCTGGCAAGCAGCGAAATACCCAATATCCAATATCCAATACCTATCTCCCATTTAGAAATCCCCTTCGAGCCGGAAGCGCACATACGCCCCCAGCATCGGCAGGGCCACCCAGACGGCCAGCACACTGATGAGCAAGGCATTGAGCGCGTCGCCGTAGGCGCGGGTGGCGTAGATGCCCGCAGGGCCGAGAATCTCCAGGCTGGCGCGCAGACTGTTGACGGTGGCGATTTTGAAGACCTGCAACGGGTTGAGCAGCGTCAGGCTGAATAGGGTGCCGATCTTCAATTTCATCGCAATCGCCGTGCCCATCAGCCCCAAATCCCCCACAAAGACGAGGAGCAGCCAGACAAAGAGCGCCAGCCCCACGGCCAGCGCACCGCTGCGACTCCAGGCCGAGATGAAAATGCCCAGGCTGAGGGTGGAGAGGGCCAGGAGCAGGGAGAGGGCGACCAGCGCGCCGTAGCGCCCGGCTTCCACCGCGCCGCCCTGCCAGGCGATGACGACAGCCGAGAGGCCGAAGCCGAGCAGCAGCGCGGCCAGCAGCGCACCGCCCAGCCCCACCAGCTTGCCCAGCAATACCTCTACCCGGTTCACCGGCTGGGTCAACAGATAGGCCAGGGTGCCCTGCTCCCGTTCCCCGGCCAGGCTCTGCGCGCCGATGGTCAGCCCCATCAGCGGCACAATCAGCAGCACCAGATTGATCAGACTGGCGGCGGTGCGTCCGAAGCCGGCAAAGCCGAACATCCCCGAACCGCTGAGGGAGAGACTGCTCAGGGCCACAGCCAGGACGGTGAAGGCCAGGGCGTAGAGAGCGAACCAGCGGTTGCGCAGGGAAGCGCGCAGTTCGTAGTTGGCGAGAGTGGCGATAGTTTTGATATTCATCGGAGTGGCTCCTCTGCGCTGAAAGCGATGGCAGGCGAGAGAGCACCGACCGCGGACGACGGACCGCCGACGACGGAAGCCAGTGACGACGGGTGATCCGTGTGTGCCGGCGCTCTGCGGTCTGCGGTCTGCGGTCCGCCGTCCACCGTCTGTGGTCTCCTCAAGACCTCTGCTGGCGCGCCATCGGCCACCAGCCGCCCGTCGGCCAGTACCAGTACCCGCTCGGCCAGCCGTTCCACTTCGTCGGCGTAGTGGCTGGTAAAGAGCAGCGTCTTGCCTGCGTTGCGCAGTTGCACCAACAGATCGATAAATTCGTCGCGGGTGGCCGCGTCCAGATTGCTGGTCGGCTCGTCCAAGAGCAACACCGGCGGCTCGGAGAGCAAGGCCAGG
>CAMDEX010000187.1 GCA_945897075.1 Litorilinea aerophila
AGGAGGAAGGGAGGACAGGAGGAAGGGAGGACAGGAGGAAGGGAGGACAGGAGGAAGGGAGGACAGGAGGAAGGGAGGACAGGAGGAAGGGATGAAATGGTGAATGGTGAATTATGAATTGTGAATGATCGGCACTGCCCACCTGTCATTTCCCAGCCGCCGATCTCCCATACCGAATACCCAATACCCAATACCCGGAGTTCCCCGTGTCAACAACGACGCACGCCAACCGCATCCACATCGCCACACCCCTGCCCGGCCCGAAGGCTGCTGCCTACATTGCCCGCGACGAAGCCGTCACCAGCAAAGCGCTGGGCCGCGTCTATCCGCTTGTGCCGGAGAGCGGCCAGGGCTGCTGGATCACCGACGTGGACGGCAACAGCTTTCTCGATCTCTTCGCGGGTATCGCCGTCTGTGCCACCGGCCATTGCCACCCGGCAGTGGTGGAAGCTGTGACGCAACAGGCGCGCAAGCTGATCCACGTGGGCGGGCCGGATGTCTATAGCCCCGGCTATATGGAACTGTGCGAGCGGCTGGTGGAGATTGCGCCGACCGGGCCGTACACAGGTGGATGGGAGGTCTTTCTCACCAACAGCGGCACAGAATCGGTGGAGGGTGCGCTCAAACTGGCCCGCTACTTTACAGGCCGTCAGCAGATGATCGCCTTCCGCGGCGGTTTCCACGGGCGCACGGCCGGCTCCCTCAGCCTGACTGCCAGCAAAGCCATTCAACGCCGGGGCTTTGGCCCCCAGCTCAGCGGCGTCACCCATCTGCGCTTTCCCAACCGCGACGACTGCCCACCGGGGATGAACGAGTACGCCTGGGGTCGCCAGCAGGCCGAGCAGCAGTTCCACGACATCTTTGAGACGACTGCCCCGCCAGAAGAGGTGGCCGCGGTCGTCGCCGAACCGATCCAGGGCGAGGGGGGCTATATTGTGCCGCCAGACGGCTTCTTCCAGGCCATCCGGGAAGTGTGCGACCGCCACGGCATCCTCTTCATCGCCGATGAGGTGCAGACCGGCTTCGGGCGCACCGGGAAGTGGTTCGCCATCGAGCATTGGGGCGTGCAGCCGGACATCATCTGTATGGCAAAAGGCATCAGCAGCGGTGTGCCGGTGGGCGGCTTTATGGCGCGCAAGAGCATTGCCACCTGGCCGGAAAGCAGCCACGGCTCCACCTGGGGTGGCACACCCATCGGCTGCGCCGCTGCCCAGGCCAGCATCCGCGTCATCGAAGAAGAGGGGTTGATGGAGAATGCCATGGAACAGGGCGAGTGGCTGATGGCGCGCTTTCGGGAGCTGGCCCAGGAGACACCCCGCCTCGTCGCGGTGCGCGGGATGGGATTGATGATTGGCCTGGAATTGATGGACAAAGCCACGGCCAAAGCGCTGATGCAGGGCTGCTTCGAGCGGGGCGTGCTGACCCTCACTGCGGGGGCCAAATCCCTGCGTCTGGCCCCGCCCCTTATCCTCAGCCGGGCCGAGGCAGAGACCGGCTATGGGGTGATACGCGAGGTGTTGTTGTCGTTGGGTCAGTAGCGCTGAATCCAGAATAGAGAGGCTATCCAATGTTGAATCGCTTTATTACAATGCAACGGCGCAACCCGTATCCGCTTTATTGGTTGCTGCGCCGTGTACAACCTGTGCTTCACTTTTCCCGTTACGATCTCTGGTTCGCCACGCGCTACGACGATGTGAAGAAGGTTCTCGCGGACTACGAACACTTCTCGTCGGATTTTCGCCGCGCCTTTCGTCCCGGCGAAGAACTGGATCAATCGAGCAAAGTCAGTCTGATTGCGTCGGACCCGCCGGTGCATACCAAACTGCGTGGGCTGATGACCAAAGCCTTTACGCCCAAAGCGGTTGCCAGCCTGGAAGGTCGCATCGGCGAATTGACCCACGAACTGCTCGATCAGGTGGATGCCGTCGGGCAGATGGATCTGGTGCAGGAGCTGGCCTATCCGCTGCCCGTGATGGTCATCGCCGAAATGCTGGGCGTGCCCGCCGCGGATCGCGGGCAGTTCAAAGTCTGGTCGGACGCGGTGGTGCGCAGCGCGGACGACATCTTTTCCACGGCCCAGGATGCCCAGGGCAACCGGGAAGGGTCGGATGCGCCATTGGGCGCCGGCGAGATGGGGCGTTACTTCGCTGAAATTATCAAACAGCGCCGCGCTGTTCCCCAGAATGATCTGATCAGCGGGCTGGTGGCGGCGGAAATGGACGGGGAGAAGCTGAGCGAGTGGGATCTGCTTGACTTTTGCAGTCTGCTGCTGGTGGCGGGCAATGTGACGACCACAAATCTGATCAGCAATGCTGTGCTGCTCTTTTTGCAGCACAGGGACGCGCTGGAAGCGGTGCGGGAGAACCCGGCCCTGCTGCCCGATGCCATCGAAGAGGTGCTGCGCTTCCGCTCCCCCGTGCAGTTTATGTTCCGCATCTCCTCGGCGGAGACAGAACTGGGGGGGCGCATTGTGCCGCCGGAGCAGCGGGTGATCGCGTTGATCGGCTCGGCCAACCGGGATGAGAGTCAATTCGAGCACGCCAACCGTTTCGACATCAGCCGCAAGCCCAACCGCCATATCGCCTTTGGTCAGGGCGTCCACTATTGCCTGGGCGCACCCCTGGCCCGGCTGGAAGCCAGAGTGGCCCTGAACATCCTGCTGGAACGGCTACCCAACCTGGCGCGCAGCCGTTCCGGCGCGCTGCCGCCCACCGACGGGGTGATCCTGCACGGGGTCAAGAATCTGCCTGTGCGCTGGGATGCCCGGCCCAAAGTCGTTACTGTTTGAGTGTTTTCAGTGAAATATGTAGGTGCGGTTTCTAACCGCACTTCGCCGGTAGACGTGCGGTTCGGAAGCGCACCTACGTTTTCCGTCAGGTAGGGAAAACTGTCGGCGCGCTGTTGGCTGACTGGATTTGACGACGCAGCCAGGCCAGATCATCTGCGCTCAGTTCTGGCGGGGGGGGCGGGGCCGCATAGTCTATGGAGAGGTCGTAGGCCGCCCGGTCGTAGATACCCTGCACAGCCAGACCCAAGTCGAGGGTGATATCGGCATCCGGCGGGCGCAGGGGCACAGGCAGGATGGGCAGCCGCTCGTGTAGCTGAATGGCCCAGACGTGTACACCGCTGCTGTGGGCGCGGGACAGAGTGACGCAGTAATGGCAGTCTGGAATGCGCGTGTGGCGCAAGGGGCGCTGTCCCCGGCGCAGCAGATCGATCTCCAAAATGTGGACACCCGTCCCGCGCAACTCTCGCCATTTGGCCCGGTATTTTGACAGCCCCGGCTCCCGTTTGTTGACCGGTGACAGAATCTCAATCGCAGTGACCAACTGGTTCTGGGCCGTGTCGTAAATCTCCACCGAGGCCAGACGCACCTCAATTTCAGGCATCTGAACCAATAGCGAAGCCGCGGTGGGGGCTGGCCCTTCCGCCACCAGCAGCCCGCCGTATGCAGGGCGCGGCGGGAACAGGCGGCGCTGGCTGCGTACAATCTCCACGTCCGGGTAGAGAATGCCGATCTCACTCTGCGGCGTCTCGTCCACCACCATCTGAATTTCGATGCGCGCCACATAGCGGGGGCGCAGACGGGGCGTCAATTGGTCGCGTATTTGAGTGGCCAGGCTGTGATGAACATCCGGCCAGACATATCCCTCCAAATAGGGATCCATTCCGGGAAAAGGCGATGGCATCCGATACTCCTTTCTGCGTAAAAGCGATTCACATCACCCATTCTACCCGAAGTGAAGAGTGCGTACAAAGTAGATTTTGCCCTTCCCCCCATTTTCTGGTATCCTCCCAACAGCGATACAATAGAACATTTGTGTTCATTCATCCGAAAATAAAAACACGGATCACAGAATTCGCGGATAAAATCTGCGTAAATCTGCTCTTTCTGCGTCCTGGTTTCACTCCCAGCGGGTATCCCCAAAGGCAAATCCGATGCAACCAATTGTCGTCACCCTCGCGGAAGCGCGCCGCCTGGCTGTACTGGCCCAGCGGCTCTCCGGCCCCCGCCCACCCGCCACAGCAGAGGGGGTAATGGAGCTTTTCCACGCCCTCAACTGCGTGCAGATTGACCCCATCCGCGCGGTGGAGCGCACCCAACTGCTGGTGCTATGGAGCCGTCTGGGGTATTTCGATCCGGCTCTGCTGGACAGGCTGCAACAGCAGGATCGGTTGATCTTCGAGGCGTGGGCGCACTGTGCTTCCTTCGTGCTGACCGAAGATTTCCCACTCTTCGCCCACCACATGACCGACGAGTTCGCGGGCGGCGGTGTCTGGGGCGAGCGCATCCGCGCCTGGATGGAGGCCAACGCCAGCCTGCGCCAACACATTCTGGAGCGGCTGGCCGCGGCTGGCCCACTCGCCACTTCCGATTTTGAGGATATTTCGGTTGTGCCCTGGGAATCAACAGGCGGCTGGTCCAACGGGCGCACTGTGACCCGCATGTTGGACTTTCTCTATTACAACGGCACGGTTCTTTCTGTCGCGCGCAAAGGCAACACCAAATATTGGCATCTGGCCGAGCGCTGGCTGCCCGCAGGGACTGACCGCAGCGAGTGGGCGGAGGAAGATGTAGTGCGACGGGCCGCCAGCAAATCCTTGCGCGCCCTGGGCATTGCCACCGCCAAGCAGATTAAAAATCACTTCATCCGCAATCGCTATCCAGGGTTGGCCGAACGTCTGGACGAATTGCAGGAGGAGGGGGTGGCTGTGCCGGCGCGCATTGTAGGGGCAGATGGGGCGCTGTGGGCCGACAAATGGTTCATTCATCGCGAGAGTCTGCCCGCGCTGGAGTCGATCCGCGGCGGGGGTTGGCAGCCGCGCACCGTTTTGCTCTCCCCCTTCGACAATCTGATCTGTGACCGGGAACGCACGCAGCAGTTGTGGGACTTCTACTACCGCATCGAGATTTACGTGCCCGCGGCCAAACGGCAGTACGGTTACTACGTCCTGCCCATTCTGCACGGCGAGCGATTGGTCGGGCGGATGGATTCCAAGCTGGAACGCAAGAGTGGGGTCTATCGCATCAACGCGCTCTACGCGGAAAGCGAGGCCGATGTGACGCCGGCAAGCGGTCAGGCGGTTGCCTCTACGCTGGCGGAGCTGGCCGCTTGGATTGGTGCAAAGTCGGTGGAATTGGGCGAAGCTATCCCAGCCGCGTGGCGAACGGCGTTGGAAAGTCTGTAAGGCCATTCCAAATTCAACCGCTTTTGCGCTCCACTGCTTTGCCGCGGCGCGCAACATTCAGCCCAATCAGCAACGCCAGCGTCACCCCAGAGATCGCCAGCCCCGCTGTACGCGCCGGTGTGCTACCCATACGCATATCAATCCGGTGGCGACCGGCGGGCAGGTCGAGCTCGATCAGCCCGTCTGGTGGGGAGAGGCGATGGGGAATCGGCACGCCGTCTACCCGCACCTGCCAGCCGGGAAAGAAGTAGACGCTGATTTGCACTACCCCCACCGACGCCATCTCCACTTCGCCGCCAAAGGAGTGTCCCCGGCTGTAGTGGCTGAGAACCCTCCCATCTCCGCTGAGAATCCCCAAACGTTCCAACTTTTCGTTGGAAAAATCGGGCGCGGCGTATTGGGCCGTCAGCGCCGAACGGGTGAAGGGCTGTTCCACCCAGAGTGTGTAACCCAGCATATCCGGGTGCTGCTGCTCGAACTGGTAGACGGCGCGGCCATCTTCCCGCCAAGCCTCCACCGGCTCCAGTTTTTCCGGTTGGGCAAAACGGAGGCTGGCAAAGAGGATCAGCAGCGTCAAGACAACGCCCCCAGCCAGCGTTTCTCGACCCGTTTCCCTCATCAGCCGCGCTGCGGCCAATCCCCCCAGTGCGCTCAGCGTGAAACTGCTCAACGCCAGCAGCCGCCAGGGGAATTGAATCACCTCCACCATCGGCAACAGCCGCCAGATCGGCGCGGCTGCCGACGTGACGAAAAAGAGAATTGCCCCGGAAATGACGAGTAGAAAAAGTTCAATGCGCCAGCGATTCTCCCTTTGCTCTCTATCTCTCCACAGGCCATAGCCGCTTGCCAGCGCCAGCAGCAACGCCATTGCCCCCACCTGAAAGCCCATCCCGTCGTTGGCCCCCAGCGGATCGTCGGAAAAACCGTAGCCCCAGAAGGGATCGAAGAATTGGCTGAAGTGTACCCAATGGCGGGCGTAGCTGTAGCTGTTGCCCGTATAGACGCTCTGGTCCAGCAGCCGACCCTCGGCCAGGAGAGGAAGGAGGAAGATGGCGGAAAGGAGGAGAGAAGCGATGCCGGCCAGGACGGAGAGGGAAAGCCGCGCAAGAAATTGTGAATTGTGCATTGTGAATTGTGAATTCCCCGCTTGGCGGACGCTCCACAGACGGAAAAGGATGAAAGCGATGAGGAGGGGCGTGAAAGCGATGAGCGCGACGACGTGGGTCAGAATGACCCCTGCATAGGCCAGCGCAGCCAGGAGCAAGCGCCGCTCCCAGCCCGCGCCCGCGCCGCGCACAATCAGCCGGTCAAAGGCCAGGAAGACCCAGGGAAACCAGGCCATCAGCGACGTTTCGGCCAGGGCCGCACGCACGTACACATCGAGCAGGTGGTAGGGGATGAAGATGTAGAGCAGTGCGGCGAGGAGGGATTGGAGATTGGAGACTGGGGATTGGGGATTGGAGGTGTCGCCCCGATCCCCGATCCCCAATCCCCAATCCCTGACCAAAAGATACATTCCCCACCCGCCCGCCAACAAACCCGCGGCCCAGCTAAGTTTGACGGCTGTGGTAATGCCGAAACCGAGCAGGACGAAAAACTCGGCGGCGTAGAAGGCCAGTGGCGCTTGCACGACAAATGTGGGGTAGCCGTAGCCCGCGTTGTGGTGCATGGCCCAGCGCGGCCAGAGCGCACCGTCGCGGATGGCCTCGTCGAACATCGCCACATAAAAGACGCTGTGCCGCCCGTCGTGCGCGCCGTAGAAGTAGCCGGGGGCCAGCAGCGGCCAGAGAGCAAAGATCGCCACCAGGAGAGTCAACACGGCATAGGGGTTGCAACGCGCCACCCCTGCCGAAAAGCGCGACCCAAATACACTTAGCCTGCCGCTGGTTTTCCCATCAAACTTGAATTGCAAATGCTTCATTCCGTTTTTATCTCTCATTCGCTCTGCTTCGCGTTCTATCCCTCACAAAACGCGTTCGTATCGGTATCGATTTTGTGCTATACTCCCATCGAACGCCAAATCTGGTTCATCACAACACCACCCCCAGCGGAGAAACACATGCGCACCAACACGATTCGCGAACGGCTGAATGCCGGTCTGCCCACTATCGGCACGCACATCCATGCCACCTGGCCTACCGTTGTGGAGATCATCGGCCACACGGGTCTGTACGATTACGTGGAATTTGTGGCCGAGTACGGACCCTACGATCTGCACGATCTGGACAATATGTGCCGGGCGGCAGAGATTTACAATTTGGGCACAATGATCAAAATTGATATGGCCAACAACGAATTTGTCACCCAGCGAGCCATCGGTTCAGGCTTCCAAAGCGTCCTCTTTGCCGATGTCCGCAGTGCGGAGGATGTGCGCAACTGTGTGCGCTACGTGCGGGCCGACACACCGCAAGACCACGGCACCTATGGGGTTGCCATGCGCCGCTTTGCCTATATGGGCTACGGTGGCAGCGCAGACTATGTGAAAGCCCTGCGGGAAATTGTGATTGTGTTGATGCTGGAAAAGAAACCGGCCCTGGACAATCTGGAGGAGATTCTGGCTGTGCCGGGTGTGGATATGATTCAGTGGGGACCTGCCGACTTTGCTATGAGCATCGGCAAACCAGGGCAGTGGAGTGACCCGGAAGTGAAAGCCGCTGAACAGAAGGTCATTGACACCTGTTTGAAGATGGGCGTCCATCCCCGCATCGAACTGGGCAACGCCAGCGGCGCGCAGCGCTATCTCGATATGGGTGTGCGCCACTTCTGCATCGGCACAGACGTCAGCATCCTCTACCAATACTGGAAGAACGAAGGCGACGCCCTGCGCAAGGCGTTGGGATAGACGAGAGATGGGTCTTGACGCCATCCCCACTCGTTACTACTTTACATAGAAAGGAGACCGTTCCCATGACTTCCCCCACTACCGCCCCCGGTTTGGAAGGTGTCATCGCGGGCAGCACACGTCTGAGCCGGGTCAATGGGCTGGCCGGCGAACTGATCATCGCCGGTTATGCGCTGGAAGAGATTGCGGCCAATGCGTCCTTCGAGGAGACGACGTTCCTGCTCTGGAATGACCATTTGCCCAACGCCGCCCAGCTAGCCGACTTTCAAAGCCGACTGGCTGGGCTGCGCACGCTGCCCGCCGCTACGCTGGATCTGCTGCGGGCAGTGGCCGCCGAGAAGACGCCGCCTATGGACGCCCTGCGCATGGCCGCGGGCACCCTCTCGTTGAACAGTGTGGAAGGAGCAGAGAACGAAGCCGCCGCGCTGGTGGCCCGTTTCCCGACGGTCGTGGCGGCCTATTGGCGGCTGCTCAACCGCGCAGAACCCGTGCCCCCCGATCCCCAGCTGGGCCACGCGGCCAACTATCTCTATATGCTCAACGGCCAGCGCCCGACGTCAGCCCAGACCCGCGGCGTAGAAACCTACCTGAACACAGTCATCGATCACAGCTTCAACGCCTCCACCTTCACAGCACGCGTAATCACCTCCACCGCCTCTGATCTGGTCTCGGCCATCACCGGCGCGGTGGGCGCGTTGAAGGGTCCGCTGCATGGCGGAGCGCCGGGACCAGCGCTGGATATGGTTTTCGAAATCGGGCAGACCGAGCGGGCCGAAAGCTATCTGCGCGCCAAGTTAGAGCGGGGCGAACGGCTGATGGGCTTTGGCCACAGGGTCTACAAAGTGCGCGACCCCCGCGCCGATGTACTCTCCGCCGCGGCAGAAGTGATGTACCGGGCGGGCGGCGATCTGCAACTCTACGATCTGGCCCGTGCGGTGGAGCAAATAGCCGTGGCTCTGTTGACCGAATACAAACCTGGACGCAATCTGCAAACAAATGTGGAGTTCTACACAGCGCTTCTGCTCCACGGATTGGGGTTGGAGACAGCACTCTTCACCCCCACTTTCGCTGTGGGCCGGGTGGCCGGGTGGACAGCCCACTGTCTGGAACAGCGAGCCGAGGGACGGCTCATCCGTCCCAGCTCGGACTATCACGGCGGGCTGGGGCGTGTGTGGGCAGATGTAACCGCAAGAGGTGGCTGAGATGACAACAACCGTCCACGACAGCGGATACAAATTCCTCTTTTCCAACCGGACGATCTTCCGCCAGTTGATAGAAAGTTTTGTCGATCAGCCCTGGGTCAAACAGCTTGACTTTGACCGGGCCGAGCGGATAGACAAATCCTTCATTGACGAGGAGTATCAGGAGCGTGAAAGCGACATCATTTACCGTATCCCCTTTGGCAAGGAGGAAGTATATGTCTACGTTCTGCTCGAATTTCAGTCCAGCGTAGATCGGCTGATGGCCCTACGTCTCCTCAACTATGTGGTCAACTTCTATATGGATTTGATCCGCAGCGGGGGAAATCTGAAAAAACTACCGCCGGTCTTACCGATTGTGTTGTATAATGGGGATGGACGCTGGACCGCCGCCACGGATATTGCCGATTTGATCGAGACGGAGCCATCTCTGGGCGAATTTGGGCTGCATTTTCGCTATTTCAAACTGGCCGAAAATGAGCTGAGCCAGGAGACACTCCTGCAGATTGGCAATATCGTCTCGACTCTCTTCCTGGCCGAGTCTCGTTTTGACTGGGAGCGGATGCTTGCTGAATTGGTGGCACTTTTCGAGCGGGAAGATGACAAGCGGGCGGTCTCGCTGCTGATCAACTGGTTTCGGCAAATGACATTGCACAAACGTATCCGTCGAGAAGACTACGCATTGTTGGATGAAGCGTATCGTTCAAGCGAAGAGGTACAAACGATGTTGACAACCACATTGGACAAATACGGGCAGAAGTTTTATGAGGAGGGGCGTGAGGAAGGACGTGAGGAAGGACGTGAGAAAGGGCGTGAGGAGGGCCGGCGTGAGATTCTGCTGGCGATGGCTGATCGCGGCTACAGCCTTTCTGTCATTGCCGATATGGTGGGGCTGGAAGAAACCGAAGTAGAAGAGATCATCGCCAGACGGTTTGACAGTGAGGACGAAGATGCAGATAACTCTGCATCATTTGCCTAACCTACACAACACCAGGAAACCGTCATGCCCACTATTCCCCCCAAACTCTACGGGCCTTACGGCAGTGCAGCCATCGCCTATGCCGACCAATTGCCGGCCTACGGCGTCAACGCGGCCTGGTTTCATATGTTCGATGAGGCGGCTTTCGAGGCATGTGCCCGCGTTGGCATCGCGGCTTGCGTGGAGTTCAAAGTCTTCCGCGCCGACTTTGCCCAGCACCCCGATCTCATCCCCATCGGCGTGGATGGCAAACCGATCCGCTATGGACGGCTGGTGCAAGGGGTCTGTCTCTCCAAGCGCTGGTTTTTGGACTATACAGAGGAAAATCTGCTGGCAGGGGTGCGTACTTTCCAGCCTGCGGGCATCTGGCTGGACTATCTGACCGGCGCGGGCTGGTTCGAGGAGGCGCAGCCGGATTTACAAGAACACTGCTTCTGCGCCGACTGCATCGCGGACTTTTGCCATACGACAGGTATCGATGCGTCCACACCAGCCCAGATTCTGGGCCAGCACCAGGCCGCCTGGACTCGCTACAAGTGCGAACGGATCGCCCGCTTTGGCGCGCACTATGCGCAAATCATCCACAGCCACCTGCCCGGCTGTGTGATTGGCGCATATATGTGCCCGTGGACGCCGTATGAGTTCGACCGCGCGCTCATCCGCATCTTCGCCCAGGACTACATGTTGCTGGCCCCCTCCATAGACATCTTCACACCGTTGATTTACGCACAGAAGAGCGGGCGCAGTGTCAGTTGGGGTCGGGAAGTCTTGGAAGCTGCCCCGTCGTTTGTCCCTGCCAACCGTCCAGTCCAATTGATCCTCGACGCGCTGGACTTCCCCCATAGCCTCCAAGAAACCGTCGCCTCAGCGCTGCCCAGCCACGGACTGCAACTGTTCGGGGGTGCGGAAATCTTCCGCGACCCCACCAAAGCCGCCCTCTTCGCCGCCGCCCTGGAAAAATTGCAGATGGAAATCTAACCACGAAGGCACAAAGACACAAAGAAAAAAAGCGTTTTTTGCTTTTCTTTCTTCTTCGTGTCTTTGTGCCTTCGTGGTTGTTTTGTAGCTGGTTAGGCCCGCGCTGCCTGGGCCTGGCGCACCACTTCGTCGATCTGCGCCAGGTGGCTGTCGTCGTGGGAGAGACCGCGCAAGAAGCGCCCGATGGCGTTGAGCGCCGGCGCGCTGGGGTTCTGTTGGGTGGTCAGATCCAGATAGGGCTTGTCCGGCCAGACATCCAGCATAGCCAGACGCATGCGCCGGCTCTCTTCCAGCCGCTGGCGACATTGGGCAATCGTTGTCACACTTTGCCAGGGGATTTCGCTGCGGCTGCGCCCGTGTGGTTCAATGCCCCGGGCCATCTCAGCGGCGATAAAAGCACCCTCCTCGGATGAAGCCGTGACATGGACAACCAGATGGCCGAGATTCCAAGAAATGTTGCGGTCGGCCTCGTTGGCGGCGTAGGTATCGTTTGCGCCCGGATCGCTGGGTGTAAAGACTACATCGGCGTCGCTGGCGGCGGCGATCTGCGCCAATTGGTGATCCACCATTTCGTTGGTCAAGGCGCGTAGGTCAGCAATCGTCAGCCCTGCGGCCAAATCAGCTATCGTCTTTTCGCCCCGGCGTACAGCGGCAAAATCGAGCATTGGGGACTCCTGTCTGGTGTGAATTGTGAAGTAACTAAAACGGTAAAGAAGATAATACCCCACAATCACCAAACACGCCAGTTGGCTTCCTTCCTTTGCATGCGATCTTCCTTTATCCCCAGAAGCTCGCAGTATGCAAGTCTACGTCCACCCGTCCCGCGCATCCGCCTTTCTACCCTACGGTTGCGGATACTCCCCACTCGCAATCGCCTGCTGGCGGGCATCTTCCAGCAGAAGCTGCCAGTCGGCTGGTTCGCCCCGCTCCGCAAGAAGCCGGTTGAGCGTCTGGTTGAGCGCGCTGCCCATAGACGAGGGCAACGAGAGAACCATCGGCGGGCCAAAGGCATCGGCGCGCTTGACCAGCGCCTCCGCCTGCAAGATGCGCTCGGTGTAGAGTGAGCGGTCGAACTCCCGATGGACGGGCACCCACGAAAGCTGCGTCGTCGTCTGCTGGGTGAGTACCTGGGCGCTCTCTGGCGAACCCATAAAAACGGCAAAGGTATTGGCCTGGGCCGGGCTGGGCGCGCTGGCCGGGACGACAAAACCAAAAGTAATCCCCACCTCGCCGACGGGCAGCGCAGCATCCATCTCCGGGAAAGCGAAGAAGTCGAGTTCGTCCAGAAAGACGGCGGGGAGATCGCTCACCGCAAAGTTGGAGCCGAGAGCCATCACCGCCTTGCGCCGCACAACCGGCTCCGCCGCATCCCCCCGGATCAGGGCCAGCATACTGTCAGTATCACCCATCGTGGCCGGGCTTTCCACAAAGTAACCGCGCCCCAGCAGATCGTGCAGCGTCTCCAAGACCAGCGCCACCTCCGGGCCGCTATACTCCTCTGCCCCATCCAACAGCCGCCGATGAAACTCCGGCCCATTCAGCCGCATGTCCAGATAGTCGAACCAGAGCGTCCCGACAAAGGCGTTGTTGCCCGCAATCGAAAGGGGCGTCTCCCCATTCGCCAGCAGCGTGTCGCAAATGGCGATAAACTCCTGCCAGGTGGTGGGCGGCGTCAACCCGTAGGTCTGAAAAATTGCTTTGTTGTAGTAGATGGCCGTCCAGCCGTGACCGCCGGGCACGAAATAGGGTGCGCCCTGGTAGCGGCTCATCGCCTGGATCGGTGGCGAGATGGCGTCATCGAAGCCGTTTTCCTGCCAGACGTCGGTCAGATTGCCCAACAGATTCTGCTGCATGGCCGAATTGAGCAGATAGCCGGTCCACAGAAACATCACATCCGGCGTGGTGGAACCACCCAACAGATAGTTCTGCGGCTGCTGGTTGTAGGGGGTGCGCGTGACCTGAATGGCCGGGTATTTCTCCTGAAAGCGCTGGATCACCAATTCTTCGGTCTGGGCTTCGGTGGCCTGGTTGAAGGTCATATAGGTAATCGCAACCGGCGTCACAGGGATAGCCGCTTCTTCGTCAGCGCCACAGGCTGTAACGACAAACAGCAGGGCCAGCAGAAAGGGCAACAGAAGGAGGGGGTGGCGTTGCATAAAGAGTCTCCTGGGGTGGGGAACGCACAACATCGGCTTTTATTATCGGTGAAAGGGCAGGGAATGGCAAGGTTTGTGTCCGTGCATAAGGTGTAGGGGCGCTGCTTGCTGCGCCCGTTATGCGCC
>CAMDEX010000188.1 GCA_945897075.1 Litorilinea aerophila
TTGACCCATCAAATGACCGAAAACAACAGAAAAACCGCCAGAACAGGGATAGAAATGCCGTCTGTTTGAATTCAGACGATAGATTTGCCTCCTATTTGAACAAAAATATGGTGTCAGGTGCGCAGACGAAGTTCTGGCGGATTTCCAGACCGCTTTACCTGCGCACCCGACAGGTCTGGCCCCCACGACGACCAATACCCACTAATCCATAAACGAACCACCGGCCACTGTCATTGACAGGCCGGTCAGATAGTCAGACTCGGAGGAAGCGAGGAAGGCGGCCATCTGGGCCACGTCGCGGGCCTGGCCGATGCGCCCTAGAGGGGTTGTCCTGCTGGCGTTCTCGATCATCCAACGGCGCTGCTCCTCTGCGGATACCCCGGCTGGGGCCAGGACCGCGGCCATTTCCGCCACGCGCTCGGTCTCGATCAAACCGGGGCAGATGGCGTTGACGTTAATGCGGTGGGCAGCCAACTCCAGGGCCAGGGCCTGGGTAAAGCCTATGACCGCAAACTTCGAGGCGCAGTAGGCGGCAAAGCGCGGCGATCCCTTTTTGCCCGAAACCGACGACATATTGATAATTTTGCCCCCCTGCCCGACCGCAATCATCGCCTTTGCCACCGCCCGGCAACAGAGAAATGTCCCTTTGACATTCACATTCTGGATGCGATCCCATTCGGCCTCTTCCAGTTCAACCACCGGCACCCGATCCCGGCCGGCCAGCGCGCCCGCATTGTTGACCAGAATATCGATCTGCCCGAAATGCGCCAGGGCCTGCTGAACCATCTGCTCCACCTGGGCAGCTTGCGAGACATCGGCCACCAGAGCCAACGCACGCCGGCCCAGCCCTTCGATTTCGCTGACCAGAGCGGGTAGCCCAGTCCAGTCGGATGACCCCGCCCGGTTGGGAACGATGTCGTTCACCACCAGATCGGCCCCTTCTGCCGCCAAACGCAGGGCAATGGCGCGCCCCAGGCCCTGCTTGCCGCCCGCACCCGTCACCAAAGCCGTCTTGCCGCACAAATTGTACATAGACGCCTCTCTCTCCTAGCGCAGAATCCGCTGGTCACTGAGGTCTTTGCCACCGACCGTTTTGGTGAGGCTGGCCCCCCGGTAGGCGAGGATTTCCAGATCGGCAAAGGTGTTGACGATATTGTACTGGGTGGGCATATCCTCCCAGCGGGCGGGATGGAAGCGAACGCTGCCCCGGCCCGTCCAGTGTTCTGTGACCACGCGATTGGGTGTGGCAGCCGGCGTCAGGCAGGCATAGGCCAGATCGGGGACGCCCCATTCACCCGTGCGGGGCATATATTTGAAGTGGAGGATGCCATCGTTGGCGGGCGCTTGCCCCATTGCTACAATCTCTTCCGGTGATTGTGGGAGCAGATCGGTCACGTGCAGGTCCAGGAAGCGGAAGCCGAGCCAATCGGCTGTACAGTGCCAGGCGTTGCCCAGGACGGTCGGCGGCGGCAAGGCGCAGTAGATTTTGGCGAAACCCAGCTCCTCGCGCCCGGTAATGATGGGATCGGTCAGATTTTCCCAAAGGACGGTCAGGAAATTGCCCGTAGCCGTGTCCCGTTCGCCCTGGTAGCGGGCGGGGAAGGAGATGCCCAGGGTATTGTAGCCGCGACCGGCCAACCATTCGATTTCGGTCATATAGGAGGCGGCAACTGTGACAACCGGCTCCCCGGCCAGAGTGAAACCGGGCGGCAGCAGCGCGGCAAGCTGGGCCGCGTTCGTCAAAAAGCTGACGGCCAGCGCGGTCGTCTTCGGGTTGTCCTTGCACGCAAAGCGGCGACCGTCTGGCCCCTGGCGTGGCCCAGTGGCTGGCCCGAAATGGGTCGGCATACGATACATACGGTCGGGGTGGAATGGGTAGGCCATAGCTTCTCCTCAAAAAAATAGCGATACTCAGACGCAAGATCAGACGCGGGCAAACTTCTGCAAACGCTGTCCCCGCCCCGGCCCGCCGATCTCTGCCACGTAAATGCTGCCCTGGGCATCCACACAGAGGCCGTGCGGTGCTTGCAACACACCACCCGGCGCGCCGGAGAAGCGGCTGATGCGCTCGCCAGCGGGCGACCAGATGCTGACATGGCCCGAACCGCCCTGTTCCACCACATAGATTGTATTGTCGGGCGTGATCCAGACATCGCCCGGCATCTCCAGCCCGGTCCATTCTTCCAGGTAGTTGCCATCCGGGTCAAAGAGTTGGATGCGGTCATTCTCGCGGTCACAGACGAGCAGCCGCCCGCTGCGGTCACAGCCGATATTGTGGACAATCGAAAACTCGCCGCGCCCGCGCCCGGGGCCACCCCAGGTGGCGATGTGTTCGCCATTGGGGGTATATTTGTGGATGCAGCGGTTGCCATAGCCGTCCGAAACATAGAGCGAACCGTCCAGCCCCAGCGCCACGCCGGTGGGCATATTGAACTGGGCGCGGTAGTGGGTGACACCCGGCACACCGGGCGTACCCCATTCACGCTCCCTCTCGCCCAGCCGGGTATAGCGGCGGACGATATGCTGGTAGGCGTCGGTCAGATATACTTTGTCGTCGGGTGTGATGAAGATGCCGTGGGATTGGCTGACCAGGTGGGGGGAAATACCAAATTCGCCATAGCCCCACGAGGTGACAAAGTTGCCCGCCTGGTCAAAGACAATGACCGGGTGCTTGCCGCGCGTGAAAACGTAGATATGCCCGCGTGAATCAATGGCCGCATCCGAAACCAGTGAAAAGTCCCACCCTTCCGGCAACTTGGCCCAGCCGTCTACGACTTCGTATTGGTAATCTCCCTGTCCGAAAGCCATGATTTTTCTCCTTGTCGCTAGTTGTTCAGATACTGTTTTCGTACGGGCGCAGCAAGCAGCGCCCCTACGGATTTTCCTGGTTCAGATACTGTTTTCGTAGGGGCGCTGCTTGCTGCGTCCAGTACGCACGAGACGGGCGCAGCAAGCAGCGCCCCTACGGATTCCCCTGGAGGTCGCAGCAAGCAAGCGCCCCTACAGAGAAAATTTTTACCTGTAGAACTATAGCGTCGTCACCATCACCCAGAAGGGTGACTTGCCGACTGCATAATCAGTCAATGGCGATAAGCCACCGCTGGCCGCATCCACCGCATAGGCCGTCATACGGTCGGCTGCCTCGCCGGCGCAGTACAAAAAGCGCCCGCTGGGGTCAATGTTGAAAGAACGGGGGCTGGCGGGCACCGCAAAGTAACCAAAGGGGCGCAGAGTGCCATCCGCGGCGATCTGGAAACCGACGATGCTGTCGTGGCCGCGATTGGAGGCGTAGAGCCACTGGCCGTTGGGGTGAAGCTCGACATGCGCGGTGTGGCCCCCTTCCGTATAGTCGGCGGGCAGGGTCGAAACGGTCTGAAAGGCAGCCAGTGTCCCGCGCACGCTGTCGAAGTGGTGGGCCGTCACTGTGTTGCCCTGTTCGTTGACAATATAGACGAGATCGTCGCGTGGCCCCAGACAGATATGGCGCGGCCCGGTATTCTCGTCCGCGGGCACAAGTGCGGCGGGGTCGTTCGGTGTGAGCAGGCCGGTTGTGCCATCAAAATGGAATTGGCTGGTCTTGTTGACCGGGCAGACGTGGGGGACAAAAACAAAGCGGTCGTCCAGCGCGGCCAACACGGCGTGGGCTTTTTCGCCGGTGTTGACATATTGCACCAGTTCCCCAATAGCACCGTCCGCAGCCAGGCGGTGGACAGTAATGCCGCCGCCGGTATAGTAGGCTGTGAGCAGGAAGCGCCCGTGGCGGTCGGTGATCAGATGCGCGGGGGTTTCGATGCCCGTCTCCACTTTGTTGATCAGCGCCAATTCGCCCGTGCTGGCATCCAGACGAAAGCTGGCCAGCGTGGTGGAAAGCACGTGGGCATCGTAGAGTACTTTGCCATTGGGGTGCAGACAGAGTGCGCCCGACGGCCCGTGCGCGTGGCTGACTGTGCGCAGGTGCAGCACGCCTGACTCTGCATCCAGATCATAGAGTTTGATCTGCTCGTCGCCGGTCAGCGAGACAAAGAGAACGGTCCTTTTTTGATTGGGTTTTGGCATAGCGCCATCCTTTCCAGTGGGTTTGGATAGAAATGTCTACTGGTCAATGATCTATAGGTGCGGTTTTTGTAACCGCACATCTACCCGCGCCAGTACGCTTACAAACCACGCCTAGACGTACTCCGCCGGCAACGCCCGCGGCGCAAACATCTCCAGCAGCGTGAACTGGACAAAGAGCGCGTAGTTTTCGTCGGCCTGGGTCTGCTGGTTGATGGCGACCCAGCCGATCTGCTGCCCAGCGTTGTCCTCATCCACCAGCGGGATCACAGGCTGCCCCCAGTGGCGGGGGTGGTAGGGATAACGCAGGCTGTCGCTGAAATAGTCCGCCGCGGCAGTGCGCCAATCGCGGTTGAAGAGTTTCCAGGCCGTGGCGACAAGCCCGGAGGGCTGCGCAGCCCAGAGCAGAGTGGCAACAGTCGGACTGGGCGGTGAGATCCACTGGTGGCCGCCCAATTTGAGTACACGCTCGGCGCGGTTGGACCAGAGCGGTGTGGCATAGTGGGCGCTGGCTGCCCGGATGGCCGCCACGGTTGCGGGCGGCAGGGGCATCGTCGTCTGGTCTGGGAAGATAATTGAATCGCCCATCCTGCCACACCTCCTCTGTCCTGCTGGTTACTACGCTGCCCGGCAGCTTGTCGAGAGCGCTGACGGAACAATACCACACTTTGCCGTACAGGAAAAGGGCGAAATTTGTGGTTTTTGGGTTGCGTTGGCTCTGTGGTACACTCCATTTTGTCTGGGGCGATCAGAGATACACTCTATGCGCCGGGACACTGTTGGCAAGTCGGCTGTGCTTGGGGTAGTGATCAGGAGGCAGACAAATGGGTAAGGAACAGAAGCCGCAGAAGAACGAAAAGAAGAAGCCACTGATGACGTTGAAGGAAAAGAAGGTGGCAAAGCGGGAGAAGAAAGAGGGCAAGGGCGGGATTGGCGCAAAGTAGACCCGCCAGCCCCCGACCGTCAGAAGACGATCGCTGATCGTCGCAGAAGCAACAAAAAGAGAGAGTCGAACACCGTGTGTTCGACTCTCTCTTTTTGTTATTGGGGATTGGGAAGGTCTCTACAACGACCCGCGCCTCACACCACAGGCCGACATCCCCTCTCCTGGCGAGCGATGCGTCGGCTGTCTGGCGCATTGCCCGGCGCTGGCGCTGCGGGTACTTGCGCACGCGGCCTAAACCACTCCCTCCCCGTCACACCCAAAAACCATTCACGGCTGGGCCTTTTCCGCCGCCGCCGCCAGAATCTCGGCGGGCACTTCCACAGACAAACCGTTGTTGATGTCGCTGACGTTGTAATCATCCACAATTGTAATAGGCACTGCAGTCCCAGTCCCGGCGACGTCACTTTTGCCGACGGCCCGCAACGTGTACCGTAGGGGCATGCCACTCTCCATATCAACCCAAATATCAAACTGGGCAGAATCAAATCTCAGTGGTGACGTCGTGGCCAGGGGGGATGACGTAGCTGGAGGCGGAATGCCCAGCCGTGACTCCATCTGCGCGGTTAGCACCGGTATATCCGTCAACCGGTAGTGAGTGGCGCGCAGACCAGCGGTCATCTCCTCGCCTAGATCCTCGCTCTGCGCCAACAACGTCGGGATAGGCAGGCCGCTGATCTGGGCCAGGGTATTGCTGTCGAGCGGCCCATTGACAAGAATAGGCAAACCGCCAGCCACGGTACTCTCATCCGAGCGTGACATCGTACCAAACTCGCCCCATCCCATTGGAAATTCATAGGCGGTTTGCCTGTAGAAGAACTCACCGACCGCGTAGATTTCATCCACCACTATCTGGTCTCCACGGAATGGATCCGTCATGCTAACAACTACATGGACATCATAGCCAAACGGCCCATCCGTAGCTTGCCAGGTGTAGCTGTATCCCCGGTCAGAAGAGACCGTCGAGCCATCGGCCAGGGTATTCTGGATTTCCTGGTGCAGGATTGCCCGGTAGGAGTGGATCGGTTGCGTCACTTCCGCAACAGGCGGAGATTCCGGCGTGGACACCAGACCGCGCAATCCAATGGGCACACAAGCCGACAGCAGAGTCATCGCAACAACCAGCCATACAAGCCAACGCCGAACGTCCATTTTGCCATCCTTACTGGAAAGGTTTCAATGTGGCAAGCCCACACGCACAACAGAATAGACCAATTGGTTGGCGGGGCAAGGGCCAGAAGTGTACCATTTCGTGCAACAGCCTGGAAATCAGCCGATCTCTGCCCCAAACATCTCCTCCAGCGCGGACTGACTTGCCCGAAACTGCGTCCGGTACAGATCCGCGTACAGCCCGCCCAGCGCCAGCAACTCGGCGTGGCTGCCCTGCTCCACCACCTGCCCCTCGTCCAGCACCAGAATTTTGTCCGCCGCCAGAATCGTCGAGAGGCGGTGGGCGATGACAAAACTGGTGCGCCCGGCAAAGAGCGGTTGCAGCGCAGCCTGGATCAGCGCCTCGCTCTGCGAATCCAGATGCGCGGTCGCCTCGTCTAGGATGAGGATGCGCGGGTCTTTGAGGATGACGCGGGCAATCGCCAGCCGCTGCTTTTCGCCGCCGCTGAGCCGGTAGCCCCGTTCGCCCACCAGCGTCTCGTAGCCGTTTGCCAGCCCTGCGATAAAGTCGTGAATGTTGGCGGCCCGACAGGCCGCCTCCATTTCGGCTTGGGACGCGTCCGGTTTGGCGTAGCGCAGGTTGGCGGCCACCGTGTCATGCAGCAGATAGGTCTCCTGCGTCACCATTCCGATCTGGCGGGCCAGGGATTCCAGCGTCACGTCGCGCAGATCGTGGCCGTCGAGCAGAATGCGCCCTTGCGTGGGGTCATAGAGGCGGGGCAGCAGATAGGTGATCGTCGTTTTGCCTGCACCGCTGGGACCGACCAGCGCTACCAGTTCGCCGGGCGCGACGTGGAAGTTGAGGGAGTGGAGGGCGTGGGTGCGGGAGGAGAGTGGCGATTGGGGATTGGGGATTGGGGATTGGGGGGATGCGCCATTCGATGAAAGAGTGGGCGGGGTGTCGGGCGCGGCGTAGCGGAAGGAGACCTGCTCGAAACGGATGTCGCCCTGGACAGCCCCCAATTCGAGCGCATCGGCTTTGTCAGCAATTTCAACCGGCATGTCCAGATATTCAAAGACCCGCTCAAAGCTGACCAACGCCTGGGCGAACTCCACCGGAATGTTGGAAAGCGAGGAGATCGGCCCGTAGAGCCGGCCCAGATAGGCGGCAAAGGCGACGATTGTACCCACCGTAATCACATCTTCCAACACAAAACGGCCACCCATCCAATAGATCAGCGCGGTGCCCAGCGCGCCGGAGATGCTCAGCCCCAGAAAAAACCAGCGCCCGACCATCGCCTGGCGCACGCCGATCTCGCGCACCTCCCGGTTGGTCTTGCCAAAACGCTCCACCTCGTGACGACCGCGGCCAAAGGTCTTGACCAGCAGCGCGCCATTGACGCTGAGTGTCTCGCTGATGGCGCTGCTCATCTCGGCGTTGAGTTCCATGGATCTGCGCCGGATCTTGCGCAGGATCAGCCCCACCCGCCGCGCAGGGATGGCAAAGAGCGGCAGCACAACAATCGCCAGCAGCGTCAACCGCCACTCGATCGTCAGCATCACCGCCAGCGTCGAGGCCAGGGTGAAAATGTTGGTGAGCAGGTTGGGGATGGTGTTGGCGATGGCCCCTTGTGCGCCCACGACATCGTTGTTCAGGCGCGAGATAATATCGCCGGATTTGGTATTGGTGAAAAAACGCAAGGACATATGCTGTAAGTGGCTGTACAACTCCTGGCGCAGGTCGTAGATAATCCCCTCGCCCACCCGCGAATTGAAGTAGCGCTGGGCCACCCCCAGTAGACCACTGGCGACAGGAATCGTAATCATCGCCAGGGCCAGCAGATTGAGCCGTCCCCACTGCTGGTTGGGCAATACGTTATCAATCAACTCCCGGTAGAGCAACGGTGGGATAAGTTCGATGAGCGAGACGAGGGCGATGATGAGCAGACTGACCGTAACCGCCCGCCAATAGCCACGAGCGTAGTGAAAGACCCGGCCCAGCAGTTGCCGGGTGACACGCGGGCGATCCTTTTGTGGGTCGTGGGAGATATACTGCCACCAGTTGCCGTGGGGGGCCATAAGAAATCCTTTGGGAGAGTTGCGAGTTGCGGGTTGCGGGTTGTGTAGGGGCGCTTGCTTGCTGCGCCCGTCTCCTGTGTGCCGGGCGCAGCAAGCAGCGCCCCTACACATAAGTATCTGAACAACTATAGTTTGCCATCGCTCATTACACGCCGTACAATGGCAAGCGCCGTTCAACCGTCGAACGCCGTGAAAATCCTGCCGATCCGTAAAAAAATCCGTGTTCTTCTTTTCATCATAACGGAATCAGGCCAAAATTCCGCATTCCGCATTCCCCATTCCGCATTAGGAGTCTCTTATGCCCACGCGTCCGCCCCTGCGTCCCGCTGGAATCGTCTTTGCCTTCGCCCTCAATCTGTTGCTGGTGACGCTGGCCCTCTTCGTGGGCAGCGGCCTCCCCGCGGGGAACGGGCTGCTGGCCGGCTTGCCGCTGCTGGGGAGTTTGGTAGCTGGGCTGGCGACGGGCTTGTATGTGCGCCAACGCGCGGCCATCCACGCTGCGCTGGGCGGGCTGTTCAGTGTACCGCTGCTGGCTCTCCTCATCTTGCCTGGTGCCAATTGGGGACTCGCCATCCTGACCGGGGCTTTCTGTGCCGTGGGCGGTATCCTGGCAGAGTTTCGGCGCAAGCGCTAGAGGTGTGATACAATTGGTAGTTGTGACAATTTTCAACGCTCTCATCGATCTTCTTCTATCCCCAATTGGCCCACCGCTGCTGCTGGCGCTGGGCGCGTTCGTTGTTTGGCTGCTTGGCAAGTACATCGGCAATATCGAATTGACGGGAACTGCGGCTTTCATCTTCTGGCTGGCCGCGCTTGGGCAACTGATCGGCCTGCGCATCCAGCCAGTCGTGCCGATTTACAGCCGCCCGTGGCAGCCCTTCATTCTGCCTGGTGCCAATCTGCTCTGGATCGGCGACGGTTGGAATTGGTATGTCTCTGCGTTGATTCTTCTGCTGGGCGGTGTCGCCATTCTTCTCAGCATTCTGGTGGCGGGCAGGGAAGAGCGCCAGACGTCGGCGCAGACGAGTCGTCAGATCACCGCACTCCTTACTTCCAATTTGGGTGTACTGGCAACCGCCCTGCTTTTCGTGGGCAGCGGCAACCTGCTCACAGTCACGCTGACGTGGGTGGTGATGGACCTGTTAATTCTCGCCCGCAACGCCCTCGCCCCCCCTTTCCCAGAGCGGGGCGACAGTGATGATAGGGCTGGTCGGCCCATTTTTGCCAACCAGGCCCAGGGCTTCAGTCTGTTTGGCGCACTGCTCCTGCTCATCGGTCTGCTCCCGGCCGGGGTCGGCGGGCCGGACCAGCCGCTGCTCGGTGGTGTTTTGCCCGCCGAGACCGTCTATCTGTTGCTGGCCGCGGCGGCCATCCGCGCCGGCTCCTATCCTTTCCATCTTTGGCTGCTGCCCGCCAATACCCTGCGTCTGCGTCTGCCCAACCGTTTTCTGGATCATCTGGTGCCCGGCCTGTGTGGACTCTGGCTGCTGGGCTGGGCCAGCGGATTGGGCGGCAAGGAACTGCTCTTGCAGCCGGAATTTGTGGGCGCTGTGCTGCTGGCGCTGTTGGGTGGCGCGCTGGCGGCCTACACGGCCACCGAAAAACCAGGCCACACCACATTTGTGCTGATTACATCTGTCGGCATCGCCGGGCTGACCAGCATTCTTTCCGGCGCACGCGGACCCGCCGCGCTGATCTGGCCCACCACCACTTTTGCGTTGGGTGGCGGGCTTTGGCTGGTGGGCGAGCGGGTCTGGCGGGAATGGGGCTGGCAGATGCCTGTCAGTATCGGCGCGTTGGCCCTGGTGGGGGTGCCCTTCACCCCCGGCTTTCTCACCCAATCCGCCATCGCCCGCCTGCTGACAGGCGAATTCTCCGGCGATCTGGTTTTGCCTTTCTTCGTCGTCTATGTCCTGGCCCAGACCATTTATGTCTCGGCGATGCTGCGCAGTTGGGGTGCGCAAAATCGGGATGCCTTCGTCTTTTCGCCCTCACTGGCCTGGCGGCTTCTCTTTTCCAGTGTCATTCTGGCCCTGCCATTGGTGATTGCGGGCATCTTCCCCCAATTCATAGCGGCGGTGGCGGGCATCGCCGACACCATCCCCCCGAATGTGGGCGATCCACCCAGCGCAGTGGCTGGCGTCTCTGTCTGGCTGACACTGGGGCTGCCCCTCGTCCTGGGCATGGCGCTGGCGGTCATTCGTCCCTATTTCTGGCCCTTTTTGGGCCGCTGGCCGGATCGCATCACCCGCCTGGCCGGGCTGGAATGGCTGGCCCAATTCACCGGATGGGTGGGAACCCACAGCGCATCGGCCTGGGAGATTGCCATCGGTGGGCTGGAGGGGCGGGGTGCGCTGGGTTGGTTGATCACTTTTGTTCTGGTTGGTTTCTTTCTTTTAAGTTAATCCTAATGTTTGAACTGCTTTTCGGAAACGACTTCTGGCTGTCATCCATACCCCTGCTGCTCGTCGGTTTATTGAGCGCGGTCGTTGTGCTGGCCTGGGAGTGGCGCATCAGCCTGCCCGCCCTCTTTGTGGCGCAACTGGGGGTGGGCCAACTCGCGATGCAACGGTCTTTAATGCCTGAAGCGTGGAGCAGTGTATTGGCGGGGGTGCTGGTTGCTTGCCTGCTCATCCTCGTCTTATCGCTGCGGCAATCCAGCAGATCTGCTCCGGTAGGACGGTTGGGCACGTTCTTCTTCCGTCTGTTGCTGCTTGGGCTGGCCGCTTTTCTGCTCCGCTCGGTGGACGTGGGTGACCTTTTGCCACTGATTGATGACCAAATGAGCCACCTGCTGCTGTGGATGGTCTTCTGCGCGATTTTCGCCATGGCCACTAGCGAAGGGGCGCTGGAGAGCGGGCTGGCCTTGCTGCTCTGGCTGATCGGAACAGAAGCAATGGTAATCGCAGTTGTGCCGGCCGCATTGGTCGTCGTTCTTCTGGGCGCGCTCTTTCTGTTGGTGACTTTGGCCTGCGCCTATCTGCTGGTGGCGGAAAATTTGGCGCTGGCCGCACAGAGCTATCCCGTCACTGATATCAGCTTTCCAGTGGATTCGTTTGAGCAGCGCAGTAGCAGGCAGCCTGTCGTGGCAACGCCGCTAGGTCAACGGCTCGCAACGGTTCGCCAGCGCATGGCCCGCCTGGGAATTTTGACGCAACGGGGCGGCCAGCCGTGAGTACACTCCCTTTCCCCCTTTTTCTGCCTGCCGTTCTGCTGCTGCTGGCCCTGCTCGCCTATCTTTTCCGGCGCATGGAGCAGGTGACGTCGGCTGTCTCTGGCCTCGTCGTGGGCGGTCTGGCTTTCTGGCTGCTGGGTGATTTACCGACGGACGGGCTGGTTCGCCTGTTGGGAACGCCTGTACAGGTAGATATGCGGGCTGTGGTGATGCGTTACGATCTCCTTTTTCATCTCATGCCAAGTGCCGCCCCCATCCTGGCGCTCACACTTTTCCTGACCGCGACCGCCCTGCTCCTCAACGCTTCAGCCGGTCAGGGCCGCAGCTTCACGCCCTTTGCGCTGCTTTTGGCCTGCGGCTATGCGCTGCTTCTGCTTCTGGCCGATGCTCCGATCAGCCCAGAGCTTCTGCTGCCGGGCTTTCTGGCGCTGCTGGCTGCGCTGGGTGTTTACATGCTCCAGGCCGGTCAGTTGGGCCAGACCCATGGCCCTTTGCGCTCACTGTTGCCACCTCTGCTTGCCTTTCCCCTCTTCATTCTGGCCTCTTGGCATATTGATTCCCTTGCCTTGAACCCCCAAGATAGCCTGGCGGGGGCGGCCGCGGCCCGCTTTTTGGCACTGGGATTGCTGTTGCTTCTGGCACCCGTCCCCTTTCACAGCGCGGGGCCAGCCATAGCCGAAAATGCACCGCCCATCGCGGTCGCCCTGCTCTCCCTCCTCTACCAGTTGGCCGCGCTGACTCTTCTCTTCCATATCACCACCCTCTATCCATTTGTGGCGGAATTGTCCGGGCAGAATCTCTGGTTGACCGCGGCCGGTCTGATCACCGCTGTCTGGGGCGGGCTGGCAGCGGTCGGTTGTAGCCATCCTGGCCGGCTGTGGAGTTATGCGATGCTGCATGACTGGGGGCTGATTCTGCTGATGTTGGCTGTGCCGGGAGAGAGCAGTTGGTCACTGGTTCTCTTTCTCTTCGCTCTGCGCATAATCAGCGTGTTGGCCGCAGCGGCTGGGCTTGCCTTTCTACGCGATGCAACCGGTTCCCTCAACCCGACCCCTCTGCGCGGGGCAGGCCGTTCTGCGCCGTGGAGTACTTCGGCCTATGTGCTGGGCGGGCTGGGGCTGGCCGGTTTCCCCCTCAGCGCGGGTTTCACCGGACACTGGGCGGCCCTGCAAACGGTGGCAGCCAACGATTGGCGGGTCGCCGCGGTTGTTCTGCTGGCCTCGGGCGGGGTCGTTGTGGGCTTTGTGCGCATGATTCGGATTCTCTACGATCCCCAGACCCCGCCGAGCATCCCCAACGAGCGGCGGCATCGGGGGGTAATCGCCATCACTGCGATTCTGATCGTCAGCGGTGTTGCGATTGCCCCGCAACTTCTCAACGGCCCCATCGCCTGGGCGCTGATGGCTTTTCGGGGGTAGGCAGAAACCCAAGAAAAACCACGAAGACACAAAGGCACGAAGAAGATGCGCCTGTCAAAACCTGCCAGTTTGCGCCCGGCCCCGGTTCGATAGTTCGTGGCAGCAGGAGTGTAGTATAGATAGATTCCAGTCTCGTAACCATTCGGGCGGATCAGTGAGCGCTGATTGAGTAGCCGTCAGAATCCTTCGGATTCTGCGTCTGCGAGGCGTATCGAAATCTGGTAGGTTGAGCCTGTCGAAATCAAGCAAACGGGTCAATGGATTGGTCTATCTTACCCGCTTGGTTTCGATACGGCTGGAAAAAGCCCCGCTTTCCGAAGCGGCTCCTACTCAACCGGCGCTGGTCATATACGGTAAGCAACGGGTCGGGTGAATGATGGCGAGAGACTACTTGCATAGATTGAGAAGCACGACTTTGAGAAGTTCGACTTTTCGGAAAAAGTCGAACTTCTCACGAATAGTCTGGGGCGGGCTGCTCCTGACTGCGCTGCTTTTCTGCGGCGCGGCGGATGTTTCGACTGTCTATGCCGACCCGCCCCCCCCAGACGGCGCGTGTGTCGGCTGCCACCAGGACAACCAGCGCACGTTGACCCTACCCTCCGGCGAGTCTCTATCCCTGCTGGCCCTGCCCGAGGAACTGGCCGATTCGCCCC
>CAMDEX010000189.1 GCA_945897075.1 Litorilinea aerophila
TGCACGGCTTCGTTGACCCGCACATCTACGAATACGACGCCCTGACCAGCCAGGAGCGCTGGAACGAATACGCCGATGTGATTCTCGCCAACCCGCCCTTTATGTCGCCCAAAGGCGGCATCCAACCGCACAAGCGCTTTTCGGTGCAGAGCAAACGCAGCGAAGTGCTCTTTGTGGATTATATGGCCGAACACCTGACGCCCAGCGGTCGCGCCGGTATTATCGTGCCGGAGGGGATTATCTTTCAGTCTGGAACTGCCTACAGGCAACTGCGCGAAGTGCTTGTGAATGAGTTCCTCATCGGCGTCATTTCGCTTCCATCCGGGGTGTTCATGCCGTATACGGGCGTGAAGACATCGATTTTGGTGTTCGACCGAGTGACAGCCAAGCGCAAGCCTAACATTCTTTTTTCCGAAGTGAGGCACATCGGCGTTAGCCTCGGTATAAAGCGAACAACGAGTGAATACAATGACCTACCCGACGTGTTGCGGGACTATCGCGCCTACTACGACGACGAAGAACTGTCGCTGTGTTCATGGCTTGCATCACGCGAGGAGATTCTGGCAAACGGATGTAATCTGACAGGCAGTCGTTATCGGCCAACAGTCGTGAATGGCGACAAGCGATTGGTTAAGATCGCAGATGTCTGCAGAATCACGAAGGGCACTTCTTCCAGCACGACGACACTACCTGGGCCTTACCCATTGATTCTGACTGCTGCGGAACCCAAAACTTCGGCGGCATACCAGTTTGACAGTTCGGCTGTGTGCGTGCCTCTGATATCTTCGCTTGGACACGGCAAGGCTGCGCTGCACCGCGTTCACTTCGCCAGCGGAAAGTTCGCACTGGCAAACTTATTGGTCGCTCTGCACCCCAACGACGAATCTGAACTCGATGCAAAATTTCTCTACCACGCCCTGGATGTGAAAAGGGCAGATATCGCCGCTCTAATGCGTGGCGCGGCAAATGTGGGCATGAAACCCGAAGACCTCGCTCAGTTCCAAATTCCCCTGCCGCCGCTGGACGTGCAGAAGGAGATTGTGGCGGAGATCGAGGGCTACCAGAAAGTCATCAACGGTGCCCGCGCCGTCCTCGACAACTACCGCCCGCACGTCCCCATTCATCCTGACTGGCCGATGGTGGAACTGGGCAAAGTCGCGCGACTCATCAATGGGCGGGCCTACAAGCAAGAAGAACTTCTCAGCGAAGGGCCAACTCCGGTTCTACGTGTCGGAAACTTGTTTTCAAACCGTAGCTGGTATTACTCCGATCTGGAATTGGAGAAGGACAAATACTGCGATGCAGGCGATCTCCTCTATGCGTGGTCAGCCACATTCGGGCCTCGGATTTGGGAAGGACCACGCGCCATCTATCACTACCATATCTGGAAGGTCGAAACGACCGGCGCAATCGACAAGCGATTTCTTCTTCACCTTCTTGAGGCGGATTCCGAGAAGATCAAATCCGAGGGGCATGGAATCGCGATGATGCATGCAACAAAGGGAGGTATGGAGGTGCGAAAGTTTCCACTCCCGCCCCTTGCCACACAGCAAGCCATCGTGGCCGAGATCGAAGCCGAGCAGGCGCTGGTGGCCGCCAACCGGGAACTGATCACCCGCTTCGAGCAGAAGATTCAGACCACGCTGGCCCGCGTCTGGGGCGAAGACGAAACGCCAAAGAGCGCGCAGCGCGAGCGGGTAGAGAACGAAACGACGTTTGGCGAAAGCATACCGGATGGGTGAAAATGAAACCCAATTCACACGTCGCTAGCGATTTTTGTGTAAACTTGGGGAAATGCAAAGAATTTGCCGATTAGATGCGAGGAACAACTATGGAAAAAACAGCTACTTTACATATAGAAAAACTTCCCGAAGGTGTCTATCTGGCTACATCCGACGATATCCCCGGCCTGGTCGCCCAGGGACGCACCATCACCGAAACCCTGGAAATTGCCCGTGATGTGGCAAAGAAGTTGCTCGAAGCCCAAAACGAACGCCACAGCCAAATAAAGTTGGCGTCGGTGCTAGATTCCTTCGATTATCCATTGATACTGGGGGCTTACTGAGGAGGAGGTACGCACGATGTTGGCTGCCACATTAGAACGTCAACGCAAGACTATCTATCTGCAAGGTGAAACAGAAGGGTTTGTCAAAGGCCGTGCAGAAGGACGTGTAGAAGGGCGCGTAGAAGGGATACAAGCCGCACAACGCCAGAGCATTCTTCGCTTATTGCAATTTCGTTTTGATCCAGCCGAGATGGAACAAGCACGATTTGCCGAACAACTGGAGAAAATCCAAATACTGGAACAACTCAATCAATTGCTCAATGGCCTATTAAATAAAGAGTCGAAGTTGGAAGATTTTATTGTGCAACTGGCAAGTTATCTTCCGACCACCCAAGCGAAATAGTCTTTCGTCCCAGATTTTCGGACAAAAAAAACCTGCCAGGTTTTCCGAAACCTGGCAGGTCTTGGGAAGAGAATGAACCATCCGGGAAGCTGCTTCGCTTCCCGGATGGTTTTTGTTTAGCGTTGCACCGCCGGCAGGTAGTTGCCGTAGCCGACAAAGACATTCACGCTGGCGCTGCCGCTGATGCCCTGGCTGTCTACAGCCGTCAGGGTCAGGGTGTGCGGGCCAGGGGTGAGGGTGTTGATGGCAACCTCGTAGCCTGTGCCCAGCGAACCCTGCACGTTGCTGCTCCAGGAGAGCTTCTCCTCTGGAACCGAGCCATCTTCCAGGTCGGTGGCGCTGCCGCGCAAGACGACGACCACACCCGGCGCAAAGATCGAGCCGGTGGGTTCCAGAAGCACCGCCATCGGCGCTTTGTTGGGCACCTGAATGGCTTCTGGCGTCTCACCCATGCCCGTATTCACGCCATCGGTCGCCACGACACGGAAGCGGGTGTCCACGCCGCCGGCCAGACTGTCCACGACCAATTCCAGGCTGGTATCGCTCAGTTCGCTGGCCAGCAGTTGCCAGTTCTGGCCGCCGTTGTGACTGTAGAAGACTGCGTAGTGGAGGGTGTCCTGATCCGGGTCAGCGCCCGTCCACGAGAGCTTCTGGGTCTCGCCCACGTTCCACACCGACTTGACCACTGGTTCGGTGATCTGCACAGTCGGCGAGTTGCCGCTGACGATGCGCTCGTCCAGCGTCTGGCCTTTATAGACCAGCGCGATGGAAGTTGTGCCGTCCACCCAGGGCGCAACCAGAGTGATGTCCGCTTTGGCGGTCGGATTGGGGTCAAAGACATCTTCTGTGCTGCCCGCGGCGTGGGTGTGCGCCGCGCCCCCGGTGTGGTATTCGCTCTCGAAGTTGGCCGTAAAGGGATGGGAAGCCAGCACTTGCGTGCCGTTGCGTAGCTCCACCGCGTAGTCGCCTTCGGGCAGGGTCAGGAAGAAGCCGCTGTCCACCTGGTAGAGATTGCCCAGCTTGCCGCTTTCCTGGCCCGCCACCGCCGGATTGTTCACTGTCAGGTTGACGATGACCGATTGGCTGTGGCCCGTGCGGTAGAGGGTGAAGAAGCCGGGGCGGGCTGCGATCACATCGCCCTGCGCGCCATTGGCTTCGGCAGCCGTGGCCGCGCTGGAGGCCAGATCGTTGAACATCTGCGTCCAGGTGTAGGGTGAAATCCAGCCCTCGCGCGAGCCACCCGCCGGACAGTAGCTCATCAGGTCGTGGGTTGTGGCCGGGTTATAGACCTTCTGGGTAGCCGGATTGAAGCCGAATTCCTGGATGCTGGACGTGCCGTAGGGGAAGGCAGTGCTGTTGTCGGACGAGCCACAGCTATCCCCGGTATTGGTATGCTTCTCGTCGTAGTCGTGTACCAGTTCGTGGCCGAAGATGAGCGTGCCGCCGCCCGGATTGTCCGTGCTGGGGCTGCCAGGCACCCGGTCTGTGCCGATGCCGACGACGCCGAGACCGCCGGCGTGGGGATAGACCGGCATATCGGCGTGACCGCCGCTGTAGCCGGCGTTGGGTGCCCAGCCGTAGATGTGGTCCGGGATAATCTGCGGTTGCCCAAAGAGAATCCCAAAGATCACCAGCAGCGCGTAATTGCCGTTCAACTGCTGGATCAGCGCGTGTTGACCAGCGCCACTGCCCAGACTGGTGGTCCAGTCCAGATTGCCACTGGCGACGCTGTGGTTGACACCGCCATTGCGGATAGGCAGAAGCTGGTTGAACCAGGTGGCCGCGCCGCCGTTGACTGCCCAGCCCTGGGCCAGGCGCGTGCCAGCGTAGCCGGCCGGGTGGTAATCCAACGGCTGGCTGATGATCTTCAGCCCCTGCCGCTGGCGGAAGGTCATCGTCACGTAGCCGCTGCTGGGGAAGCGATTGTTGCCCTCATTCGTCTCGCTGATCACCCCAGCCGGGTCCACTTCGGCGTAGAAGCGCACAACCGCCGTGCTGTTGCCCCCAATCGTAAAGAGGAAGTTGGCGCTGTTGGCCGCCTGGGACTGATCCAATGTGGCGCGCGCTGTGGCCGCCGCATTGACCTGTTGCCACGCACCACTGTTCACACTCATATAGAGGCGCACAGGCGTATTGGCGCGGGTCGGGAAGAGCAGATGCGTATATTTCATATAGACTCTCGCCGCGGTCAGCTTGCCCAACGCCACCGGCAAGGAGTTGTCCGGGCAGTTTGCCAGCCCTCTGCTCGTGTCGAAACACTGGATGCCCTGGGTAATCTCGAAGCCGAAGAGACTCAGATCGCTGTTGAAAATGAGCGGCTGCTGGATTACATAAATCGGATTGATGGGCAGGAAGACATTCTGCGGCGTCGCTGTGGGTGTCGGCGTGTTCGTCGCATCGGGAATGCGCGTCGCTGTGGCTGTCGGTGTGAAGGTGGGTTCGGGGGTACGCGTCGGGCTGGGCAACGGGCTTTCGCTGTTGGAACTCACGCGCACATAGCCGCTGCCCGCGCTGGCCAGCATATCCGTGCCCGCAAAGAGACAGACAACTTCCTCGATGCGATCCTTCTGCGAGAAGATCCTGCCCTGGAAGCTGCCATCCTCGGCCACAACCGCAACCTGACTGGCACCGGGGATGAAACGACGCTTGCCGTCCACACCCTGAATCATCACCATCAGCGGGTTGTTCGGGCTGTTGAACTTACCCACATCCTCCAGCCGGCCATTGACCAGCACCCCTTCGCGGGAGTCGCTGGCCTCGCATTTGATGCGCGTCGGCAAGAGGACACGGGATTCCACACGGACACCGCCCAGAATGTCATCCGCCGGATGTTTGTCCTCCGGTTTCATGTCGTTGCCAAGCAGTTTCAAGCTGGACGCATAGACGTCCACCCCAAAGATACTGCCCACGACCGCGGGGCCTTGCGGCTTGATGATCACAGGAATCTCGACCGTCGCGCCTGGATCGAGCCAGACGCCCTGCTCGCCGTGATTCACGTCCAGAACCCAGGCGGCTGGCAGATCGTTTTCTGTGGTCAAGCTGAAGAATTTCTTGTTGACCAGATCGTCATTGCGTAGGCGAATGATACTGTCGTAGGTCGGGTTGCCGCCACTGGGCACAGCCTGGAAGTAGTCTATATTCTCCTGCTCGCGGTCGCCGTTCTGGTTGCCCAACACCAGTTCACCCGCCACAGCATCGATCTTTACCCGCACGCAGGTATGGAAGTTAAAATCGCCTGCTGCGATCTGCTCGTTGGTCAATGGAAAGTTTGGTGTCCAATCAACATAGACATCCGTGAACGCGCCGGGGGCCAGATTGGCCAGGGCGGGAAAGCTGTTCTTGTCCACATTGCCCACGGGCAGCCAGCCATTGGCCCCGGCAATGCCACGCCCTGGCGGATCGGTGATCTCCCAGCGCACGACAATATCCGTGGCCGGGGAGGTGCCGAAGTTACGCACACGCGCGTAGAGCCGGTTGGCCATCCCCACAGCGGGGTTGTCGCCGTTGCCCCGCGGCACAGGGTTGCCCGACAGATCGTTCCACGAGCCGTAGCGGAAGGTCCCATAGCCGTTGACCGGGCTATCCACCCAAATGTCGGTGGTCTCCCACGTGTTCCCCGGCGGGCTGGTCCAGGGGTACATCCCCATATCGGGCTGGTTGGCCTGTTTGTTATAGCGCACGGTGACGCAGTAGTGATCGCCGTCGGTATCAACTTTCTTGTTGATAAGGATCACAATGCCGTCGGCCCCACCGTCGTAGTTCTGGCCCTCTTTCCACAGATTGTTACGCGTGCCACCGGGCGGCGCTTGCAGCACAACCCAGGGGTCCGATCCTTCGCTTACCCGCTCGATCAGTACGCCCTCATCCGGGATGCCACTGGCAAAGTCACCGTTCAGATCGTCGCCCAACACCTGTCGCCGCACACTGATCATATAGTAGAGGCTGTTGGTGATCTTGGCTTTGATGGCCTGGGGATTGGGTAGCCCTGTGGGGTCGTATTCCATCGCCCACAGACAGAACTGCCCGCCTTCGCTGTCGGATGTGATCTCCACATATTTGGCAGCCGGCATCCAGCCGGGAAAGCCCAAATTGCCGGACTTCTCGAAAACACCGGTCTGCCCCGGATAGTTGGAGTCCATCAGCTCAAATTCGCTGTTGTAGTTGCTGGGGTGGGCGGGGCCAGAGCTGCTCTGGAAGGCGTGACCGGCCTCGTGTGCCCAGCGTCCCCACACCTGGCGGTCAGTTTCGGTCGGGTTTTCGCTGAAAATCGCGCAGCCAACTGTCTTGTTGGCCCCGCCCGCGCCCACAGCCAAACCGCACTTGTTGGCCTGGCCGCGATGAAATTGGGTATTGTTGGTCTCGGCCATCACCACAAAGACCGCATCCGTATTGCTGAAATCCACGGCATTGGCCCCCGCGGAAGGCGCATTGGCTACGGCATCGTTCAACACCTTCATGTATTTGGTATCACAGGAAAGATCGCCAAAGGGACGCAAGGCCGGGTCCGGCTCGCAGGGGGGCAGATCGTCAATATAGGCGCTGCGGTTGCTGGGTAGCTGGAAGAGAGTAGAAACAACAAAGGTGGCGCTGGCGTTGTTGTAGGATGTGTTCTTGAGCAGGTCGTTGAGTTCACCCATCATACTGGTGACCTGGGCCTGGTCATAGCGGCTGGTGTTGGCGTAGTCGTTGAAGTAGACCCGCAACACCACAATCTTCTTGGCGATGGCTGCGGCTGCCTGACCAGAGGCGGCCTGGAGATCGCCGTTCTGCCGGGCCACCCACTGCTCCAGACCGGCCACGGGCGCGTTGGGCGCGCCGCCAAAGTCAACGACAATCGGCACTTCTGGGGCCGCTGGTTGGCGGGCCGCGGCGGGTGCAGCACTGGATTGGTCTATGCCCAATGCCTGGGCAAGCGGCTGCCACTGGGGCAGGGCGGCCAGGGCCGTGGCTCCGCCGCCAGCCAGTGCGGTCAACCCGAAAGCCAACAGGGCACACACGACAAGTAGGAGGGGAATACGTCTGCGCTGATCGGTAACTGATTTCATAGGTCTGATCTCCTCTGATGAACAAAATGTGTGAAAGGCACGCAACGATTTGGCATACGGGTCTCCTTGCGGGAAAAAGGGAAGTGACGGTGGGGTACGGCGTCACCAGCATACATGGACTGTTAACTGGATTCTATGCGCCAAAACTGCCGAACGCGTGTTGCGGATCACTGCAAAGGGGGATGTATAGCTCATTTTGTAGCACAGAGCAGGGGTTTTGTCCAGCTCACGCGCTTGCCGACACCCGACAGATACGCAGACAGCGACCAGTTTCAGCGCAGGAACTCTTAGGCTGCGCATCTGTCCGGTGTGAGGCGTAGGGCATTCGCGCCGAGAGATAGTCGTGTAGTAGTATAGGTGGTCAGGCCGACCTGACCTTGCGCGAGAGGGACGCGACCAGCGCCGAGCGGCGCAGTTGGCGCAGGTATGCGGACGGATGTGGGAATTGGACCGCAGAAACAGAGAGGAGATCAATATGACAAGGCCAGCAGTGAATTTACAGCAGGGTGCCCACAAGCCACTTCTCGACGCATTCCCGGAGACCGAATTTGCGCTGGGCGGCGAGATCGGACGGCGCTTGGATGCCGTGACGCGGCAGTGGATTCTGCCCGCGCCCTTCGCCAACCCCGGCATCTTGGAGATGTTCCGCCAGCGTGACCGCACGCCCGCGCATGACCTGGTGCCCTGGGCCGGTGAGTTCGCCGGCAAGTACCTCACCCACGCCGTGCAGGTCTGGCGTCTCACACGCGATGCCGAATTGGGCGCGCACATACGCTGGTTTGTGGGCGAACTGGTGGCTTTGCAGGCCGAGGATGGCTATCTCGGACCCTGGCCGCACGCCTTCCGTCTGCGCAAAGGCGCGCCCAACTGTGCGCATGGCAACGAGCCGTGGGACGCCTGGGGTCACTACCACGCCATGCTCGGTCTGCTCCTATGGCACGCGGAGAGCGGCGACCCACAGGCGCTGGAGTGTACCCGCCGTATTGCCGACCTTTTCTGCCTTCGCTTCCTGGACAACCCCCACGCGCGGCTGCACGACACGGGCGCACACGAGATGAACCAGGCCCCTGTACATGCGCTGGCCTGGCTCTACCGGCTGACGGGAGAAGAACGCTATCTGCGTATGGCCGCAGAGATCGTGGCCGAGTTCGCCATCCCGCCAGCCGGGGACTATCTCAACGCCGGCCTGGCGGGGCAGCCGTTCTGGGAGACGCCCAAACCCCGTTGGGAAAGCCTGCACCCCATTATGGGGCTGAGTGAGCTCTATTTCGCCACCGGTCAGGAGGAGTACCGTGGGGCTTTCGAGCATCTCTGGTGGAGTATGCTCGAAGGCGACCGCCACAACAACGGCGGCTTCACTTCGGGCGAGAAGGCGACAGGCAATCCCTACGATGGGGGCGCCATCGAGAGCTGCTGCACAATCGCCTGGATGGCGATGAGCGTGGAAATGTTGCGTCTGACCGGAAATTCTATCGTCGCCGACGAGATCGAACTCTCCCTCTTCAATTCAGGGTTGGGCATGATGTCCCCCTCCGGGCGTTGGGTGACCTACAATACGCCCATGAGCGGGGAGCGCCAGGCCAGCGCGCATTCGATTGTCTTCCAGTCCCGCGCTGGTACGCCCGAACTCAACTGCTGCTCTGTCAACGGCCCGCGTGCGCTGGGCCTGCTCTGCGAGTGGGCGGTGATGGGGCGGACAGATGGTCTGGCGCTGAACTATTATGGCCCCTGCACTCTGCGTACACCCCTGGCGACCCTCACCCAGCACACGGACTATCCGCGGGCCGGGCAGGTGGACATTGTGGTGGATGCGGCGGTTGGGGAAGCCTTCACCCTGGCCCTGCGCATTCCCCACTGGTCGGAGCGGACACAGATTCAACTCAATGGCGCAGCCATCCAGGGAATCAGAGCCGGCAGCTATTGGGAAATCAAGCGCCAGTGGGCCGCGGGCGACCGTCTGCTGCTGGAATTCGACTTCCGCGCCCATTTCTGGTCGCGCCCGGTCGCAGAGCTGGTACTCCCGACCTCGATCTATCGCGGCCCCCTGCTTCTGACCTACGATTCCCACCACCAGGAGGCCGACCGGGAAGCCTTGCCCGTGCTGGATGCGGCCCGGCTAGAATTTTGCGAAGTTGAGGATACGCGCTGGCTCAAGCCGTGGCTACTTGTGGAGACCACCGCGACAGACGGCACAAAGCTGCGTTTGTGCGACTTTGCCAGCGCGGGCGTGGCGGGTACTGCGTATGAAAGCTGGCTGCCCACGCAGAGCGCAGCCGCGCCCTTGCCCTTCTCCCGCGCCAGGCCACTGCGCAGCCAACGCCCACAAGCGTAATGTACCGCTTGCCGGGAGGGGGTTACACGCCGACTGTACACGCGCCAATCTGCTTGACCCCTTCCCAGACGGTTGATCGAGCAATGGGGATGCGAAAAATGCGATTGGCGTTTTGCCCAAAAGGATGTATATTGGTGTGGGCATTCGCATTTGGACAGAATCTGCTACACCCAACAGAACCTATCGGGCGTTTTCTATCATCTTTTCCAACCCTCTGTGTTGATCACGGCACCTTTTCACAACACCCATAGACTGGGCAAAGGAACAAACTCATGGCACTGACCGACGAGCAGAAAGCATTCTATCGCGAAAATGGATATCTGAAGTACGACAAGCGCATTTTGAACGATGCGGAAATCGACGCGCTGCGCCAACGCAGCGAAGACATTGTTTATGGCCGTCTCAACCACATTCCACCGCGCTTTATTCAGTTGGAGGCAAAGTTCCGCGGCAATACGGACCTCAGTGTCGATCCCTTGGACACCGTGCGCAAGATGACCCAGCTCTGCTATTTTGACGATCTGTTCGCAACCGCTGCCAAAAACAAGGCCATCGTTGATGTCATTGAGGATATGATCGGACCCAATATCAAGCTATACACAGATCAATTGATGATGAAGCCCCGTTTCAACGGCACTGTCACTGGCTGGCATCAAGATTCGGTGGCCTGGCCCCAATTTGCCCCCCAGGAGCATGTGAGCTGCTGGCTGGCTTTGGACGACGCAACGGTGGATAACGGCTGTATGACCGTCATTCCTGGCAGTCATCATTGGGGACCGATTGCCCGTCAATACCAAGACGCCTTTCTCAGTAACCCTCTCTTGGCCGAACCGCGACCAGTGGAGATCAAAGCGGGTTATTGTATGTTCCACCACGGGCTGAATTTTCACCGCACGGGGGCCAATACCACCCCAAGCCGCCGTCGGGGATTGGCGCTGCACTATATCCGCGCCGAAACAATGTACCTGGGCATTGAGGACGAGGAGGCGCGTCTGCTCACCGAATGCGAAAAGCCGCGGGGCGAATTCCGCTTTATGCTGATCCGCGGGCAGGAGTTTCCAGGGCGGGTCTGACGGAGGACGAGCCTGCCGGAAAGATTAGGCCCATAGCTTTACCGGTAAACATTTTCACTGTAGGGAGCGCTTGCTTGCTGCGCCCTCTGTGTAAAACGGACGTAGGGGCGCTTGCTTGCTGCGCCCGTCGCGTCTGTGCCGGGTGCAGCAAGCAGCGCCCCTACAGTCTTGACAAGCCCCCAACCAGACGAGTTCTGTCGTTGTGAATGGAGATGGATATGATTCGAATCGGTATGATCGGCGCGGACAGTACGCACACGGAGTCCTACACCAAGCTGCTCAATCTGCCCGGCGCGCCCCTCTTTGGGCGGGCGCAGGTGGTTAAGTTGTGGGGCGAAGACCGGGCACAGGCCCAGGAAAAAGCCGCCCAGTGTCAGATTCCAGAGGTGACAGCCAGCCCCGCCGAGGCGATCAGCGGCGTGGATCTGGTGATGATCTGCAATCGCTATGGGGATGACCATACGGCACCCGCCCGTCTGGCTATCACGGCGGGCCTGCCCACCTTTGTGGACAAACCCTTTGCCAACGACTTTGCCGATGTCCGGGCGTTGGTAGCCCTGGCCGCGGACAAGAGAACGCCCCTGATGTCCTGCTCCGCGGTGCGCTACGCCGTCGAAGTCATGGCATTGCAGCCGCGTCTGGCCGAGTTTGGTCCGCTCAACCTGGCCGTGACCAGTGGCCCCGCGGCCGGTGATTTCCCCAATCCCCGCGCGCGCCACCCCTTTTTCTATGGCATCCATCCGGTCGAGCTGCTGCATACACTGTTGGGTCCGGGTGCCGAAGCAGTCAGCACCCAACGCAGTGTGCGTTGCGATGTCGGCGTGGTACACTATGCCGATGGCCGCCAGGGGGTAATCAATCTGCTACAAAAATCGCCCAGCCTCTATCACGGGGCGGTCTATGGCGAGCAGGGCTGGGCCGAGATTGAGATCCGCAATTGGGATCAATTCTATGTCGGCACGCTGGAGCGTATCATCAGCATGGCGGAGACGAAGACCCCGCCCTATCCCATTGACTGGGCGGTCGAAGTGATGGCAATTTTGACCGCGTTGCTGCATTCCGCGGCCAACGGTGGCAAACGAATCCAATTGAGTGAGTTATAGACTATGCAAAATCCTCCGACACCGGTTGCCCTGGCGATTGTCGGTCCGGGGCGTATGGGGCAACTCTATGCCCGCATCGCCGCAGAAGCGGCCACGATGCGTATCGTTGCGCTCTGTGGCCGCGGCGCAGAATCCACCCAGGCCGCGGCCACAGCCCACCGCGTCCCCGGCTATGCCAATGGCGATTACCAGGCCATGCTGGCCGCCCACCCGGAAATCGAGGCGGTGATCGTGGCTGCCTCGGAGTGGGCGCACATCGAACCAGTGCTCGCCAGCCTGGATGCGGGCAAACATGTGCTGGTGGAAAAGCCAATGGCCCTGAGTTTGGCCGACGCGACCAGTATGGTGGAACACGCGGCGCAGGCAGGCGTGTACTTGATGGTCTGCCACAGCCTGCGCTTCGATCTGCGTTTTGCCGCCCTGCGCCAGGCTGTGGCGCAAGGCGCGGTGGGCGAGGTTCTGCACCTCTACGCCCGGCGCAACGCGCCCCAGATCGCGGTCGAACGGGTGGTGGGCCGCTTTCCGCTGGCCTTCTGGCTGGCCCCCCACGACATTGATATGATGTTGTGGACAACCGGCAGCCCTGTCCACAAAGTGATGGCATTCTCGCGGGCGGGTGGCAAAGAGCGGCAAGATTTCATCATCGCTGTCTTCACCTTTGCCAACGGCGCGATTGGCGTGCTGGAAAGCTCCTGGGGGACACCAGCCGTGAGCGGCCAGCCCTTGACCGAACAATTCACTGTGCGGGGCACGGGGGGAATGGTGGAGCTACTGAGCAATCAGAGCGGTGTGGGTGTCTATCGCGCCGGTGCTGCACCTGAATACCCGGATATCGGATATACGCCTGTCATCCACGACCAGCAGGAGGGTATGTTCCGCCGTCTGCTCCACCACTTTGTCGGCGTGGTGCGCAACCAGCACGAACCGGTGGTAACAGGCAGCGACGGGTTGGCCGCGATCCGCGTGGCGGCGGCCATCGATCGTTCACTGCGCGAAGGTCGTGAGGTTCTGGTCAGTGAGGAGTAAGAGTTTACCTTCCGGGAAGGGGTCGCAAGCCGACCCCTTCCCGGAAGGTGCAAATCGGGAAGTTTAACGAGGAGTAACCCAAGTGATCAACTTTGTCGAACATATCGCCATCGCGGCCAGCGATCCTGCGGCATTGGCCGATTGGTATTGCGACACTCTCGGCTTCAGGCTGGTTGTTGCATCCGAAAGCAGTAAGACCTATTTTGTCGGGCTGCCCACGGGCG
>CAMDEX010000190.1 GCA_945897075.1 Litorilinea aerophila
CCAGAAACATAAGGGTATGCTGTTTGGGCAAGACTTTATCATACGACAATAGTATAGCGCTTACTATTCCGTTGAAATATGTCGCTATTTCGCTTGCTTTGGCTAGTTCTGGAACTGAATCTCCGAATTCATAGCTGGTACTATCGAGGTCAATCTCGCGCATAGCGCCACCAGAAAGCATTGCAATGTTGCGATAGTAGAAGATAAGGCGAGGATGTTCAACAAGTAATTCTGGGGTGGAGAAATAGTACTGGTAAGGGACTGGCGGATCAACCTGATCCAACAAATCAAGCGCGCTTTCTGATATGTGAATGGAGAGTGCCTGTTTTCGCCATTCTTTGCGGTCATAACAAAGAGTCAATTGTTCGAGTTGGTCCAATATTTCTTCAAGGGTAGGCGCGAGAATCATGTGAAAATCTCTACTCTTATACACGATCAATTTCCTTCTTTAGCAAGCGAACCCATTGCAGGGCACGGTCGGGGGCCAGCCCGGCCTGTCCCAGCCAAAAATAGACGACGACCACCAGCCCACTGCTCCTCGCGGCGATCCACCACTGCTTGTGTAGACGGGTCAGGGATTGGGCAGAGTTGGCGGTAGACATCGGCGCTCGTGTGGTGGAATGGAAATCGTTAATGAATCGACTTTGTTTCGTTTACTACATATTCCATGAGTCGGAGGATTCTGTAATTGTGATATCTGATTCGATACCTGGATAGCTAGCGGAATAATGATCCAGCAGCATTGTAGGCTCTGGCAGATCAAAAATGGACATAGACGCTTGACGAAACACCATTTGAATAGCGTCAAGTACGACAGTTGATTGACATCGCTGCATAAAGCTCACGAGGTATATGCGCGCTCGTGTCCGATCAATCTTGTTCAAGAGCAACACGTAGTTCTTCACAAGATAGGGATCGGATTCTTCTTTAATAAGCGCTACGCACTCATCGAAATCTACGCTTGAGTCCAAATTCAAGGCTACCAGGGCTTCAGATGCTTTTAATTTCTCGTAGGCCGTAGCCATAGTGTTCGCAAGAAAGGTCCAGATTGTGTTCTCCAATGTGTAAAGATTGGAGTCTGTCTTATTTGTATTGCCCACCTGTACCTTTCCCAGGCTACCTATCGTAATAGCGCGTACATACGGGCTTGTAGAACGATTAAGAATCTCCATCAGAAGGTCTACCTGGCCCATATTTGCTAGCGTGGGGCACACAATTCTCGCTGACATATGCCAGGGATGATCAATAACTTCTTGTGTCAGCACAGTGCATAGCTCAGGCGATGGCCCCAAAATACAGGAACGATATCCAGTAAACCTGAACCGCCGTTGCGCCTTCACATATCCAACATCTTTGCTGTCCAATCGATTCATAATATTAAAGCTATCGATGCACATCTGATGCAATTCTTCACGCAGAGTGTTCAATTCAGCGATCCAACGTTGATTATGACGCGAGAATTCCTCGTTCCAGTTGGTCAGATTCTGAAGTAGCTTGACGTCAGGCCAGTGCAGAGGACAACCGTTCAAGTGGTTTTGGTGCAATTTACGAGCAAGCCAGCTTGGCGACGTAAATATAAATTGGGTTCCTAATGCACGGCTATACGCATTAACAAACTCGTGGCGGGACGAATCATACAGTTGCCAATACGGAAAAGATGGCCTGAAGATATGCTCATTGACTATTGGCTCAAATCGTTCTGCTGCCAGTCTTTCCAGTTCATCATCGAGTTCCGTGACACTGAGGTAATCATCAGCACTCTGTGGAAATGTTTTCTCATCGGATAATGACAGCCCGATTTCCTTTACCCACTTCCCTAGTTCTGTCTTGATAGCCTCAACACTAACCGGCGAATCGGAGTCGATTCCAAAAAACATATCATCAGCATAGCGTAAAAACACTACATTCTCCGGAAACTCTTCCTCAAATAAACTATCAAAGTTCCCAAGATAAATGTCCGCCCAAAAACCAGACGCGATGTGACCCTGTGGAAGGCCAATTCCCGTGGAATGGCCGTCTCCACAATTACGCATAATCAGCGCATCGACTAAGTCTTCACTATTTCCCCGAAGCTTCAAATCTGGCTGAATTCTATCTCGTATAAGTTTTGATTGGATGATACATTTGTAGAAATCTTGAATATCTGCCCGGAGAATCGTCCGAGACCCGGCTTGCTTATGTGTCTCTTCAATAAACTCTTTCCAGGCATCTAGCCAATATTCGTAGAGGAACTCGCTTTGATCGGCTTTGAGACGATAGCTGTAACTCCGGTCGCGTTCAACATTATGGCCGAGAATCTGAATCAATGCCGCTGCTAGAACCTGCTCTTCAAGTCTTGCTATCGTTTTTGGGCGATCACTTTTCTCGTTTTTGGGAGACTGGAATTGCACCAAATGTCTTGTATTCAAACCCTCCCAATATTGCATCATCATCAGTTTCTGAAGACGCCGAATTTTCAGTTCTGTATCGTGATCAAATAGTCTGATCTCAATTTCGTCAACTAATGCTTCACGCTGGGTATATTGTCTAGCTCTTGCCCAAGCAAGTTTGAGATTTTCGTAGCTTAATACACTATGCCACTGAAAATCCCTGGCATAACTGTCACGCATAATGTGGAGATAACCCCAATTGAACGTAATTGGGTCGCGAGGAAAACGGATTCCGTCATTCCAGAAAAAAGAACCCACAGGATTTGTAACACGGATTTTCTCCTGTATATGCTCTTCATATGGCGTGACAATATGAGGCTTAAGGCGCGAGACAATTTGGGAGCTGACTTCAACTAACCGGTCATGCCAAGGCACATCGAACCCACGATTATTGGTCGCGATTCCCAATACCCCAAGCTGATCCAACTTCCATTCGTCAATGAACTTTTGAATATCTCTGGCTTCTGGCATCCCGAACTCAGGTTCTATAGCCGGTTCGTTGCGTTGACGCTGCCCTATCAATTCCTTGATTCGCGATGTGCCATCTTTGTGTAGCTGCACCAGTGGGCGGATCACATTGGACAAAGCGATCATCACATAATTTCGATGCAATGGCTGATAACTCTGTAGTAGCCGATCCGTATCGTTACCGGGAAATCCTCCATTTACTTCCTCTATCGTGACCCTAACCAAATTCAAAGATAGTACCGGCGAGAAACGCTCAGTTATCGTTCGATAAAGACTCAGAGCGTTCTGATTGGGGTCCATCCCAATCAGCTTGATATCTATCGCTGAGATAGAATGCCCTGATCGAATGAGATATTTCTGAAAACGCAAGACCATTGACAACAGTGCAGCACTAACTGCTCCGCTACCGCAGCCAATATCCACCATCGTTAGACATGGCCAATGCAGAATACAAGCGCCCTTGCCATGAAAATATCTGTCGCGTTCGTTACAAAGTAGTGAGTAGTACGCTTTGTAAAAATGTGCCGGAAACAGTCTATAGAATTGTGAAGCAATGCTCTGTGGAGATTCATCGTCAAGACTATATCTTCCAGAATCAATCTGAGGATATTTCTTCCGAAGGTCCAAGACGACTGCGGAGTAAATGTTTTGTAACTCCTCAGGGAATTCAAGTCTATTTTGGAGTTCAGAATGGAAAAATGATTCCATCAAAGCGTCATAATTCATCTTCTATGCATTCCGTTGGTCTCATGTATTTTCATTCAATTTGGACTGAGGAGAAGTCTACATTCAAGTAAGTTATTTGACAAGTGGTCACCCTTCTCCCACTGAGATAGCATTCATCCCTCTCCAAAGTCCTCGCCCACCGCCTCTTCCCAAATTTACTGCACATCCATAGTGCCATCCGTCCCCATTCGCTCACTATGCCACTACCAACCCCTCAATAGCGCGTGTCAGCCAAACATTCCTCGAAATGTTATGAGCAGGCGGAGGAGACATCCGATATTCCAGAATCTGTTCTTACGCAAAACAGAAAAGACCGGCGGCAACCAGCCAGCCCCCCACCTCATCGTGCTGCCCACCCTCACTGTCCTGGAAAATGTGATGCTACCCATGGATTTCTGCAACGTCTACAGCGGACGGGAGCGGGGGGAAATCGTCGCCTGGTTTGTAATACCTCAATCGCCTCCTGACAGCCGCAACCCCATCAATTCGGGCCGAAACAGCCGCGCCTCCATCTCCCGCAGACCATCCGCCACACGCAACGGAAAGTCGCACTGGGCCAGCACATCCCGCTCCAGATCGACGCCGGGCGCGATTTCGGTGACACACCAGCCCTCCCGTTCCAGACGCAGGACGCAGCGCTCGGTGACGACGACCACCTTCTGACCGGTGGCCCGCGCCCGCCGCCCGCTGAAGGTGACGTGCTCCACTTCATTCACAAATTTGTGGACTTTGCCCTCCTTTTCGATGCGTAGTTTGCCATCTCGCACATCAATACGGGAGCCGCCGGTGGTGAAAGTGCCGCTGAGAACAATCCGCTTGGCGTGGGCTGTGATGTCGATAAAGCCGCCCACGCCAGCGGTGACGTGGGGGCGAGAACGCAGACGGGAGACATTGACGTTGCCTTCGCGGTCGATCTCCATAAAGGAGAGGAAGGAGCGGTCAAAGCCGCCGCCCTGGAAATAGCTGAACTGATCCGGCGAGGGAATAATGGCCTGGGCATTGGCCGCGCAGCCAAATTGAAAGCCCAGCAGCGGCATTCCCCCCACCGCGCCCTGCTCGATCACCCACGTCACCGCGCCGTCCAGCCCCTCCTCGTGCAGGATGCGCGGCACCAGCGCCGAGATGCCAAAGCCCAGGTTGACCGCTTCGCCCTCGCGCAGCTCCTGGCTGGCGCGGCGGGCGATGACCTTTTCCAGCCCCCACTCCACGCCTTCAAAGCTCTCCGCTGGGATGCGTATCTCCCCGCTGATGGCCGGGTCGTAATCGGTCTGGGTGGTCTGGCGCTGCTCCGGGGCGACGACGATAGCATCCACCAGAATGCCGGGGACGCGCACGGATTGGGCGGGGATGCTGTCCGCCGCCACCAGCCGCTTAACCTGGGCAATCACAATGCCACCGCTATTGTGCGCGGCCAGCGCCACGTCATACGCACCCAGAAACGCGCCCTCCTGCTCGAAGCTCAGATTGCCCCGCTCGTCGGCCGATGTGGCCCGGATCAACGCCACGTCCGGGTGCAGGGAACGCAGGTAGAGCCACTCCTGGCCGTCGAACTGCACCACCTGTACGATCTCCTCGACTGTACGCCGGTTCATGCGCCCGCCCTGCCGCCGGGGATCGACGAAAGTGTCCAGCCCCACCTGTGTCAACACACCGGGTCGCCGAGCCGCGGCCTCGCGCAACTGGTGAAAGATCAACCCGCTGGGCAGGTTGTAGGCTTCGATTTCGTCGTTGTCAATCATCTGCCAGATGCGGGGGGATTCCAGCGACGACGGCCCGCTGGGATAGGAGCCGCCGATCACCCGTTTCAAGAGACCCGGCTGGGCGATGTGGTCGATCCCCTTCACGCCGTACATATCCCCGGCCGCGATGGGGTGGATTGTCGTCAGGTTGCGCGGCGCACCGCTGGCGGCAAAACGTTCGCCGATGGCACGCAGCAGCGCATCCGGGCAGTTCAGCCCGCTGGATGAATTGACGGCGACCGTTGCGCCGTCCGGGATGAGCGCAGCCGCGGCTTGGGCGGTGATGAGTTTGGATCGGGTCATTGGGTGAGTCTCTGGCGGTATTGGGTATTGGGATATTGGGGTATTGAGATATTGGGTATTGGCGAGACGTAGCCAAACGAAATATCCAATACCCAATATCCCTTCCTGTTTCCCCCACTATAGGCGACGCCGCAACGACTGTCAAAGTCACAAAGGCGATAAGTTGCAACAAAGGGCGGTGGGCGGGTACACTGGACCAAATCTTCTATTCAATCTTTTGGGGAGGAACGCGCAGTGGACAGCTTACGACGAGGGGTATTGCCATTCATTCTGCTCATCACTGCTCTCTTCCTGGGCGGCTGTAGTCTTCTACCCGGCTCCGACCCTACGGCCACACCTACCAGTGCAGTGAGGGCGATCATCCCCACCTGGACGCCCACGCCTGTTCCCCTCGTCACTGATACGCCTGTGCCGCCGCCAACGCCTGTGCCACCCACTGCTGTACCCGCAACGCCTCTCCCCGCAGAGCCGACGCCCGTCCCCACGGATACGCCCGCGCCCAGCGCGCGCATGACCATCACCAACCAGACCGCCAACGTGCGCAGCGGGCCAGGCACGCAGTTTGCGGTCATCGGTTCGGTGAACCAGGGGATGCAGTTTGATGTGACGGGCAAGAATGCGGCCGGCGATTGGTTTCAGTTCTGCTGTGTCAACGGCGAAGTGGGTTGGATGTTCAGCCAACTGGCGACGGTGGAAAACGCGCAACTGGTGGCCGTGACCGCGGACATCCCCGTCGCGCCGCCCACAGCCGTGCCTGCGCCTGCGCAGCCGACGAACACACCGCTGCCTGCTGCGCCACCCCCACCCCCTGCTGCCGCGGACCCCTGCGCCAGCATCGGCGGCGACGGCTGCAAGTTTCGCATCACCGGCGGCCCCTCTTTTGCGGGCAACGGTGGCAGCGAACTGAAACTGCAACTCTTCTTTATACACAGCGGCATAGACGACGGCCAACCCCAGGGCAGCTATCGCGTGGTTTTGTTCAAAAACGGTGTAGAATTGCCCACCAAATCCTGCGAGGCCAGCGTCACCGGAAGCCCCAACAATGGCCCGCTTGGTTCCTTCAACCACAATTGCAAACTCAGCTTGGACAAGCTGCCCGACGGCAATGTGGCTGGAAATTATTCGGGCTATGTGATTGACGGCAACCACGAGCGGGACAGCCGGGATTTTTCCTTCAGCGTGCCGGATGGACAGGGCGAAGTCTGGATTCGGTTCGACCAGGGCTGATAGATGTGGTATACTTTTCAATATCCCCCTCATCATTTCGATGGTGAGGTGCAAGGCCGCAATCTTCGGATTGCGGCCTTAGCGTTTATTGACGAATAATCATTTGCGCTGCATTTGGCCTGTTCCCCCCGAACGTCTACAATAGATGCATGCCGACTTCTCCCATCTCTATTTCACCGACAATCCAACCCGAAGTGCGTCTGCTGCCCGGCGCGGAGCAGATTCTGGCCGCGGCGGCCGCGGGTTCCTGGGCGGACCTGAACCTCTACCAACTGAAGCTGATGGCCCACCGGCTGCAACTGGTGGCCGGGTTCGACGATCTGCTGGCGCTGGATGCGATCAATTTCACCCCCTTTGACTACCAGATTCGGGCGGCCCGCGTCGTGCTGCGCCAGTTTCGCGGGCGCGGGCTGCTGGCCGACGAGGTGGGGCTGGGCAAGACGATTGAGGCCGGGCTGGTGCTGAAGGAGTATCTGCTGCGTCAGATGGTGGATCGGGTGCTGATCCTCACCCCGCCCGGTCTGGTGGAGCAGTGGCAGGAGGAGCTGGCCTCCAAATACAACCTGACCAGCTTTGTCACCAGCAGCGACCCAGAATTCCGGGCACGGGGCAGCGCGGCCTGGGAGACGTTCCCGCGAGTCATCGCCTCGCTGGCCACGGCGCGCCGCGCCGAACACCGCACCGCCATCACCGCCCTGCAATACGATCTGGTGATTGTGGACGAGGCCCACCACCTGAAGAACCGTACCTCGGCCTCCTGGCAACTGGTCAACGAATTGCAGAAGAAGTACATTCTGCTCCTCACCGCGACGCCCGTGCAGAACAAGTTGACCGAACTCTACAACCTCATTACCGTTCTCAAACCCGGTCAACTCAAAAGCCCCAAAGAGTTCAGCAGCCAATTTGTGGTACGCGGCGACCCCCGTCTGCCCAAGAACCGGGGGCTGCTGCGCGAACTGTTGGGCGATGTGATGGTGCGCCACACCCGCGGGCAGATCAGCCTGCAACTGCCGCCGCGTCGCGCCCACACCATTCGTCTGGCCCTCAATCCCGACGAACAGAGTCTGGCCGACGCCATCGGCGATACGGTGCGCCGGATGATGGAGGACACGGAAAAGGTGAGCGCGGGCCACCGCTTTGGTCTGCGCATCCTCCTGCGCGAGGTGGGCAGCAGCGCGGCGGCCACCGAGTCCACCCTGCGCTCGCTGGCCGCCAACAAAGAGTTGGCCCTCTATCGCGCCGAATTGTTGGCCCTGGCCGCACAGGCCGCGTCCGTGCAGGGATCGGCCAAAGCCGACGCCCTGCGTACGCTCTTGGAAGCCCAGGCCAAAGGCGGCACGTCGGACAAAGTGCTGATCTTCACCCAATTCCGCGCCACCCAGGAGATGCTGGCCGCGGCGATGACCGGCTGGGGTATTCCCTTTGCCAACTACCACGGCGGTCTGACCAGCGGCCAGAAGGACGCGGTCATCCGGGATTTTCAAAACGATCTGCCCGTATTGCTCTCCACCGAGGCCGCGGGTGAGGGGCGCAATCTGCAATTCTGTCGGGCGATGGTCAACTACGACCTGCCCTGGAATCCCATGCGCATCGAACAGCGCATCGGGCGCATCCACCGCATCGGCCAGGACCGCCCTGTGGACATCTTCAACCTGGCCGCGGCCGGCTCGATTGAGGATCTGGTGCTGGACATTCTGGACCGCAAGCTGAATATGTTTGAGCTAGTCATCGGCGAAGTGGATATGATTTTGGGGCAGATGGGCGACGAACGGGATTTTGAGGAGATTATTCTGGACATTTGGAGCCAGGCAGCCACACCCCAGGCGCTGCAAGAGGAGATGGAGAAGTTGGGCGATGCGCTGGTCAAGGCGCGCTCTGCCTATCAGGAGGCGACCGAATACGACGAGGCGCTCTTTGGGGAGGATTTCAGCGCAGAATGAGCGAGCAGGCAGCGGATACACATTTCGATCTGGCCCGTTTTGTCTTGGGCTATCTGGCGCAGACGGGCGGGATTGTCGCGCCCGCGGCCTACGGCGTCTACGAAACGCTCCTGCCCGACGACCTGGCCGCCCGTCTGGGCACGGACGCCTATCTCAACCTGCGCTTTGACGCCGAGGACAGCGCGCCCGGCGACGACAGCCTGCGTCTTTCGGTCAACCACCCGCTGGTGGACCGTATCGCCGCCCAACTCCTGCGCCCGGAAGCCAACAGCCAAGTCTTCATCAACCATCTGCGTCTGGACAAGAAGGGGCTGTTGGAGCAGGCCGAGAAGAGCATCGGCATTGCCAACGCCCGCATCACGCAAAAGAAGGGTGCGCTGGAGGAGCAGGCGCTGCACCACTACCTGCGCTTCAACTTCAAAGTCACCTTTGTCAGCGACGAAAAGCAGGAATCGCTGTCTGCGGTGGTGATGGACGCCCAGAACGGCTATGCCATCACAGACCCCCAGCATTTGCAGCGGCTCTATTCCACCGAAACGACCGCGGGCTATCCCTATATGAGCGTTGCGCCGTCCCGCTGGTTGGGCGCGGACGCCATTGACGCGCCGACAACTTACCAGGCCCTGCTGGCGCGTGCCCAATCCGCGCTGGAAGCCCAGTTGGCCCCACGCACGACCGCCATGCAGAGCCGCATCCAGCGCTTTCTGGAACTGGACCAGGCGCGCATTCAGGAGTATTACGACGCGCTGGAAAGCGATCTGCGGCGGCGGCTGGAACGGGCAGAGGAGAGCGAAAGCGGGCGGGGCAAAGGTGCGCAAGAAAAGCTGGTCGCGTTACAGGCAGAACGGGCAGCCAAGCTGATCGATGTGCGCGTCCGCTACCAGTTGCGGCTGGAGGTGGAGCTGGTCAACGTCCAGCGCATTGTGCAACCCAAAGTGATTTTGCCCGTAGAGATCGGCGACCGCCGTCTGACCGTCACCCGCACCGTCGTCTGGGACCCGCTGATGCACCGCTTAGAAGCCCTGGTCTGCGCTGTGTGCGGTCAGCCGGGCGACCAACTGCATCTCTGCACCGGCGGCCATCTGGCCCACGAAACGTGCCTCTCTCCCCAGTGTATTGATTGCAAGCGGGAATACTGCCAACTCTGCGCGGAACAGGTGCAGACGTGCGCGGTCTGCGGCGAGCCGGTTTGTAAGCCCAGTACGATCACCTGCCCGCAGTGCAAGCGGTCTACCTGCCGGGCGCACCAGAATCTCTGCCACGCTGCGGATGGCGCACCGGCTCTGTTTACGTTCGACAAGCTCAGTACAAGGACGCCCGCCAAAGTGGAAGCAGCGCCGGTCGCGCCGCCGGTTGTGGTTGCGCCGCCCCCGGTCAGCCGCGCATCCGCGGCGGCCAAGACGGGCCGACGCACGCCCCCAGCCGCCAACACAGGCCGCGTGTCAACGTCCACGCCGGTTGGCAGCAAAAAGTCCCAGCCCATCCGCCCGGCCCAGGCCAGCCAGCCGCCACAGACGATGGCGAAAAAGATACGGATCATTATTTCTGCTACGGAACCGGCTATCGTTGTGCAGGCCCTGCGCACAGCCGACCGCCCTTATGCCACCCGAACAATTGAACTGCTATCCAATGGAATTCTGGTCAGTTGCGAGTGTGAGAAGGAAAAGTGCGCGGCGGATGGGTGGGTCTTTCGTCCGGCTGCTGCGGCTCGTCTTGCCCAACAGATCGAAGAGATGGTGGAAAAGGTGCGCGTGGAGTACAACGTCCCCACCAGCAAAGTGGAATACCATATGCTCTATGCCCTGGACAAACGCCCCCTGCGCAGCTTCTCTCTGCCACCGGTTTGGTTCGATGCGGTGCGGCTGGAGCTGGCCCGCCAAGGGTTTGACGCGGAGAGATAGAAAGCGATGGGGAGTTGGTATAGACGAAAGGCAAACAGCCCGTCGGGGGATTCCCGGCGGGCTATATTTTTGTTTTCCACCGGTTGACACGCCTGACGGGTGGGTTTACAATGCAGACCTGCCGGGTTTTCCGAAACCCGGCAGGTATGGACGTTTCAGCCCCCTTTGCTTCCCGGACACGTGCCCTATGGACGAAAACCCGCAGACCGATCTTTTCATACTGCATAGCGACGCCGACACCGAATGGATCGAAGATTGGCTCATGCCGCGCCTGGCCGCGCAGGGGCTGACCGTCGCCACGGACGAGGATTTTCGCATTGGGCGCACGGTGGCCCTGAACTACGAACTGGCCGTGGCCCAGAGCCGCTACGTCGCCTTTGTGCTGACCCCCGAAGGACTGGACGACCGCTGGGCGGCCTTTGCCGCTTCCCTGGCCCTGCACCGGGACCCGGCCAACCTGACCGAACGGCTGCTGCCCCTGCTCCTGCGTCCCTGCCCGGAACTGCCCGCTGCTCTGCGCGACCGGACCCCGGCCGATTTCAGCGACGACGCCAATTCCGAAGCGGCGCTGCACCGGCTCATTGACGTTCTGGTAGGAAATGAGCCAAATCGAAAACGCGCAAAAAAATTTGCGCCCCTGATTACCCTCTCCCAAGCTGTCCACTCTATCAAACGACATCCGGTTATGGCAGCAATTGCCTCGCTGATTGCAGTCAGCGTAGCCCTCTTTGCCATCTATGCTGACTCCGGCGCACAGGCCAAATATCCGCTCTTTCCGACCAGCACGCCTTTGCCGACGGTCACATCCGCGCCCACAGCCGAACCGACAACAACGCCCACCCCGACCCGGACGCCGCTGCTCACGCCCACGCCGTTGGCCTTTCGCCCCGCCGCCGAAGGGGAGACGCTGATCGTCATCGCCAAATTCGCCTATTTGGAAGGGGCGGACGATACCGACCCGGCTGGCGAAATTGCCCTGTCCATCCAGGCCGCGGCCAAAGAACTTGACTTTAAGTCCCTGCGTGTCAAAGTAGAACCGACGCAGATCGGGCGGCTGGCGCGGCCAGAGGCCGAGGCATTGGGGCGACAATACCGCGCAGCCATTGTCATCTGGGGCGAAGTCTCTACCGTGGCCGTGACTACCAATTTCCTCAACCTGGCAGAGCCGAATCTGCCTGCGGCTGATGTGAGCATTCGCGAAACCGAACGTACCCAAGCTCTCAGTGAATATCCTGTCTATGCCAAGTATATCGTAGACAGTTTACCGAAACAACTTATCTTTCTCACCTTCTCTGCCATTGGGAATGCCTATTATCTGAAGGGAGATTTCATTTCCGTAAAGATGGCTTTCGAACAGGCGATTGCATCCCTGCCAGATGATGCCAAACTGGGAGGTCAGGACATTGCTTACGCCGCCCTCGGCTTCATTTACCAAAGTTTAGGTGATTTGAACGCAGCCATCACCAACTACGATAAGGCCATTGAACTCAACCCAATATATGCGGTAGCTTATTTCAATCGGGGCATTGCGCTCAGTGATTTGAAGAATTACACAGAAGCCATCTCTAGTTATGACAAGGCTATTGAACTCAACCCGACATTAGAAGCAGCTTTCGTCAACCGGGGCATTGCGCTCAGTGGTTTGGAGAAGTACACAGAGGCAATCGCCAGCTATGACAAGGCCATTGAGCTAAACCCGACATATACATTAGCCTACAATAACAGAGGTAATGCATTTAGGGCTTTGAAGCAGTACACAGAAGCTATCGTCAGCTATGACAAGGCCATTGAACTCAACCCAGTATATACAAAAGCTTACTTCAATAGGGGTATTGTACTCAGTGATTTGAAGAAGTACACAGAAGCCATCGCTAGTTACGACAAGGCCATTGAACTCAACCCAACATTGGCAAATACTCACAATCATCGGGGCAATGCGCTTAGTGCTTTGGACAAATACACAGAGGCCATCGCCAGTTACGACAAAGCAATTGAACTCAACCCGACATATACAGAAGCTTACAATAATAGAGGTAATGCGTTTAAGGCTTTGAAGCAGTACGCAAAGGCCATCGTCAGCTACGACAAAGTCATTGAACTCAACCCGATATATACAGAGGCTTACCTTAATCGGGGTATTGCACTCAGTGGTTTGGAGAAGTATAGAGAGTCTTGAAAAAATAGTCATGCAGGGTCCAACAGTCGATGCTTTTTTGCAGATTAACAACTGAATAGCAGAGAGATTGAGCATCACCACCTTTTACAAGAGCAGGTACTGTATGGGAGCGGTCTGGACTCCAATTATTGT
>CAMDEX010000191.1 GCA_945897075.1 Litorilinea aerophila
CTATTCTACGGAGCTGGCTGCGCCGCGCGTATGTAGGGGAAGTAGTAGACGACCGTCAAATCGAGCAGCGCCTGCTTCTGCTCATCCGCCTGGAGCGAGAGAAGCAGTTCGTCGGTAATGCTGCCGCGCGTGGCGGACACGCTGTAGTCGCCCAGATAGACACGGGCAAAGACAACCTGCCCCGTCCCATTGCTTTGGCCCGTGCGCACCGCCCCGGTCTGCCAGTCTGTCAGCGTCACGGTGATCCCAGCCAGCGGCCCGACGACGCCGTTTACCGTTGTCGTAATCACGCCCGCATGAAGGGCCATCGTCACCGCAGCCGACGCGTTGAGCCGTCCATAGCCATAGGTATTGTTGGGCGAAACCGGGTTTGGCCCTTCCTCGCAGCCGTTGTGGGGCACGGGTGTAGCGCTCTTCATCAGAATCTGCTCAGTCTCATCCAACTGGCCGATGAGAAAGGGAGCAGCCGACCAGAGCAGCGCGGCGGCACCGGCCACATGGGGCGAAGCCATACTTGTGCCACTATTATTGCCGTAGCCACCACCCGGAATGGTTGACAGCACCGTATCCCCGGCCGCGGCGATTTGGGGCTTTAGCCGCCCGCTGCCGTCCACCGTCACCGGCCCGCGGCTGCTAAAGCCGGTGATGCCTCCTGCCCCGTTGTGCGCGCCCACGCTAAAAACCTCCGGGTAGGCGGTGATGGGGTGCTTGACCGAACGGCACCCCGGCCCCTCGTTGCCGGCGGAGACGACAACCAACTGGCCCGCGGCCCGCATCGTCTGCACCACCTGGCGCAGGGAGGCGAAGTCGCAGCCTTCGGAGGGTGGGCAATACCAGGAATTGTTGATGATGTGGGGCGCTTGGGATGGGTCGCCGTCGGTCTGCGGGTTGCCGGTCTGCGGGAAGGGGGCCAGGAAAAACTCGAAACAGGCCATATAACTGGCGGGCGTGCCGTCGCCCCGGTTCATATTGCGGCAACCCATCCAACGGGCATCAGGAGCCATCCCCACAACCAGACCGCTTACTGGGTCGTCACCCAGGATTGTGCCGACGGTGTGTGTGCCGTGGCCCTGATCGTCGCAGGGAACTTGGGGATCCGGATCGCAGTTCTGACGGTTGGCCGTGCCCCAGTAATCGTACCAGTTGTAGGGATGGGTCACCGTCTGGTTGGTGGAGTCCCAGCCCCGGTACTGGTCGCGCAGGGCCGGGTGTGTCCAATCCACGCCTGTGTCCTGGCTGGCAACGACGATGCCCTGGCCGCGGTAGCCCAGCGCCCACACGGCTGGCGCATTGGCGTAGCGGATGCCGTATGGCGGGTCCGGGGGCGGAACGACTGTCTCCTCTGACCTGCGCTCTCCCGGCTCATCCACCAGCGAAAGCTTTACATCCGGGTTGGCGACCAGCCGTCCCACCTCGGCCCGCGTCTGCAAGGCAAGCGCCAGGGATTTGTCGCCCTTTACTTCGATGGCGTTGACGATATAGAATGAGCGGTAGGCGATGCCGCGCTGATCCAACCAGGCGCGCAGAGGCGTCTGCCGGGTGCGCGCAAAATCGGTCAGATAGCGATAGATGGCCGCGCCTTTGGCTGTGCGCTCTGCATTGCGCAATCCGGCACGGGCCAAAAAGCCGTCGGGATCGGGCTGCTCACCCAGGATGACCAAAAAGGAGACCGGTTCGTTGCTGGCCGACAACTCTTGGGCCAAAGCCGGCGCGATGGCGGCCAGATGGCGGCTGGTGGCTGGCGGCTCTTCCTGGGCCAGCGTGGAGATAGCTCCCATCCACCAGAGCAGGAGAAGCAGGGGGAGAGTGACTGGCAGCCAGCGGACCAGCCGTAATCGGCGATTGCGCATAGGAGTACTCATTTCTATCTAGGATAAAATCACAAAAAATCAGAGGCGAAGACCAAAAACCGAGTTTTTGAGACTGCAAAAAACTCAGTTTTTTCGCTGAAGCCAAGCATACCCTATTTCGTAGCCTGGCGTCTATTATCAATCTTACGCAGGTTGTCTACAAAATCCCTATTGTCCGCAATCAGTGGTATAATAAAAAAGTCAACGCAATCAACCAATGAACCAATCAACTGGTTGATTGGTTCATTGATCCACCCCACAAAGGAGTTCCGTATGGCACAGCTTGAAACCGGCGTGACCGCGCCCGACTTTGTAGCGCTCACCGACAGCGGCGCGACCGTTAAATTGTCCGACTATCAGGGCACGAAAGTCATCCTCTACTTCTATCCAAAAGACGACACCGCTGGTTGAACGATCCAGGCTCGCGGGTTCCGCGAGAATCACGAACAGATCACAGCCAAGAATGCCGTCATCCTCGGCGTCAGCCCGGACGGGGTGGAGAGCCACCAGAAGTTCAAGGAAAAGTACGATCTGCCCTTCACCCTGCTGGTGGATGCGGATCACAGCATCACGGAGATGTATGGCGCGTGGGGCGAGAAGACGAATTACGGCAAAACGTATATGGGCGTCATCCGCAGCCACTTTGTGATTGACGAGAAGGGCGTACTGGTCAATGTTTCCTACAATGTGAAGGCGGACGCCAGCCCCGAAGATGCCCTGGCCGCGTTGTAAGGATAGTGGGTATTGGATATTTCGGCGATAAAGCCATAGCCAAAAGACAACGAATGGGAGGAAAACGCGAATAGCTGCTTCTATACGGTTGATTCTGGGACGAAGGGATGAGAGCAGACGCTCCTTCCCACCCGGCATTCGCGTTTTCCTCCCAGACGAAAAACAAATCCGTCAATTCCGTCATCCGTGTTCTATTTTTCTGGGCAGGAAGGAACAAAACGTGAACATAACCCAATCGCTAATCGCCATTCCCCAATCCCCAATATCCAATACCTTCCCCCCTCTTTCCCACTGGCGACGCAAATTCCTCCTTCTCGCCCTGGCGCTGATGGCATGGATTGCCCTCTCCAGCGCGGTTTTCGCCGTCTGCGGGACGACGCTTGTGAACACAACCAGCGGACAGGACACGGCCAGTTGCGGGACAGCCAACGCGCCCTGCCGCACAATCGGTTGGGCGCGCCAGCGCGCCCAGACCTGTTCCGTTGTGACACGCATCTTCACCGTCAACCGTGGCGCGATGACACTGGCCGAAGTGGTCCTACCCCCGTCGGGAACGGACGACCACAACACACCCGCATGGCTGCGCCCGATCTTCCCCTTCTTTGGCTTTCTGCTCAACCCGGTTCATTATACGCGGGGTATCGTCAATTTGCCTCAGTAAGCTGTATGTGACGCATATACTGGAAGCGCAGGCAAATCAGACGCGCTTTTTGTCTTGTCCATCACAGGAGGAATGTCTATGCAACCGTTGAATCCATCCCGCCGTGCATCTTTTCTGATCGCTATGGGTCTTTTCGTCATGCTGCTCTTTGTCTCCACGGCTGTTGCCCACGCCGAGGAGGGAGCGGTGCGGGGCGGCAGTTGCACGATCTATTACAATACGACAACCGGCAGCAACCACGCCTTTTGCGGCTCGTTCCTGTACCCGTGCCAGACCAAAGCCTACGCTGCCCAACGGGCCGCCAGTTGTCCCGCTCCCGCGCCCGGTGTCACGCCCACGCCTCCCGACGCACCCGCGCCAGCGGTGACACCCGATCCTGTCCTGCCACCTACTACACCGGATCCTGTCCTGCCACCTGTACCGCCCGATCCCAATATGCCCGCACCGGACTGGCTGGAAGTGATCTTTCCAGGCTTCGATCTGCTGGCTGACCCTACTCTGTACGACACCCCCTTGGCCTCATTCTCTCTGTACAGGACGATCCGGCCAGACACCTTTAGTGCAAATTTCGTCGATCCAGCCCTGCTCATTCCATCCGAGGCCATTGAGTTGGACCCGGTTCGCAATGCCGGGCCGTAAAGATAATCTGGTGTTGCGGTGATGATCCCTCTGCTGCGTTCTCTGTGGAAGAATATCCCTCTATTGCTCCTCTGTGCGGGGATCAGCGCGGGTTGCGTCGCCGATCCCCGCATTGTCTGGCGCGCAACCGGCGCGCCCGGCGATCTGCAAATCCGCGCCCTGGCCGTCAACCCCCACAACCCCCAAATTCTCTACGCCGGTCTGTACAGCCACGGCTTCCAACGCAGCGCAGACGGCGGTATCACCTGGCAAAGCCATAACAACGGACTCAGCCTAAGCGAAGTATCCACTGACAATCGCCCCCGTAATGTACGCGCCCTGGCCGTCAGCCAGACCGATCCGGCCCTCCTCTTTTTGGGCAGCGAAGGCGGTCTCTACCGCACCACAGATGGGGGCGACTCCTGGCAACTTACCTTTCCTAACCCATCCTCTCTTTTTGACTTTTACAGTGTAGACGCTATCGCCAGCGTCCTCATTGACGGAGAGGAGCGCTTCTTTGCCGGCACCCGGGCCGGACTCTTTGTCTTTGACGGCGAAGTCTGGCAGCCTACCGAACTGGTGGGGGCCGGTTTCCAGGCATCGGCGATTCTCATCCACCCAGACAATCCCCGCCATCTGCTCGTGGGCACAAAAGCCGCGGGCATCTTCCGCTCGCAAGACGGCGGCCTTTCCTGGGCGCAGATCGGCCAACCCTTCGCCGAACGCAAACTGTGGGTCAGCAAACTCGTCTACGACAGCAGCGGCCAACTCCTGGCCGGTACTCTGGGCGACATCGTAAATACACTTGGCGATGGGGTCTACGCTCTCACCGCGGACGGCTGGCAGCCCCGCAACAACGGCCTGCCCGCCAACGCCAACATCTGGCTGCTCTACGCCAACCCGGAAAACGGCGCGCTCTACACAAGCGTCAGCGACGAGCGCACCTACCGCTGGGAAAGCACGGCTTGGCAACCTTTGGATTTCCCCTACGCCCTCTACAGCCTGGTAAAACTGCCCGCGTCTGGGGACTTTCTGGCCGGCACCCGGGGCTACGGCGCATACACCCTCAGCCCGGAACTGGCCGACTGGCGTTTGTTGCAACTGCGCTCGCCGGGCGAGACAGGCGCGCACATCCATTCCCTTCTGACCCTTCCCATCAACCGGGGACAGACAACACTGCTGGTGGCTGGCACAGATGTCAATGGCGTTTTTACCAGAACGACCGGTGAAGAAGAGTGGCGGCGCGGTCAGGGTTTTCCGATTGTTCACAGGCGCATCTTTTCCCTGGCCGTCGGCGGCGAAGATGACGCTGGCCCTCGTCTCTACGCGGGCAGCTTTGGCGGCGGCGTCTATCGCAGTCAGGATGGGGGCGCGCTTTGGGAGCAACTGCCCAACACCGGATTGGAAGGTGAATCCTTACCAGTACTCTCTTTGGGCGTCATCGCGGGCGACGAAGACCGCATCTACGCCGGCACACGAATCGGTCTCTTCCGTTTCGACAACGCCAGCCAGAAATGGCACTCTGTGGACGGGCTAATGGGGCAGATGCCCTCCGCTGTTGTGATCCCCGCTCTCCACGTAGACCGCCGGGGAGAACTCTTCGCGGCCGTCTCCAATTTCGGCCTCTTTCGCAGCGCGGAGGGGGAAAGCTGGCAGAGCGTTACACCCAATCTGCTGGAAGACCCGATTTTTGTCAGCGGTTTGGAGAGTTCCACCAAATCCTTTTTGGGTCGCTGGCTGCACGGCGCAGACCGCTTCTTTGCCATCAACTACGACAGCCTCTACAGCAGCGACACGGTTTTTGACCCAACCCGCAGCACCGATTGGGATCGTCGCATCTCCGGTCAATTCGGCGCGCTGGCCGTCGATCCCTTCCACCCCCAAATCATCTACGCCGGGGCCTTCAGCGCCACAGTGGGGATAGCGCTCACCCCCACCTACCCCTCCCTCATCAGCCTGGACAACGGCAGCAGTTGGCGGGACGCCGGCACACTCAACCACCCGGTCAACGCCCTGGCCGCAGACCCGACCCGCCCTGGCATTCTGTACGCGGGCACAGACAGCGGCGTCTATATCGGCGAAGTCACCTTGCCCATTCTCTGGCGGGAAGTTTTGGTCTGGTCGCTGCTCTTTTCACCGCTGCTTCTGCTGACCGCTTTCCTCGGTTTTGTCTATCTCAGCCTTAGCCTGCCTTACGGTATTCCCCTGCCGACCGCCGCCCGCCTGCTCCTCTTCCGGCGCAACGCCCTGGCCCTAGCGCTGGTCGAGCCGTCGCCTCTCTCCAGCCTGCAACAGTTGATTCTGGCCGCGGGCGAAGAGTTGCCCGTCTGGTCCAGCCAGGAGATGGCCGCACTGTTGGACAGCGAGAACGCCAACGCCAGCAGCGCCCAACTCGCGGCCGCGCTCGATCAGCTAACCCGCCAGTTCGGGCTGCTGACGGTGGACAGCGACGGACGCTACCGGGCCGCCATCCCTGGCCTGGGGCGCGTCTTTCGCTGGCGGGTGGAGGCTAGGCGCGGTCTGCTTGCCAAAGATGTGCGCGAGGAAAACGCCATCTTCCAGGACAGCCGCGACTTCTTCCGCCAGGCCGGTTTTGCGGTCCACACCCGCCGCGACCTGCTCCTGCTCACCCCGCTGCAAGCCTCCTGGGCCGAGCTGACCAGCCAGAGCGACGACGCCCCCCTCCTGGCGCGCATCCTGGCCGGTGGCGCGCCCACCGTGGCTGATCTGGACGAGAGCCTGCGGCTGGCCGCGGCCGAATACAACAACGACGCGCGCGGTCGCCTGCTCTTTCTGGTCGTCTCCACCGCGCCGGATGCCGCAGCCCGCCGCCACATACGCCAAATTCGCCAGGACGCCAGGCTGGCGCTGGTGCTGATCAGCCACACGGCCATCTACCAGGCATTGAGGGACGGCGCGGCCCCCTCCACCCTGCAAGTGGCCCTGCGCCGACAGCGGGGCGAGATCAGCCCGGCGGAGATCAGCGGGCCTGTCCTCGATCCGCTCGACTTTTTCGACCGCACAGAACTGCTGGCGACGGTGCGCGAGAAGCTGGCCGCGGGCGAGAGTCTGCTCCTCTGCGGCCCACCGCAGATCGGCAAGAGTTCGCTGGTCTGGCAAGCCGCGCGCCAACTGGACAACTTCCTGCTCAGTTATGCGGAATTCTCCGCTGGCCCCGCCTGGGAGGAGCAGATGCTGGGCGATCTGATTGACGGGCTGGTGCGCGACGGCAGCCGCAAGTACGCGCGCACCGAATGGCCCTTCGACCCGGCCACTGTGCGCTCCACCATCCACTCGATGGCCGACTTTGCCGGAACAGTGCGGGCGATGGGCGAGGCCATCAGTCTGGCCGCCACCCGCCCGCGCCTGGCCCTGCTGGTGGACGGGCTAAACGAGACGACGCTGGGCTGGTGGCCGCAACTCGTGGCCGCCTGCCAGCGACAGAGCGGCCAGCAGATCGGGCTGGTGGGTGTGGTGGCCTCCGGGCTTGTGCTGCCTGCTGATGGCGGACAGCAGACGGCGGACGGCGGACAGCAGACGGCGGACAGCAGACGGCGGACAGCGGTCAACGGTCAACGGACAGCGGTCAACGGTCAGCGGTCAACGGTCAGCGGTCAGCAGTTGGCAGTCGGCCCCTTCGCTCCCGCTGCCGCGCTCGAAATGGCCGGGGCGATGGCGGATCAGGCGGGTATCGGGCTGGACGGCAACGCGGCCCAGGCGCTGGTGGAGGCCAGCGGCGGCCATCCTTTCCTCCTGCGCCGTCTCTTTGGCGCGGCCCAGTTGGAAGCCGACGTTCAGAGCCGCCGCAAGGAAAGGGGCGAAATGCGTATTGACGGGGAAAGCGTGGCCGCGGGCATTCACCGCCACGTAGCATCCAACCCGATTTACGGGCGCTGGTGGATGGCTCTCTCGGCGCAGGAGCAGGCGGCTGTTTTGGCTGTGGGAGCGGGAGAAGGCGGCGTCGATCCGGGCGTAGGGTCCCGGCTGGTGGCGCTGGGCTGGCTGCAAGCAAACGACACAGGCTACCGTTTGGCCGCCGGCGCGCTCCACGTCTGGCTGGAATGGATGGGCCTACTGTAGAGCGGACTGGTAGTCCGCTCGTTTGGGCGGACTATCAGTCCGCCCTACGGAGGAGATGTATGCCAATTGCAATTGACCGGGGCGCGCTGGCCGCACTGCGCCAACCGGTGAGCCGCATTGAGAATCTGCACGGGCGGCGGGAGCAGATGGACGCGCTCGCCAACGCCTTTGCCGCGCCCCAGGGCGGGCTGACGCTCGTGCTGGGCGGCCCCCAGTGCGGCAAGACCAGCCTGCTCCTCAGCGTTCAGGAGGTCCTCTGGCAGCGGCTGCAAGGCAAAACTGTGCCTGATCCCTGGCGACGCACCCCACCTCTCCTGCCCCTGCGCGTCGAAGTGGCAGGGCAGAACTCGGCGGAGGAGATGCTGGCTGAACTGATGCTGGCTTTCCGCGCCCAAGCCAGAGAGCGGCTGGGCGTCTGCCAGGTGGACGACGATCAGTTGCGCTGGCAGACGCAGGGCTATGTGCAGACGCGCAAGCCCAGCTTTTTGGACAGCGCCTTTCGGATGGTCTACGAAGTGGTGGAGGCATCCCAGCGCGGGCTGCGGGTGGTCTGGTTTTTGGACGATGCCGAATCGCTGCTGGCCCTGCCCTGGGGCGCTCAATTTTTAACACTTGTCAACGGTCTGCTCAAACCCTACGCCTCTTTCAGTCGGGCCAAAGAGTTGTCGGTGGTGCTGGCGGGCGGCGCGTCCCTCTACCGCGCCTTTGCCGAGGGTAAGTTGTGGACAGGCGAGATGGGCGAGATTGCCCTGACGCCCTGGAACGAGTCCGCCCTCCTACGCGCCCTGGACGGTCAGATCGCGGCCATCGCCCCTGCCCTCGACCCCCTGCCCGACGCGCTGCTGACGCGGCTTTCCACGGAGAGCGGCGGCCATCTGGGGCTGCTCTGCGGCGCAATTTTGCCCGCGCTGCTGACTCTGGCCGAGACGGAGGACGACGCCTCCGGGCTGGTCGGGCTGCTGGATGGACTCTCCACGCAACTGCTGGCCGCGGATTTCTGGGCCGAGTGGTTCGCCGAATTGGGCGAGACGGAACGGGCGCTCTATTGGGCGCTGCTGGGCAGCAACGACGACCAGAGTGTGCGCGAGTTGCGTGCCGCGGCCCCCGCGTTGGCGCAAAACCCACTCGGCTTTCAACAGGCGCTAAAGGTGCTGGGCTTCTCCGGGCTGGCCCGCAGTGAAGGCGCGCTCTATCGCCCCGGCCCCGCTCTCTGGAGTCGCTGGTTTCAGGCCAACGCGCCCCGCCCCCAGACGGTAACCGTCGAGACGCCGGAGTTCGAGATGCGCGTGCGGCTAGGCACGCAGGGCGGCTATCAGGTGGAGGTGAGCGCCGCGGCTGGCCGTCTGCGCGAGGGGCCGGAAATTTTCTTCCCCTGGAACGGTGCAACGCTGGACGAGATTCTGGCGCGGCTGAACGGGATGGCCGAGGGCAAGCAGGCCGCGGACGAGCAATTCCTGGCTGGCGTCGGTTCGACGCTCTACGAAACCTTCCTGACCGGCACAGCCCGCCGTCTCTTCGACCAGACGTGGGGTCTGGGCGCGGGGGAGAAGCAGGTCGTCTTGCGCCTGTCCATTGACGATCTCTCCCTGGCCGGGCTGCCCTGGGAGCTGCTCCTGCGCGCCGACGACGGCATCAACGGCGACTATCTCGCCCTGAGCAACCGGCGGCCTTTTGTGCGCGATGTGGCCCTGCCCGAACCCGCGCCGCCGCCCACATTTAAGACGCCCATCCACATTCTGGCCGTACTCTCCAACCCACTCAAAGATTTGGACCTGGCCGCCGAGGAGGCGCGTCTGCGCGACGCCCTGGCCGCTCCCCTGGCCGACGGGCGGGTGACGCTGGCCGTACTGCCCACACCCACGCCGGTGACGCTGAACCGGGCCATCCTGCGCCAGGAGCCACAGATTCTGCATTATGCCGGTCACGGGGCCTACGACGCAACAACCGGCGAGGGCTATCTGCTCATCGAGCGCGACGGCGCGCCCTTCCAACTGACCGGCGGCAGTCTGGCCGAACTGGTGGAGGGGTCGTCCCTGCAACTGGCGGTGCTGGACGCTTGTGAGACGGGCTACGGCGGACGGGCGCATCCCGGCCTGGGGCTGGCTCCCACGCTGATCCGGGATGCCCGTCTGCCCGCTGTGATCGCGATGCAGTTCCCCATTCTGGATCGGGCTGCGCTCGTCTTCAGCGAAGAATTCTACACCGCTCTGCTGGCACCCGACGCCACCGTCGAACGAGCGTTGGCCCGCGCCCGTGTGCGGCTGTCACAAGAGATGGGCCGCGGACACATCGCCTGGGCCACACCGGCTCTGTGGATGCGGGCGCGCACGGGCAGAGTGTGAAGGTGGCAGGTGGCAGGTGGCAGGTGGCGGGTATCTCGCGCAGCCGCGAGTAGACCCGTTCGCTTGATTTCGATACGCCTCGAAGACTCGGCTACTCAATCAGCGCTCACTGGTCCGGTGCGTTCACTGGTCCGGTACGTTCACTGGTCTGGTACGCTCACTGGTCCGGTACGCTCACTGGTCCGGTACGCTCATTCACAATTCACAATTCACCATTCACAATTTTTATGTCCTCCCCCCAACGCCTCTCCTACCTCAACCTGGCCCTCTGCATCCTCCTCTGGGCGTCGATCCCCGTGGCGTCGAAAAAGATTCTCGTCGAGATGACGAACGTGCAGATGCTCTTCTGGTCTACGCTCTTTTCGTTTGCTGTGCTGGCCGGGGTGCTGGTGGCCCAGGGAAAACTCCGCCTGCTGGCCCAGTACGACGTCCGCGCTTACGGCTGGATGGGGCTGTTGGGTTTTTTGGGGGCCTATCTCTACTACATTCTGCTTTACGGGGCCTTTGCCCGCACCAGCGCGGCCGAAGGCTTCATCCTGGCCTACACCTGGCCGGTTCTGGTCTCGCTGCTGTCTGTTGTGCTGTTGGGGGAGAAGCTGACCGCGCGCCGGGCGCTGGCCGTCGCCATCAGCTTTTGCGGTGTGCTGCTGATTGTGACGCAAGGACGCATTGTCAGCATTGCCTTCACCAGTCTGAGCGGCGATCTGCTGGCCCTGGCCGGGGCATTCGTCTTTGCCCTCTTTTCTGTGCTGGGCAAACGCGCCCGCTACGATCAGACGGTGAGCGCGACTGTCTATTTCGGTATGGCCCTGCTGGCTGTCACGGCAACCGTTCTGCTCACAACGGGGATTGGCTGGCCGTCGGCCGCGGTCTGGCCCTGGCTGCTCTACAACGGCGCGCTGGTCAACGGGATTTCCTATGTTTTCTGGTTCAGGGCGCTGGAAAATGGCGACACTTTCGTCATCTCGAACGCTTTGTACCTGATCCCTTTTTTGTCCCTCGTGTACGTCTACTATTGGCTGGCAGAGCCGGTTCGCGTAAGTGCCGTACTCGGGCTGTTGGTGATTGTGGCGGGGATTGGAGTGCAGATGGGGGGACGACGGGTATCGCCTCGCTCAGACGGTCAAAGCGGGCGATGAGTGTCACGCCCTCCTGCTGGGGTTGGAGGTCAACAGGCTGGATGGCGGCCAACGCGTAGCCTTTGGCGCGGATGGCGGCCAGAGAGTGGGCCAGCGCCGCGCTGTCGTCGCTGATGAGGGCCAGACGGCTGACGCCCAGGCGGATCAGATGGGGCAAAAGAGGAATCACATCCGCCACTTCCGGCGGGGTGAGCAGCGCGGCGTGTACCCGGTAGTTCTGCGCCACCATCTCCGTCAACACCCGTAGCAGCGGGCCGCCCAGAAAGTCCACACTGTCCAGCCCGGCCAGATTGGATTGGAGCGCAGCCGCGGCCAGGGGATCGTCCTCCACCGCGACGATTGTGGCGCACTGCTCGGCCAGCACAACGCTGTTTGCGCCGTAGCCGGCCCACAGATCGAGCAGATAATCGAAGAGGCGCACCTCCAGCAGCGCGGCGGCCAGCGTAGGGATGGCCTCGTTGCCCAGCGCGTGCGGCCAAAAGAGACGGCGGTCGCCCAGCGGCGGGTAGATGGCGAGAGTGGCTGCACCGACCGCGGCCGCGTGCGTCCATTCGCCCACCAGCAGATCGGCCTGGGCCACATCCCCCGCGGGACGGCGCAGAAAGACATTCACCGGCAGCTCCAGATCCAGTTGGGGTGCATCGCCTTGCCGGCTTTCCAGCACCAGCGCACCGCTCTGCCCGTCGGCCAATTCGTCGCCTGTGCCGCCCACCGCCAGCGAGATACCGGTCAGATCCTCGGCCAGGGCCGCGCCGGTCTCCGCGTCCACGGCAAAGGCGGCGTAGAGTTGGGCCAGTTGCGGCTGGTGCAGCAGACATTCGTCTACGGCCAATAGACCGCCGCTGCGCTCGGGCAGACAGAGCCGGCCACGCTTGTCCAGGCCAAAATCCATCTCTGTGCAGAAGCCATAGGCCAGCGCCGCGTCCGCGTCTGGGCTGGCGGGATCGCCCAGGGCAACGACTTCTTCCACCAGTTTCTCAGCGGCCAGACGGCTTTTGGCGACAGACGCGTCCAACTGGCCGAGGCTGGCGAGTTGCGCAACGACAATCTCTCGTTTCAGCGCCAACTGGCGTTCGTAGGCGATGTGTTGCCAGACGCAGCCCGCGCAACGGGGCGCGCTCTCCGGGTTGAGGATCGATCCGTCGGGCAACTGCACGGGGGCAGGCGGACCAAAATAGGGACAGGGCGGCGTCACCCGGTCTGGACTGGCCTCCACAATTTCCAGCAGCCGGCCGCGCTGCCAACCGGCGTGGCTCTCGACGATCTCCACCCGTACCCGTTCGCCGGGGATGGCATCGGCCACAAAGACGCTACGCTCGTCGCCGGGCAAGTGGCCCACGGCTTCGCCGTTGGGGGCAATGGATGTAAGGGTCAATTCGATGGACTGGGGCATTGGTGGCTCGTTGATGGCTATGTGATTTATCGTAGGGGCGCTGCTTGCTGCGCCCGCAGTGCGCCGGACGCAG
>CAMDEX010000192.1 GCA_945897075.1 Litorilinea aerophila
AAAATGCTCCCCAGTCGCCGTTCCCCAGTCGCCGTTCCCTACTCCCCGTTCCCCAGGAGCTATACCAATGCCCCAGGATTTTTTGGATGAACTGTCCGCGGTGAAGACACAGGTGGCCGCGGCAACCGAGACCGGCCACCCATTGATGGGTGAATTTATCCGCCACGAAGTCTCGGCCCGCGCCGACTCCCCGCTGGCCGCGATTGTTCTGGCCGCGGCGCTGCCCCTGGCCGACAGCCCCGCCCAGCGCAACGCCCGCGTCCATCTGGCAACCGCGATGGTGCTGCTGGATGTAGCGCTCGCCCTGCACAAGCTGCTCCTCCTGCAAAAGCCGGACGCAGATACGCTGGACAAATCGCTGGTCGGTGGCACAGTTCTGGCCGGGGACTACTGCTTTAGCCAGGCTGCGGTAGCCGCGGCCCGCACAGGCAAGCCAGAGGTGGTAGCCATCTTTTCTGACCTGCTCAAAGATCTGAGCGAGGCCCACCTGCGCCATCTCTTTGAGAACGGGCAAGGCGCGCTGGACGAATTCCCTGCTCTCTTTCAGAGCGGCGGGCTGGCCGGGGCTGTGCTGGCCGGGTTGAACGAGCAGGAGCAACAGAGAACCGCAGAGTTTGCCCTTTCATTGGCTGCTCTGCTGGGAGCGGGAAAGCGCGACGGCCTGCCCGCGGCAGCGTCCATCCCTGGCCGTGTATCTGCCCATCAACAGGCACGCTGGCATCTTCTCCTGGAAATCGTGACAGCCTATGCCAAGTGAATCCACCCCCGACGATCGTACAACGCGCCGGGTGCTGCTTCTCACCACCCCGCACAGCTACCGCACCGCGGCCTTTGTGACCGCGGCCAGCCATCTGGGCATCGAAGCCGTGCAGGCTGTGGATATGCCGGCCGAGTTGTCCGCGCATTGGAACTTCCGTCTGGGCGTGGACTTCACCGCGGTGGAGGAGGCCAGCCAGCAGCTGGTGGAGGCGCTGGCCGCGCGCCCGGTGCAGGCGATCCTTTCCCTGGACGACAGCGGCGCGTTTCTGGCCGCCCGCACCAGCCAGCTTCTCGGCCTGCCCCACAACGCGGCCGCGGCCGCCGACGCCGCCCGTAACAAATACCGGATGCGCCAGCTTCTCGCCGCCGGGGGGATTCTCTCGCCCCGCTTCCGCCGCTTCTTCTCACCCCCATCCCAGCCCTCCCCCGTTGCAGGGGAGTGGGCAATGGAAGCAATCGCAGCGGTGGTGGAGGCGGAGATCGGCTATCCCTGTGTGGTCAAACCGGAGGACCTGAACGGCAGCCGGGGGGTGATCCGCGCCAACAACCGCGACGAACTGCTGGCAGCCGCCACCCGGCTCATCCAACTGATCGGGCCGGGCCGCCATTTTCTGGTGGAGGCGTATATACCCGGCGTGGAAGTGGCGCTGGAGGGGATTCTGGACAGGGGAGAACTGCAGGTGCTGGCCCTTTTTGACAAGCCGGACCCGCTGGAAGGGCCCTTCTTCGAGGAGACAATTTACGTCACCCCCTCCCGTCTGCCCGACGCAGTGCAGGCTGAGATCAGCGCCACGACGGCCCAGGCCGCGCGTGCGTTGGGCTTGGAGATGGGGCCTATTCACGCCGAACTGCGCATCAACGACGCCGGCGCGTGGATTGTGGAGATCGCCGGGCGTTCCATCGGCGGGCTGTGTTCGCGTACCCTGCGCTTTGGCACGGACGCTTCGTTGGAGGAGTTGATTCTACGCCAGGCCACCGGGCTGCCCATCGCCGGGCTGCGCCGGGAAGGCCGCGCCGGTGGGGTGATGATGATTCCCATCCCAGAGGCGGGGATTCTGCGCGCCGTACACGGGGTGGAGAATGCAAAGGCCGTGACCGGCATCGAAGATGTCCAGATCACGGCCCAACGCAACTACCCGCTTGTGCCCCTGCCCGAAGGCGACGCCTATCTGGGCTTTATCTTTGCCGCCGGCGACAGCCCGGCAGAGGTGGAAGCCGCCCTGCGCGCCGCCCACGCCGAACTGCGCTTCGAGATTCTGCCAGAGATTCGGCTGACAGTCATCAGTAATCAGTGAACAGGATAACTGATAACTGATGACTGATTACTTTCTTCGCGGCGCTTTGGCCGCGGGCGCACCCTTGCCACCCGGTGTGCCTTCGCCTTCCGGCGTCCAGCCTTCGGGCATCTGCGCGCCCACGCCAAAGAAGAACTCCTCCATCTGTTCTTCCAAAAACTGGCGAGACTGGGGATCGCCCAGACTCAGCCCGTAGTGGTTGATGAGAACGACGGAGTATTGCATCCACATATCCCACCCCTCCTGGGAGATATTCTCGAAGATGCGTTTGCCCAGCGCGCCGCCATAAGGTTGGCGCTCCAGGCCGGGCAACTCCCGTCCGATTTTGACACACTGCACCATACGGGCCATCTTTTGCTCCTTTTGTCGCCAGTTATCCGTAATCAGTTCGTTATGTACAAGAGAGCGCCACAGGGAATGAAGAATTTGGACACGGATTCACAGGATTTTCAGGATTTGATCCGCTTGAATCCGCTCGATCCGCTACATCCGCGTTCTATTCTTCAGGACAGTAGACCGCAACGGGTTGCTGACAACGTGACGTGTCGGGGACGGTATCACAGCGGTCTGCCGTCCGTTGTCCGCGGTCTACTGATTATAGCCGCTGAACAAAGCAGGTGTCAAAGCGTATGCGGGTTCTTTTTCTCGGAATGCAGGGGCAGTTCACACGCATTGTGCTGGAACGGCTGCTGACCGCCGGTGTGGAGGTGTGCGGGCTGCTGCTCGCCGGGCCACAATTGCGCCCGCTTTTACCCGCCGCGCCGTCCAACGCCGATCCCCTGGCGCTGCCACTGGTGGAGAATTACGTGGAAACGAACGCTCTGCATCTGGCCTGGCAGAGAGAAATTCCTGCCTACGCATCCGGCCCTCTGGCCGCGCCGCGGCTGGCTGATCTGCTGCACAGCCTCGCCCCCGACTTAGCTTGTGTGGCCTGTTTCGACCGTATCATTCCCGCCCGCCTGCTCGCGCTGCCCCGCCACGGCTTTTTGAATGTCCACCCTTCGCTGCTGCCCCACTTTCGCGGGCCGCAGCCCCTCTTCTGGCAGTTGCGTCAGGGGGTCAACCCGGTGGGCGTGACAGTGCATTGGATGGACGCCGGGCTGGACACGGGCGAGATCGCAGCCCAACAGACGGTCGCCCTGGCCGACGGGATTTCTGGCCGCGCGGCCGAGGCTCTCTGCGCCACAGTTGGCGGCGATCTGCTGGTGGGGGTGTTGGCGCAACTGGCCGCAGGGCGGGCGCAGCGCCATCCCCAAGCCGCGGGGGGCAGCTACCAGCCGTCGCCGACAGCCGAAGATTTTGCGCTGGATACGGATTGGGATGCGCGCCGGGCCTTCAATTTTATGCGGGGTACAGCCGAGCGGGGCGTGGCTTACCGGGTGACGGTTGACGGTCAGACGTGGCTGCTCTCCACCGCGCTGGGCTGGCAGCCAGCCGAGACGGCTGGGAAAGGGGTGGAAAGCCGCGACGGGCTGCTCCGCCTGCCGCTGGCCGGGGGCTGGCTGTTCTGTAAATAGCCGACGTAGGTCGGACTGGTAGTCCGACCGGTTTTTCATCGCTATCAGCGCCCCCCGGCATGTCGCCTGCTCTGCCGATAAGAAAGTCCCCGGCACTTCAGAAAGTGCCGGGGACTTTTCGTTCGAGTTAGAAGGGGATGTCCTGTTCGCCCACATATTCGGGGGGCGCTTCGGTTGGCGTGGGTGGGCCATAAGAACTGCCACCCTCGCCACGACCACCCAGAAAGCGGACAGTCAAAGCAGTCACTTCCAGGGAGGCGCGGTTGTTGCCCTCCTTGTCCGTCCACGGGCGGGCTTCTTCAATCTCGCCGATCACAAAGACCTGCTTGCCTTTGGTCAGGTATTGGCTGACGGTCTCGGCCTGTTTGCGCCAGGTGGTGACACGAAACCAGGTGGTTTTGTCCTGCTTTTGGCCCTCCTGGTTTGTCCACGATTTGTTGACAGCCAGACTAAAGGTAGCGACAGGCACGCCGCTGGGCGTGTAGCGCATTTCCGGGTCACCGCCCAGATTGCCGATGAGAGTGATTTGTTGATACATGCAGAGGCTCCTTGTCAAGGCTAAAGATGGATTGTAGGTGTGTCGGCCCGCCGCGAGCCGACGAAATGGGAATCCTGCACGGGGGCAAAATTGCCTTTTTATTATAGCCGCTTTTCTCCTGTATGTCAATAAAAATTCAGCCCCATTTAGAAAATATGTTCTAATGGTCGCCTCCTTGAATCGGAAATATACAACCAGCGCCATTTTTGGTTGACTTGTCCGAATTACTAGGATAATATAGATATATTCGTGAATTTTTCGCAAATTCTTCTATTTTATCCCCAAAAAGGTGCGATATGTTAATCGAATTCAGCATTGGAAACTTCCGCTCCTTTCGCGATAAAGTCACCTTTAGTATGGTAGCCGCCGCGCTCAAATCCAAAAACCCCCAGGTAGACGACAACAATGTTTTCTCAGTGGAAGGCCAGCCAACGCTGCTGACCAGTGCGGCCATTTACGGGGCCAACGCCAGCGGCAAGAGCAATCTGATCAAAGCTATCGGCTTCATGCGCAAATTTGTGCTCAATTCGACAAAAGAGACGCAAGCTGTTGGGGCGATTGGTGCAGAGCCTTTTGCCCTGCATACAGAAACCGCAGGCAAACCTTCCCACTTTGAGATGGTATTTGTTGCCGATGATATCCGCTACCGCTACGGTTTTGAGGCGACAACCGAACGTGTTGTCTCCGAATGGCTCTTCCACGTCCCCACAAAAGTCGAAGCACGCCTCTTTGAGCGTACCCAGGACGAATTCCACTTGAGTGGAGTATTCAAAGAAGGGAAGGGCATTCAAGAAAAGACCCGTCCCAATACTCTCTTTCTCTCTGCCGTTGCCCAGTGGAACGGGGAAATCGCGCAGAGAATTGTGACTTGGTTTCGCAAATTAGGCATTGCATCTGGTCTGGAGGACACGATGATGCGGTTTCATACTATGGAGAGTCTTGCCGAAGGTGATTATCAGGAACGGATCATTGAGATGATCAGATCGATGGATCTGGCAATTGAGAAAGTTACTGTGGAAATGAAGCCAATGCCAGAAATCGACCCCAGCATCTCCGATAGACTTAAGGAGGCGATCCGCTTAGTAAGGGAGAAAATCCACGTAAGGGAGGAACTAGGAAGCACAAACATGGGGGTCGCTACCACCCATCACAGATTCGACGCTGATGGTAATCGGGTAGACTTGGTGAATTTTGACATGGATAAACAGGAATCTGATGGCACACAGAAGCTCTTTGCTCTGTCGGGACCCATCGTTAGAGCTTTGCAGGAAGGCCGAGTACTAATCGTTGACGAGCTGGACGCCCGCCTGCACCCGCTGATGACCTGCGGACTGGTGAAACTATTCAATAGCCGGGAGACCAATCCCAGACACGCTCAGTTGATTTTCACCACCCACGACACCAATCTGCTGGACAAAGATCTGTTTCGCCGGGACCAGATTTGGTTTACCGAAAAAGATCGCCAGGGTGCGACCGACCTCTATTCCCTTGCCGAATTCAAGATAAAGACCGCCTCCCAATCCAAATCGGCTGTGCGCAATGACGCTTCGTTTGAAAAAGATTATATCGCAGGGCGCTATGGCGCCATCCCCTTTCTGGGTGATCTGCACCGGATGGGAGAGGGCCAGTGATGGCGCAACGACGTTCCGGGCCAAAATCACGCGGCAAGGGTTACCGCCAACGTGCCATCAACCAACGTGAAATCCGCCAGCGGTTTCTGATCGTCTGTGAGGGCAAAAAGACAGAGCCAAACTACTTTCGCAAGTTCCGTGTGCCCGGTCTTGTACTCGACATACACGGTCTCGGTTTGGATCCCAAAAACTTGGTCAATGAGGCAGTTGCTCGGCGCACAGACGGCGAATACGATCAGGTATGGTGTGTTTTTGATCGGGATTCCTGGACTGTGGATGATTTCAACGGTGCGTTGAGCAGCGCCAGGGAACGCGACATTCAGGTCGCTTGGTCCAATGAAGCCTTCGAGTTGTGGTATCTTCTCCACTTCAACTACCACGACACCGCCATCCCGCGCGCCGAGTACATCACCCGGCTGGACAAAGTGTTGGGACATACCTACGCCAAGAATAGCACAGAAATCTATGATGAGTTGGCAACCAGAATGGGAACAGCCCTGAAAAACGCAGCGATGTTGCTGGCCCAATACGACCCACCCAACCCGGCTACAGACAACCCAGCCACAACCGTCCACCTGTTGGTGGAGGAACTACGCCGCTTTTCCCGGTGACCCAAAAATTACGGGTTGCGAAGGGCAAATGGCAATCGGGAACATTTCAATTGCAGAGTAACCGCTTCTGCCCCTGACGTGAATTGCACCCTTGCCACCCCCGCCATTAGACGCGCCGCCCAAGTCGTGGGATAATAGGCAGAAATCATCACCCGCCAATCCTCCCCACTGGAGGTTGCACGTGCAACTGCAAACGATTCAGAACTATCTGCAAACCAATCATCTGGACGGCTGGCTGCTCTACGATTTCCGCGGCCAGAACTCGATTGCCCTCGCCGTTGCCGGGCTGACCAACAGCGGCACCCGGCGCTGGTTTTTGTGGATTCCGGCCCAGGGCCGCCCCTCCTATCTGATCCACGCCATCGAGCAGGCCGCTTTTGCCGCGGTCGCCCCACAGATGCAAGGGGAAAAGCATCTTTACATCGGCTGGCAACAGTTGGCCGAGAAGCTGCCCGCTTTTGTGGGCGCGCAGCGGGGCAAACCCCTGCGTATCGCGATGGAATACAGCCCGCTGGGCGCGCTGCCCTACATCAGCAAAGTGGACGCGGGCACGCTGGAACTGATCACCGAAGTGACCGGCGCGGAGATTGTGGGCAGCGCAGACTTGGTGCAGCTGGTGCAGGCCGTTCTCTCGCCGGCCCAGATGGAGAGCCACCGCCGGGCTGCGGCCCACTGTATGCGTGTCAAAGACGAAGCCTTTGCGTTTGTGGCCGACGGGCTGAAAAGCGGACGGGCTATCAGCGAATACGACGTGCAATCCTTTCTGATGGAGCAGTTCGCCGCCGCGGGACTCTACACGGATCACGCGCCGATTGTGGCGGTCAACGGCAACGCGGCTGTGCCCCACTACGCGCCCAGCGCCGAGCAGCACAGCCCGATTCGGATGGGCGATGTGCTGCTGATTGATCTATGGGCCAAAGAGCAGAACGACCCCGGCGACTGTTACGCCGACATCACCTGGACGGCCTATTGCGGCGCAGCGGTGCCGGAGCAGGTGGAGCGGGTCTTCCGGGCGGTGGTCCAGGCCAGGGACGCCGCGGTGTCTGCCATCCGCGAGGCCATCGCCGCCGGCCGTCGGCCGCGCGGCCACCAGATTGATGACGTGGCCCGCGATGTGATCACCGCTGCCGGTTTCGGCGCTGCCATTTTGCACCGCACCGGTCACAGCCTGGGGCCGGCTATGCACTGGAACGGCGTCAACATTGACAATGTAGAAACCCAGGACCGGCGGCGCATCATCCCCGGTGTGATGTTTACCATCGAACCAGGCATCTACCTGCCCGCTCTGGACTTCGACGGCAGTGGTCAGGCCAAAGGGCTGGGCATCCGTTCGGAGGTCAACTGCATCGCCCACGAGGATAGTCTGGAGATCGCGACGGGGCCGATCCAGATGGAGATGGTGACACTGTTGTAAGGTGATAGATATTTTGTTGCGGGTTGCGTCGGAATGGTCAGCGTCGGTAAAAGGTGGCAGAATCGGGAGCGTATGCTGGATATTGTGGAACAGAGGCAGAGAGGAAAACAGCCATGTTTGAGATTGCAACACTCACAGCAAATAATACAGTACAATTGCCGCTCGAGATTGCCAGACGCTTGATACCATCTCCCTTGAAGCGAGTCGAGGATGCGCCTGAAGAGGAATCGATGTCTTTGGATGAGATCAACGAGATTGTGCATGAAGTGAGGTCATCTGTTAGCGATGAAGTCGTATCAAGGCGTTGGAATTGTTAAAATCGAAGACTTTCTGGCCCAAGTATCGATTTTCTCGTGATATCCACAAATTTTGGGAAATAATTCGTAAGGAGAAAACACGATGCGTTTCAAAGTTGTGTTCGAGGCCAGCGATGAGGGTGGGTATACTGTTTACCTCCCTTCTTTGCCTGGTTGTATCAGTGAAGGAGAGACAGTAGAAGAAGCTCTGCAAAACATCCAGGAAGCGATTGAACTGTATCTTGTGGACCGCTGACAGCGAGTACCGGAGTGGCGCTATCGTTGGCTATCTACTACCCAATACCCATTTTCTCATCTATGCACAAAAAATCCTTCTTAACCCCGCCCCGCCGTGTTGCTCTTTTCGTTACCTGCATGGCCGATATGCTCTACCCCAGCGTAGGGATTGCGGCCACAGAACTGCTGGAACGCCAGGGCATCGAAGTCGTCTTCCCGCTGGAGCAGACCTGCTGCGGTCAGCCCGCCTTCAACGCCGGCTACCGGGACGAGGCGCGGGTGCTGGCCCGGCGCTTCTTGCAGGTCTTTGGGCCGATGGTGGAGAACGGCAGCGTAGAGGCGATTGTCGCGCCCTCCGGCAGTTGCGCCACAATGACCAGCCACTTCTACGACGTGCTTTTCGAGGATTCCAACGAGCGCCCTCTGCGCCAACTCGCCCAGCGGCTGGCCTCTGTGACCTACGAATTGACCGAATTTCTGGTGGATGTGCTGGGCGTCACCGATACGCGGGCCAGGCTGGACGGCAAAATCACCTATCATCCCTGCTGCCACCTCCTGAGGGAATTGGGCATCGACGCGCAGCCGCGCGCACTCCTCGCCAGCGTAGAAGGCGCGCAGATCGTTCCCCTGCCCGACGCCACCGACTGCTGCGGTTTTGGCGGTCTCTTTGCCGTGAAGAATGCGGGGATCAGCGGCGCGATGGGACGGCGCAAGGCCGACAATCTCGCCAAGAGCGGCGCGGATCTGGTGGCGATGTGCGACGTAAGCTGCATGACACACATCAACGGTATCCTCAGCCGGGAGAAGATCAACTGTCGCGCCGTACACATCGCCGAGATTCTCAACGGGCAGTTGGGCAGCCGTCTGCACCCGCCCGCGCAAGAAGCGCCACTGGCCGCTGATCACCCCCGGCGCTGGCAGGACGCGGGCGAAAAGGAGGCTGGCTGATGGCAGTGATCGATCTGGAAGCTCCCTTCAAAGAGCGGGTGGCCCAGGCGTTGGGCGACAGCCACCTGGCCCCGGCGATTGTGCGCGCCACGGATCGGCTGCTCCTGGTCCGCGCCAAAGCGATGGGCAGCATAGACGGCGAAAAGCTGCGTTCCCAGACCCGGCAGATGAAGGAAGATGTGCTGCGCAACCTGCCCGACTATTTGGAGCAGTTGGAGCGCAATTTCAAAGCCAACGGCATTGTCGTGCATTGGGCGCGCGACGGGGTGGAAGCGGGCGAGATTGTGCGCGGGATTGGCCTGCAAAACGGCGCAAAAACAGTCGTCAAAGCCAAATCCATGGCGACCGAAGAGATTCACCTGAATCACATATTGGAACAGGCCGGGCTGAAGGTGGTGGAGACCGACCTGGGCGAATATATCATCCAACTGGCCGGGGAGCCGCCCAGCCATATCGTCGCCCCCGTCATTCACAAACGGTTGGAGGAGATCGCCCAAATTTTTCACGAAAAGCTGGATATGCCGCGCACGATGGATCCCACGGAGATGACCAGTGCGGCCCGCGTGCGTCTGCGCAACGAATTTTTTGACGCGCAGATGGGCGTCAGCGGCTGCAATTTCGCCATCGCCGAGACGGGGACGATCTGCATTGTCACCAACGAGGGCAACGGGCGGATGGTGAGCAGTATGCCCAAAGTCTATGTGGTGCTGATGGGGATCGAAAAGGTTGTGCCGACGGTGGAGGACGCGTTGCTTCAGTTGCAGGTACTCTGCCGCAGCGCCACCGGACAGCAGCTCAGCGTCTACTGCTCGATGACCAGCGGCCCGCGCCAGGCCGACCAGCCCGACGGCCCGGAGCAGGTACACGTCGTGTTGATGGACAATGGCCGTTTGCAAATGCTCGAACGGGGCTACGGCGAGGCGCTGCTCTGCATCCGCTGCGGTGCGTGTCTAAATGTCTGCCCGGTCTACCAGGAGATCGGCGGCCACGCCTACGGCAGCACCTACAACGGGCCGATCGGTGCGGTCATTTCCCCGGCCCTGGCCCCGGAGATCGCCCGTTTCAAAGAGTTGCCCCACGCCACCACCCTCTGCGGTGCGTGCCGGGATGTCTGCCCGGTCAAAATCGATCTGCCCCGGCTGCTGGTGGATCTGCGCGCCGATCTGGTCGAGCAGAACGTCCCGCCCCGGCTGGAGAAGCTGGCGATGCAGGGCTTTGTGAAGGCGATGAGCAGCCGGGAGGTCTACGAGCGGGGCGGCAAACTGGCCAGCCTCTCCACCAATCTGCTGGCCGGGATGACCGGCGGCAACATCAAATGGATGCCCCCTCCCCTCAACGGCTGGACCGACCACCGCGACTTCCCGCCCTTCGCCAAGAAGAGCTTTCGGGCGTGGTGGGAGGAGAGACAAGAGATACGAAACCGGAAAGAATGAAGGGAGGAAGGGAGGAAGGGAAGACGAGCGGACACGTCTGTCCTCCCTTCCTCCCTTCCTCCCTTCCTCCGTTCAGATTGACTTGCCACCTGCCACCTGCCACTTGCGACCTCCTATGCCCGCACGCGACGAAATCCTGAACCGATTACGCACAGCCCTGCGCCAGCCGGAACTGCGCTTTCCGCCGCCGGAGACCCGCCGCTTGACCGCGGACGAGCGGATGACCGTTGGCGCGGCCGAGGGGGATCGCTGGGCGCTGGCCCGGCGCTTTGGCGCGGAGTTGGAGACGCTGCACGGAACTTTCGAGGTGGTGGAAACGGTGGCCGAGGCGCGTATGGCCGCTATCGGTCGCTTGCAGATGTGGATTGGGGAGGATGCGGCGGCGCGGCGCACCGAACGGCCCGAACAGCCCGGCGACCGCGACGTTCTCATCTGGTCGCCGGATCTGCTCCCCATTGACGGCTTGACGCCCGCACTGGCCGATCTGGAGTTCCGGGTGATCGAGCCGCACAATCTCCACGACCCAGAGGAACGGGCGCGGGTGCGCCACGCCCGGGCCGGCATCACCGGTGTGGACGCAGCCTTTGCGGCCACGGGTACAGTCGTGCTGGGGGCTGGCCCCCACAAGAGCCGGGCTGCCAGCCTGACCCCTTTCCGCCATCTGCTGCTGCTGCCTATCAGCCGCATCTATCCCACGGCGGAGGCGTGGCTGGCACAGATGCGCCAGGATGACAGGCTGACCGACTTTCTGCGCGAGAGCCGCAATGTGGCGCTGGTCAGCGGGCCGAGCAAATCGGCCGACTTGGAAGGAATCTTGACAATGGGCGTCCACGGCCCCAAAATTGTACACGCCGTAATTTTTGATGATATTGAGGCGATGATAAGGGGATAGGGGATAAGGGATTAGGGACTGGGGATCGGGGATCGGGAAGGTCGTCTGTCCCTAATCCCCAGTCTCCGATCGCCAATCCCCGCTCCCCAGTTCCCTATCCCCACCCAAAGGAGCAAAACCAAGCGATGAACACATCTTCCAAACAATACCGCGTCGGGATGATCGGCGCGGGCGCGGTCGTGCAGCGGGGACATATCCCCAATTTTCAGGCTGTGCCCAACGCCGAAGTTGTGGCGATCTGTGACGTAAACTTGGCGCGTGCCCAGGAAGCGGCCCAGACTACCGGCGTCCCGGCTGCCTATTCTGACTACAACGAGATGCTGACCAAAGAGGGGCTGGATATCGTTGTGGTGGCGACGCCCAACATCTTCCACAAACCGATGACCATCGCCGCACTGCGCGCCGGGGCTAACGTCCTGTGTGAAAAGCCGTTGGCACTCTCCAGCGCAGACGCCCAGGAAATGTACGATGTGGCGGACGAGATGGGCAAACTGCTGGCTGTGGGCACCCACTACCGCTACTCGAACCCGGTGCAGAGCGCCAAGCAGCAGGTGGACGCCGGCTTCTTCGGCGAAATCTACGCCGCCCGCACCATCTGGAATCGGCGTGCAGGTATCCCCGGTTATGGCAGTTGGTTCACCAACAACGACCTGGCCGGGGGCGGCTGCCTCTTCGACATCGGCATCCACGCCATGGACCGGGCGCTCTATCTGATGGGCTACCCCGAACCTGTCTCGGTGAGCGGGGCGAGCTACGCCAAATTTGGCCCGCGCGGGCTGGGGCTGGGCGGCTGGGGCATGGACAAGCAGAAGCCCACCCCCGGCGCGCGCTTCGATGTGGACGACTTCGCCTGGGGTTTTATCCGTTTCGCCAACGGCGCGACCCTCATTCTGGAGGTCAGTTGGGCCGTCCACTTCGAGGACCAGTTCTACACGGAAATCTACGGCACCGAAGGCGGCGCCTACATCGGCAGCGAAGACCGCATGGAGTTGTACACGAATCTGAACGGCCAGCCGGTCAACATTCCGGTGGCTGTGCCCGAAGGCGGCAATTCCTATGGCCGCTTCGCCCTGGACTACGTGCGCCAGTTGGAGGGGGAGCAGACCGACATCGTGACCCGCCAGCAGGCGCTGATCAGCGTGAAAATCATCGAAGGCATCCAGAAGTCGGCGGCAAGCGGGCAGGAGAGCCGTATTGCGTAGTACGTATTGCATAAGGTGGCGAAGCCACAAGCCAAAGTTGGCAGCCGAAACGTGAAACGTGAAACGTGAGTTTACGTGACGTACTCTCACGTTTCACGTTTCACGGGTCTG